>CAZCXZ010000018.1:0-38615 GCA_964502705.1 Uncultured Candidatus Berkiella sp. | reverse complement strand
GCGCTTTTATCGGCAACGCCATCGTTGCTAATCGATGACCGTCGGTTGCCACTGCTCTTACTTCATTGTCTGAAATAATTAAATAAACACCATTCAAATAGTAACGCACGTCTTGATGCGCCATCGCGAAACTGGTCATATCGAGCAATTGACGTAGCACTGTTTGACTAACCGACAGCTCGATATCCCCTGGCATTTCTTCTACCCGAGGAAAATTCTCACCTGGAATGCAAGCTAACACAAAACGACTGCGATTCGCACGAACCGCCACTTTATTGTCGGTTAATTCAAAAGAAATCTGTGCCGAATCTGGCAGCGCTTTGCAAATATCGATCAGTTTTTTACCAGGGATTGTCGTTGTGCCTGCTAATGCGCTTTGCGTCAGCGGAATACGCGCGATCATTTCGATTTCAAGATCAGTTCCTGTCAAAGACAATAATTGATTTTTCACCGACACCAAAATATTCGCTAAAATAGGCAGCGTTTGTCGTTTTTCAACGGCACCCGCAACCCGCAATAGCGGCTTTAATAACGCTTCTCGTGATATGGTAAATTGCATAATCTTACGTTGATAAAATTCGCATTAAATTAGAAAAATCTTCGCCAATATCAGCATCGGTTTCACGCATTTTCTTAATTGTACGACAAGCGTGTAACACCGTTGTGTGATCTCGACCACCAAAAGCGTCGCCAATTTCAGGCAAACTGTGATTTGTTAATTCTTTACATAACGTCATGGCTACTTGACGCGGTCTTGCTACTGAGCGATTTCTTCGCTTCGATAATAAATCAGATACTTTTATTTTGTAATATTCAGCAACTGTGCGCAAAATATTATCGATGGAAACCAATTTATCTTGTAGCGCCAATACATCTTTCAAAGCTTCTTGCACAAATTCTAATGTAATTGTGCTACCGGTAAATTGTGCATTTGCGACGATTCGTTTTAAAGCGCCTTCCAATTCTCGGACGTTGGAGCGAATCCGTTTAGCAATAAAAAAAGCAACTTCGTGCGGCAGTACGATGCCACTGTGCTCTGCTTTACTCATTAAAATCGCAACACGTGTTTCTAATTCTGGCGGCTCAATCGCAACCGTTAAACCCGAACCAAACCGCGATTGTAACCGCTCTTCAATTCCATTGATTTCTTTGGGATAACGATCAGACGTTAAAATAATTTGCTGCTGCCCTTCTAAGAGCGCATTAAAAGTATGAAAGAATTCTTCTTGTGATCGCTCTTTGCCTGCAAAGAATTGAATATCATCGATAAGCAACGCATCAACGGATCGATAAAAACGTTTAAACTCATTAATCGCATTGCTTTGTAATGCTTTTACCATGTCTGCAACAAACCGCTCTGAATGTAAGTAAATAACATTCGCACCTTTTTTGTTTGCTGTAATCGCGTTGCCAATCGCGTGCATTAAGTGGGTTTTACCTAAGCCTACACCGCCATATAAGAACAAGGGGTTATAAGCGCCACCAGGATTTTCTGCAACTTGCTTAGCTGCCGCTTCAGCTAGTTGGTTAGATTTTCCCACAACAAAGTTCTCAAAAACAAAGCTCGTGTTCAAATTGCACTGGTGAGAAATCTTGGTCGAGGTGCTGGGCTGGCGTTGTGCCACACTTGGTGCGCTAGGAGGGGCTTCTTCGGGCTCAACCATACGCTCACCAATACCGACCATCACGCGCATCTGCTGGCCCCTATTGAGCTCTGTCAACAGGTTACCAATCCGCGCTAAGTAATCTTGTGTTACGCCATCTAGAACATATTGATTAGGCGCCCATAAGGTCAATCCATTTCCCGATTCTTCAGCTTGTAATGGGCTGATCCATTGATTGAATGCAGATTGCGCGATCTCATCTTTTAACCGCTGCAAACATTGCTGCCAAAGGGATTGACTCACCGATAATTCCTCTTAACGCACTAATTTGAGAGCAAAACATCCCGTCATCAGGATGATGCTGTACTTAGTTGGTTTACAACATAACCATTCGCTATTAATTTTTAGACAGAAGATGACTAATGACTGAGCGACTTCTTAGGGGACCTAGTTTACCCCCCTTCGCTCTCGTGATCCACACTGTTTTTAGGCTCAATTTAATGATGCTCTCACTAACATGGGTTTAGTAACTATGAAAGAAAACGGTGAGTTATTGTGTATAAATTGGTTAGATATCCCCCGCTGCTACCAGTGGTGGTGGTTGTCCACAGGATGTCCCGCTCTGAAACACCGCTTTCACACTGTTTCATACATCTGGAATAGTTTGAATTTATTACGTTAATTCCACTTATCCCCCACTTTATCCACCGTAATCATAATAATCTATGTATTTAATACTATTTATTATATTAGTTAAGTAAGGAAATTTTTTTTTACTATTAACCTTATATGGGGTTGTCCACAACTTGCTCTGTATAACCTCTGATTAAGTTGCTGATAACCAGGGTTGTTTGTGTATGGTTATCCCCAGTTTTGCTAAAAGAACATTTTACGCACAGGTTGTTAGAGAATTACCCCAAGGGCTTAACCCATGCTATGCTTTCCATAAGTTATTAATTTTTATAAATATATCGAAGTTATCCACAAGAATTTCAGCCTTAATCATAATCACTAAATTAATCTTTTAAATATTTATTAATTATTGGTGCTCTCTAAAAAGCGAACCAGAGAAATTTGTGATCTCCTAAAGATTGTTAACAACTTTGTTGATGAAGGCTGTGCGTAACTGTGGGTAACATGGATTTTATTGGGGATTTAAGTAGGGGGATCGGGTTATCCACATTTCATCCTTGTTAGAATCATGTGCTCATCCACATCTTTTAAACGTTTTAATGCTTTGTTTTTAATAATGATTATTGTGTTATGCGCGATTTTGGGCGCCCTAATCATAATCATCATTTTTCATTCTTATATTTCTTTAATTTCATTAAGAGCTTGTTCTCTATCCACAAGAAGCTTTTAAGGCCATCTTGACTTTGGAAAACCAATCGCATATAGTTAACCGCCTAATTTTTAGGGATTTATCTTAACAAGTTATTTAACTCATGGAGTGTCGCCATGAAGCGGACTTTTCAACGAAAGAGTCAAGTAAGAAGAGCTAGAACTCACGGTTTTCGTCAACGTATGCAGACAAAAGGTGGTCGCGCCGTTCTCGCAAATCGTCGTCGCAAGGGGCGTAAAGTACTCGCACCGGTCGGCGGAACGAAAAAATAGCGTACTGATTGACGCATTAAAGACACTTTGAATAGGTTAACGCCCAATCAAAGTGTCTTTTTATTTTGCATAGCGAAAAGGGTTGCCCATTATTCAGCAGCATTTGTGTTTTCCCAAAAAAAATCGATTACTGGGTCCTTTGGATTACCAACCTGTATTCAAAAAGGGAAGCAGACAAAAAGGGGCAATGTTTACCATCATTTGCACTGCAAATGCATTGTCGTATGCACGTTTAGGCTTAGCTATTGCTAAACGTTATATTCCTTCGGCAGTGGTGCGCAACCGCGTGCGCCGAATTATCCGAGAGGGCTTTCGCCATAACCAAAGCCATTTGGGCGCTGTCGACATTGTCGTCATTACCCAAAAACCACTCGACGATTTGGATAACGCATGTTTACACAAAGAATTAAATCGGCAATGGCAACTGTTGCGACAATCCCTTCACAAACGCTCCTAGCAGGGATTACTTTATACCAATGGTTAATAAGCCCTTGGTTGGGTCAACGGTGTCGTTTTTATCCGTCCTGTTCGCATTACGCAATTGAAGCATTAAATAAATATGGGGCCACCCGAGGTGTTTGGTTAACAACCAAGCGATTACTCAAATGTCATCCTTGGCATCCGGGTGGTAATGACAACGTTCCTTAAATTCTTTAGGAAAAGTGGTATGGAATTACAACGTACACGAATGTTCATTCTGGTAGCCTTATTGGTTGTTGGTTTTGCTTTATTTAATCAATGGCAAACTGAACATCCGGCAACGCCAAAACAAGAAACTAAAACAACTGCGAATACCGCATCAACAAATGATAGCGAAATTCCCACTATTGCAACAACAACGAATTCTGCAACACTGCCTAATTTTGGTGGAACAAATACTGCTTCAGTAGATTTAATCGATGTTACGACCGATGTTTTGAAAATTAAAATCGATCCAGTGGGTGGTGATATTGTTCGGGCAGAATTGCTGAAATATCCAGAAAGTTTACACTCCGAGCAAGGTTTTATTTTATTAGATAAAAATAATGCGCGAAATTATATTGCGCAAACAGGTTTAGTCGGAAAAAATCAGCCAGGCCCAGACTCTAAAGAAAAAGGGCGCGCACACTACACAACGTCACAAAATCAATATCAATTAACTCAAGATACTTTAAATGTTGATCTGCATTGGGATCATGAAAGTGGTTTAAGAGTCACTAAATCATTTCAATTTCAACGCGATAATTACTTAGTTCAAGTTAAATATTTTATTGAAAATAACACAGCATCAGTTTGGCAGGGAAGTTTCTATGGCCAGTTGCGTCGTGAGCATGTAAAAACGAAATCCAGTAGTTTTTTAATGGGGGCACAAAATTATGAAGGTGCTGCATTATCAACACCAGATAAGCCTTATAAAAAACTGAGCTTCTCTGATATGAAGAAAGGTCCTTTCCGTGAAACGATGGAAGGGGGCTGGGCTGGCATGGTAGAGCATTATTTTCTATCAGCATGGGTGCCACCTAAAGATACAAAAAATGAATATTACAGCCGTCTGGCGGATGAAAATGTTTACAACATTGGTGCGCTCACTGGCGTGGAAGTTGGAGCAGGGCAAAAACAAGTTGTCGGTGGGTCACTTTACCTAGGGCCTGAAATTGCTGACAAATTAAAAGCCATCGCTCCCGGGCTCGAGCTTACCGTGGATTATGGTATTTTGTGGCCGATCTCTCAGTTATTATTCTGGGGATTAAAGTTCATTCATGGTTTTGTGGGTAATTGGGGTTTTTCCATTATCTTGTTAACCCTGGTGGTTAAAGTTTTATTTTATGGGCTTTCCGCTTCTAGTTATCGCTCGATGGGGCATATGCGCCGTTTACAGCCGCGTGTCGAAATGCTTAAAGAGCGTCACGGTAGTGATAAACAACAATTTAGTGCTGCGCTCATGGAGCTTTATCGTAAAGAGAAAGTGAATCCATTAGGCGGCTGCTTACCGATCTTAGTTCAAATACCAGTATTTATTGCGCTTTATTATGTATTGTTAGAAAGCATAGAATTACGCCAAGCGCCATTCATGTTATGGATACAAGATCTTTCCAGTAAAGATCCTTATTATGTTTTGCCATTGATCATGGGTGCTACCATGTTCTTGCAACAGAAAATGAATCCAGCACCACCCGATCCGATGCAGGCAAAAATGATGATGTTGATGCCTGTTGTGTTCACGGTATTATTCTTATCATTCCCAGCAGGGTTGGTATTGTACTGGACCGTGAATAATATTCTGTCGATTTCACAGCAGTGGTTTATTACACGCGGTATTGAGCGTGATGCTGCTCTCAAAAAGATAAAGTAGGGAACATGGTTAATTCCCCCCCAGTGGATACGATTGTTGCTGTTGCAACAGCGCCTGGAAAAGGGGGAATAGGTGTTGTTCGGATCTCAGGTTCTGAAGCCGCTTCGATCGCGAAGCGGCTCCTGTCAAAGTTACCTTCTCCTAGAGTCGCGACATTAAGTGATTTTCGAAACGCCAATAATGAAGTGATTGATAAAGGGGTTGCCTTATATTTCCCTGCGCCAAACTCCTTTACCGGAGAAGATGTGCTTGAGTTGCAAGGGCATGGTGGGCCGGTTGTTATGGATTGTCTTTTAACGACAGTTGTTGCGCTGGGGGCGAGACTTGCAAGACCCGGTGAATTCTCTGAACGTTCATTTTTAAATGGTAAAATGGATCTGGCGCAAGCGGAAGCCGTTGCTGATCTTATTGATGCATCAACTCAACAGGCCGCACGCAGCGCTATGCGTTCACTGCAGGGGCAATTTTCAGAAAAAATTACTGCGCTGTCTAAAACATTGATGCATTTGCGATTGTATGTCGAAGCGGCCATTGATTTCCCAGAAGAAGAGATCGATTTTTTGGCTGACGGCCATATATTGCAAAAAATTGAAGACACGTTGGTGCAGCTCAGCGATTTGCAACAACAAGCAAAACAAGGGCAGTTATTAAAAGAAGGGATGTCGGTAGTTATAATAGGTCAGCCCAATGCCGGTAAATCCAGTTTATTAAATTGTTTAACCGGAAATGAAACCGCTATTGTGACGCCGATACCTGGCACCACGCGTGACTTAGTAAAAGAAACAATTCAAATTGATGGTATGCCACTGCACATCATTGATACCGCCGGCATTCGTCAACAGGCAGAGGAAGTTGAGCAAGAAGGTATTCGTCGCGCTTTATTACAACAAGATATTGCCGATAGAATTTTATTAGTCGTTGATGCCAACAAAAATCCGATGATGACTTCAGTTGAAGAGAATGTTCTAAAGCAGTTTGCTGATAAAACGACTGTGCTGATTAATAAAATTGATCTAACCACCATACCAGAGGGATTGCGCGAAGATAAAATTTACTTAAGCGCTAAAACGGGGCAGGGGATTGAGAGACTTAAAACCCATCTAAAAGATTGCATGGGATTTCGCGCCGATGAATCAGGAACATTTACCGCGCGACGTCGTCATTTAACGGCGCTGCGCATTACGCGCGATTGTTGTGAAAAAGCGAAAGAGCAGTTAGTGAGATACAAAGCGGGCGAATTAGTTGCGCAAGAATTAAAAATGGCTCAAGACGCACTGGGTGAAATTGTTGGTCGCGTGACAACTGATGATTTGTTGGGCGAGATATTTGCAAGTTTTTGCATTGGTAAATAAGTGATTAATTATGGATTATCCACAAAAATTTGATGTTATCGTTATTGGTGGTGGACATGCGGGCACAGAGGCGGCTTTGGCCAGTGCAAGAATCGGCGCCAAAACGTTATTGTTAACCCATAATATTGAAACCCTCGGGCAAATGTCTTGTAACCCCGCAATTGGTGGTATTGGTAAAGGTCACCTCGTCAAAGAGATTGACGCGCTGGGTGGCATCATGGCGCATGCCGCCGATTTGGCTGGAATACAGTGGCGTACACTGAATGCGAGTAAAGGGCCAGCAGTGCGTGCAACGCGCGCACAAGCCGATCGAATGCTTTATAAACAAGCTGTACGTGATGCATTGGAAAACCAACCTAACCTTTGGTTATTTCAACAAGCTGTGGATGATTTGATTATTGAGCATAATCAAGTCAAGGGCGCGATCACGCAAATGGGACTCATTTTTCGCGCAGAAGCAGTTGTGCTTACCGCTGGAACATTTTTAGCTGGCAAGATCCACATTGGCTTGAGTAATCATCAAGGTGGGCGAGCAGGGTGTCCGCCATCGGTTAGTCTTGCGCATCGTTTGCGAGAATTGCCGTTTAAAATAGGTCGCCTAAAAACAGGAACGCCTCCGCGTATCGATGGGAAATCGATTGATTATTCACAGCTTACGCCACAACCTGGCGATACGCCTACCCCCGTGTTTTCTTATATGGGCAAATCAAGTGATCATCCCAAGCAGATTAACTGTTATATCACACATACCAATGAACAAACTCATGAAATTATTCGCAATGGTTTAGACAGGTCACCCTTATTTTCTGGCGTGATTGAAGGCGTGGGGCCGCGTTACTGCCCTTCCATCGAAGATAAAGTGGTGCGCTTTGCTGATAAAACCTCTCATCAAATTTTCTTAGAGCCTGAAGGATTAAATACCCACGAAATTTATCCGAATGGTATTTCAACCAGTTTACCTTTTGATGTGCAATATCAATTGGTAAGAAGCATGAAGGGATTGGAGAACGCGCATATCCTGCGACCAGGTTATGCAATTGAGTATGATTTTTTTGATCCGCGGGAATTATCTCCAACTTTAGAAACTCGCTATATCAAAGGATTATTTTTTGCCGGCCAAATTAATGGCACGACTGGTTATGAAGAAGCGGCTGCGCAAGGTATTGTGGCAGGTATCAATGCTGCACGTCTTACACAGAATTTACCTTTATGGTATCCACGACGCGATGAGGCCTATATTGGTGTTCTGATTGATGATCTCATTACTCATGGTACCTTAGAGCCCTATCGTATGTTCACAAGTCGCGCCGAGTATCGTTTATTGTTGCGCGAAGATAATGCGGATTTACGTTTGACCAAAATTGGTTACGACATGGGATTAGTGTCGAGCGAGCGTTGGCAAATGTTTCAAAAGAAATGTGCGGCAGTCGACGAAATTCGTCAACAACTAAAATCACTTTGTCTTTTTGCCCATGAAGCGGATGCAAAAATATTAGAGAGTTATACACAGGTTGTTCTTACAAAAGAATGTAAACCATTAGATTTACTGGCGCGTCCTGAAGTGACTATTCATGATTTATTACAATTGCCGAAAATAAAGGCGGCGGTTTTAGTGAATGATGAGTTCAAGAACGATGAGCTTTCAATGCGCATTTTTGAGCAGGCGTTAGAGCAGGTTGAAGTCCAAGTTAAATATGCCGGTTACATTAGTAAGCAAACCATGGAAATTCAAAAATGTTCTAAACAGGAAAATACCCAAATCCCAGAGCATTTTGTTTACCAGGGGATCCCGGGGCTTTCTGCTGAACTTGTTGAGAAGCTCGGCAAAATAAAACCAAGTACTATTGGTATTGCTTCGCGCATACCAGGTGTTACGCCAGCCGCGATTTCGTTATTGCTGATTTATTTGAAGAAGTTTTCAAATGAACAATCAGTCGAGTGCTCAACATGACGGTACCCAATCAGGATTTGCAACGTCTGCTTGAAAAAAGGCTCAATGAGCTCAAGTTATCCACAAGCTATGAACAGCGTGAAAAATTACTCGCCTTTGTGGCGCTCCTTCATCGTTGGAGCCAGGCATTCAATTTGACCGCTGTGCGTGAGCAACACCAGATGATTGATAGACATATCATCGATAGCTTGTCGATAGCGCAATATCTGCGTGGTGAGCATTTGCTCGATGTAGGAACGGGCGCGGGACTGCCAGGGATCCCTTTAAGCGTCATTTATCCTGAACGACAGTTTACTTTGTTAGACAGCAACCAAAAGAAGCAGGTTTTTGTTTCACAAGCAGCTAAATCACTTTCTTTGAACAACGTACATTGTGTGTGCCAGACAGTGCAGACATATCAAGCGGGACAAAAGTTTAGTACTATCCTCACGCGAGCCTTTGCACCGTTAACAGAAATGATCCGACTTTGTGCTCATTTGCTGGCTAATGATGGACGCTTTTTTGCCATGATGGGGAAAGCGACGCCTGACCTTCTGGTACTCCCCTTGGGGTACCAAATCGAAGATCTCATTAAGCTTTCGGTTCCCGGAGAAAAGGCTGAGCGGCACTTGGCCATTATTATTTCTGAAAGAAAGGAATTTATTCCATGAGCATGCGGAATCAAATTTTTGCGTTTGCAAACCAAAAGGGCGGTGTTGGTAAAACCACCAGCTGCGTGAACTTGGCTGCTGCGCTTGTATTATCAAAACAAAGAGTGTTGCTCTGTGACCTTGATCCGCAAGGTAACGCCACGATGGGTAGCGGCGTCGATAAAAGTGCAGTCGATTTTTCGATGAATGAACTCTTGCAAGGTAAAGCAACCGTTCATCAAGCTATCATAGAACAAACACCCGCGGGATATGATTTGATCCCAGCCAATAGTGATTTAACCGCTGCTGAAGTCGTTTTAGTAAAAAAACAATCGCAACCTGTTACATTAAAAAACGCACTGAATGCGATTAAAGATCAATATGATTATATTTTTCTAGATTGCCCGCCATCCCTTAGCATGTTGACCGTGAATGCGTTGGTTGCAGCAGATGCGGTGATGATTGCAATGCAATGTGAATATTTTGCATTGGAAGGCTTGAGTGATTTAATCAATACCGTTAAGCAAATTAAAAACTCTGTTAATTCACAATTAGAAATCGGTGGCATTATTCGCACCATGTATGATGGGCGAAATCGTCTAGCGGCTGAAGTTTCTTCACAGCTTATTGATCATTTTGGTAATAAAGTTTTTCAAACCGTGATCCCTCGTAATATTCGTCTTGCTGAAGCGCCGAGTTATGGGTTGCCGGTGCAACTTTATGATAAACACTCAAGAGGATCAGTAGCCTATCTCGCATTGGCTGGAGAGTTTCTGCGTCGTCAAAAACGCGCAGCAACGTCGGGTAAAAAGGACAAGCCCGCAGTCAAAAGAGCAGCATTGATAAAATAAGGTTACGACATGTCAATTAAAAAACGAGGTTTAGGCAAAGGATTGAATGAACTTTTGTCTGCTACATTAGGCCAAAGCCCGGTGGCAATTAAAGAAAAGCCCACCGCTAGCAGTCATGAATCGGTTGAATTATCTGATCAATCTTTGTCATACATGTCGGTTGATAAATTAACAGGCGGCACCTATCAGCCCAGGCAAACTATTCGCCATGATGGTTTAGAGCAACTTGCCGAATCCATACGCGCACAAGGTATTTTGCAACCGATTGTGGTACGTCCTAGAGGCGACAAGTTTGAGATCATTGCGGGTGAGCGTCGTTGGCGCGCAGCCAAACTGGCCAGCTTAACTACCGTGCCAGTATTGGTTCGTCATGTGCCAGATGAAGCTGCTATGGCGATGGCATTGATAGAAAATATTCAGCGTGAAGATTTAAATCCATTAGAAGAAGCTATCGCTTTAAAGCGACTAGCAGACGAATTGCAACTCACTCACTTACAAGTTGCTGAAGCGGTTGGTAAATCGCGCGCTAGCATCACCAATACTTTGCGTTTGTTAACCTTGAACCCGGATGTGCAAACCTTGTTAGAGCAAGGCGAGATAGAAATGGGGCATGCCAGAGCCTTGCTTGGGCTTAAGGGAACGCTACAAAGCCAAGTTGCTCAAACGGTTATCAACCGAGGGCTATCTGTTCGTGAAACAGAAAAATTAGTTAACAAACTACAGGAAGGGTCGGCGCCCATTCAGGCAGAAGAAATCATTACGGTTGATCCTAATATTCGTCGGCTTGAAGAAGATTTGGCTGATAAATTGGGGGCGCAAGTTCAGATTAAGCATGGTCGCAAAGGCAAAGGATCGGTGGTGATTCGTTACCATAGTGTCGATGAACTAGAAGGTATTTTAGCCCACCTCAAATAAATTGCTAAAAATTTGAGCAACCAGTATACTTTGCGCGCTTGGCAAGCCGTCTACCATGGGTAACTTACGATTGATACGCACTAACAGTCAAAAAGAAGCGCTTTGGGCCGTCTTGGTGCAATTTCCTTTGGTCATTATCCTTTCACCGTTGATAGGGGTGCTATATGGGGCGCCATCAGCTGCGTCTTACGTGGCAGGTGGGTTGATATGTGCGTTGCCAAACTTATATTTATATCGACGCGTATTCTCGCACCAAGGTGCAAGAGCAGCTAAGAAAATTTTTAAATCCCTGTACGTAGGGCAAATGGTTAAAGTTGTGTTAACCGCGATAGGGTTTTTCTTGGCAGTGTCAACGGAATGGGTGCTACCTTTATGGCTTTTCATAGGCTACATAACGGCACAGTTAAGTTTTGCGCTGACACCTGTATTGATGAGTTATGTGAAATTAAAAAAAATAATCAGGGTATGAGAACCTAATGACTGTTCAAGTAGACCAAGAACTAACCTCGGCAGAGTATATAAGGCACCATCTCACAAATTTGGCCTGGGGTGAGGGTTTCTTTACGATTCATTTAGATACGTTATTCGTATCATGGGCCTTGGGCTTATTTTTTCTTGGAACGTTTTACATGGCGGCTAGGCGGGTAACTTCGGGGGTGCCCGGCGGCTTGCAAAATTTAGTCGAAGTTCTTGTTGAGTTTGTTAATCAGCAGGTTAAAGACATCTATCACGGAAAGAGCGAATGGATTGCGCCGCTGGCTTTATCTATTTTTGTCTGGGTTTTCTTGATGAACTTCATGGATCTGATACCTATTGATTTGTTTCCTCGTATTGCATCATTGCTAGGGATTCACCACTTTAAACTGGTTCCAACGACCGACCTCAATATGACGCTGGGCATGTCTGTTAGCGTCTTTTTCATGACAATCTATTACAACATCAAAAATAAAGGCGGGTTGGGTTTAGCTAAAGAGATCTTGTGTAAACCATTTGGTCCGTGGCTTTTCCCATTCAACATGATGTTGCGCTTGGTGGATGAATTGGCAAAACCTGTTTCCCTAGGGTTGCGACTGTTTGGCAACTTATATGCTGGTGAATTGATCTTTATTTTGATTGCTTTATTACCGTGGTGGACGCAGTGGCCTTTAGGCGTGGTGTGGACGTTGTTCCATGTCCTAATTATTACCTTGCAGGCGTTTATCTTTATGATGCTGACGCTAATTTACCTTAGCCAAGCGCACGAAGAACACTAGGTTATGACTAATTCTATATTTATTTGACGTTAAAATTTAATGCTAGGAGAAAGAAATGGAAACTGCTCAAATTGTAATGCAACTGCAATCAGTGACCGCTATTGCTGTAGCGATCCTGATTAGTACTGCTGCTGTAGGAACTGCGATCGGCTTTGGCATGCTGGGTGGAAAGTTTTTAGAAGGTGCGGCGCGCCAACCAGAAATGACCCCCATGTTACAGGGTAAAATGTTCATTGTGGCAGGTTTGCTTGATGCTATCTCGATGGTGGGTGTGGGGATCGCGTTATATTTCACCTTCGCTAGCCCATTCTTAGTTGAGGTTCTGAGACACGTACCAAACTAAGCTTAGCTTCGGAGAATTATTGCGGTGAATATTAACCTCAGCCTCTTTGGGCAAATGATTACATTTGTCATATTTGTGTCGATCACAAAGCAATATATATGGCCACCGGTCATTAAAGCGCTAAAAGAGCGACAAGCGAAAATTGCCGACGGTCTTGCCGCGGCCGAAATGGGGCATTTGGAGCTCCAGCGTGCCAAAGAGCAAATAGCTGTTGAGTTAAAAGGCTGTAGAGAACAAGGCGCTAGCATTGTCCTGGAAGCTAAAAAGCAAGCGGATGCGATCGTTGATCATGCTCGTCAGCAAGCTCATGAAGAAGGTCAGCGTATTATTCAACAAGCGCACGCAGAAGTTGAGCAAATGATCTTGCAAGCAAAAGATGGCCTACGTAGCCAAGTTGCTAGTATTGCGATAACTGGCGCTGAAAAAATACTCGGACGCAGTATTGATGTTGGCACTCATCAAAATATGTTAGATAAGCTGGCTCAGGAAATTTGATATGTCCAAAAATCGTGCTTTTGCCAGACCCTATGCGAAAGCTGCCTTTGAATTGGCACAAAGTAAAAATGCATTGGCTAAATGGTCTGAGATGTTGCAACTGGCTGCAATGATAGCCAGCGATAAGCAATTTCTTTCATTGGTAAAGGATCCGCGATTTTCGACTTCAGAATTGATTGGGCTTTTTGACGTTATTGGTAAAGATAATTACTCTGACGAGATGAAAAGCTTTGTAGGTATTTTGGGTAAATTTAAGCGTTTGGCATTGCTTCCTGAGATTGCTCACCTTTACGAAGAAATGCGCGCTCTTGCCGAGCGCGTTGTAAATGTTGAATTCATTTCAGCAGAGCCGCTTAATGATAAAGATCAGGAACGTTTCGTCCAAATCCTCAAGAAACGAATGAATTGTAATATAGCTTTGGATTGCCAAGTTGATAGCAGCATCCTGGGTGGCGCAATCATTCGAGCGGGTGACTTGGTAATTGATGGCTCCATTCGTGGCAGGCTCGCCAAATTAGGCGATGCTGTCGGTATTTCATAAGAATAGGCTAAGAACACATGAGACTTAATCCTTCCGAAATTAGCGAATTTATAAAACAACGCATTGAAAGCGCCGACATTGATGCTAAAGCACGAACCGTTGGTACCATTATCAGCGTGGGTGATGGCATTGTGCGGATCTTCGGTTTAAATGACGTTATGCAAGGCGAAATGATTAAATTCCCGGGCGACGTTTATGGCATGGCGTTAAATTTGGAGCGCGATTCCGTAGGGGCGGTCGTCTTAGGTGCGTATGAGCATTTAGCCGAAGGTGACATGGTTGAGTGTACGGGCAGAATTTTAGAAGTTCCAGTAGGTGAGGCATTGCTCGGTCGTGTGGTCGACTCTTTAGGTCGTCCTATTGATGGTAAGGGTGAAATCAACAGCACACAAACCTCACCGATTGAAAAAGTGGCACCAGGCGTTATTACAAGACAGTCGGTAAATCAGCCCATTCAGACGGGTTTAAAGGCGATTGACGCGATGGTCCCTGTTGGCCGTGGTCAGCGCGAATTGATTATTGGTGACAGACAAACCGGTAAAACCGCTATTGCGATTGACGCGATCATCAATCAAAAAGGCACTGGCGTTAAATGTATTTACGTTGCGGTTGGTCAAAAAGCTTCTTCTGTTGCGAACGTGGTTCGTAAATTAGAAGAGCACGGCGCAATGGCGCACACCATTGTGGTTGCTGCGACCGCTGCTGAAGCGGCCGCTCTGCAATTTATTGCACCTTACTCTGGTTGCGCAATGGGCGAGTATTTCCGTGATAAAGGTGAAGATGCGTTAATCGTTTATGACGATTTAACCAAGCAAGCTTGGGCGTATCGTCAAGTTTCCCTGTTATTACGTCGACCACCAGGACGTGAAGCGTATCCTGGTGACGTATTCTATCTCCACTCTCGTTTGCTTGAGCGTGCTGCTCGCGTTAACGAAGAGTATGTTGAGAAAGCAACCAATGGCAAAGTGAAAGGCAAAACAGGTTCATTAACCGCATTGCCAATCATCGAAACCCAAGCGGGTGACGTTTCTGCTTTCGTTCCAACCAACGTGATCTCGATCACCGATGGCCAGATCTTCTTAGAAAGTGATTTGTTCAACGCCGGTATTCGTCCTGCGATTAACGCAGGCTTGTCTGTATCACGCGTAGGTGGTGCTGCACAAACCAAAATTATTAAAAAGCTCGGTGGTGGTGTGCGTTTAGCGCTCGCTCAGTACCGTGAATTAGCCGCATTCTCACAGTTTGCATCAGACTTAGACGAAGCAACACGTAAACAATTAGAACGTGGTCAGCGCGTGATGGAATCGATGAAGCAAGCACAATATTCACCGCTTTCTGTTGCTGAAATGGCAGTGGTGTTATTTGCTGCGGATAAAGGCTACCTCGATGATGTTAAATTAACGCAGGTTGTCGAATTTGAAAAAGCGCTTTTAAGCTTTATGAGTCATCAGCACAAGGCATTGATCGATGAGATCAATGAAAAGTGTGATTATAACGATGATGTTGAAAAGCGTTTAAGAGCAGCGATTGAAGCGTTTAAAAAATCGCAATCATGGCAAGTGTCCTGATAACTTAAAAAGGCGTTACTATGTCAGGTGCAAAAGAGATTCGTTCGAAAATTAAGAGTATTAAAAGTACTCAAAAAATTACGCGAGCGATGGAAATGGTGGCGGCGAGCAAAATGCGTAAAGCACAGCAGCGCATGTTAGGCTCACGCCCCTACGCAGAGCGAATTAGAATTGTTATTGAGCATTTATCGGAGAGTAATTCCACCGAGTATTGCCACCCATACATGATTGCGAGAGAGCAAAAGCGTATTGGTGTGATTGTGGTTGCTACCGATCGAGGGTTGTGTGGTGGATTGAACGCCAATAACTTTCGCCACCTGATCGTTCAGCTGCAAAATTGGCAGCAAGAAGGTAGAGATGTCGTTACGTGTGCCATCGGTTCAAAAGCAGAAGTTTTTCTGCGGCGTATTGGGGCGAATATGTTGGCTTCAGCACACCACCTGGGCGATAGTCCAAGTGTAGCAGACGTGATTGGCCCAGTCAGTGTGATGCTAAATGCATACAATACTGGCGAGCTTGATGCGCTATATATTAGCTACAACCGTTTTGAAAACACCATGAGCCAAAAGCCGGTTATTGAGAAGTTATTGCCGATTATTCCTGATGAGCTTGGTAAGGCCGTCTCAGGTGGTGCAAAGACACGTAAACGCACTGATTACCTTTATGAGCCAGATGCAAAAGAGTTACTAGATTTGTTGTTAACACGATACATCGAATCGCAGGTTTATCATGGTGTAGTAGAAAACTTTTCATGTGAGCAGGCAGCGCGCATGTTGGCAATGAGAAGTGCATCAGATAATGCGGGTGAATTAATTGATAGTTTGCAGTTGGCGTATAATAAAGCTAGACAGGCTTCGATTACGCGCGAACTGGCTGAGATTGTTGGGGGAGCTGCCGCAGTGTAGCTTCTTTTTTTCGAAGAATAGCATAGGGTATAAAGTATGAGTACGTCGAGCGCTCAATCATTAAAACAAGCATCCGGTAAAGTCGTAGAAATTATTGGTGCGGTAGTTGACGTGGAATTTCCTCGAGGAGCCGTTCCTAAGGTTTATGATGCTTTGTTAGTTGAGGGTGGCGAAATCACGCTTGAGGTGCAACAGCAGCTTGGTGACGGTATTGTGCGATCTATCGCAATGGGAACAACCGAAGGGTTGCGTCGTGGTTTACAGGTTTCTAATACAGGCGAGCCTATTCAAGTACCCGTCGGAACCAAAACCTTAGGTCGAATTATGGATGTTCTGGGTCGTCCGATTGATGAAAAGGGCCCGATAGGCGAAGAATCTCGCTTACCCATTCACCGCCCTGCGCCTAGCTTTAAAGAACAGGCCGCCAGTCAAGAATTATTAGAAACCGGTATTAAGGTTATTGATTTAATCTGCCCATTTGCTAAGGGTGGTAAAGTGGGGTTGTTCGGTGGTGCCGGTGTTGGTAAAACCGTTAACATGATGGAGCTTATCCGCAATATCGCGATTGAACATAGCGGTTATTCTGTATTTGCGGGTGTGGGCGAGCGTACTCGTGAAGGTAACGACTTCTACCACGAAATGAAAGATTCCAATGTATTAGATAAAGTATCGCTGGTTTATGGTCAGATGAATGAGCCACCAGGAAACCGTTTGCGCGTTGCATTAACAGGCTTAACGATTGCGGAAAGCTTCCGTGATGAGGGTCGTGATGTATTACTATTCGTCGATAATATTTATCGTTATACCTTAGCGGGTGTGGAAGTATCCGCATTGTTAGGTCGTATGCCATCAGCTGTAGGCTATCAGCCAACACTTGCTGAAGAAATGGGTCGCTTGCAAGAACGTATTACTTCAACCAAAACAGGCTCGATTACCTCTATTCAAGCTGTTTACGTACCTGCGGACGATTTAACCGATCCATCCCCTGCGACAACCTTCTCACACTTAGATGCGACCGTTGTATTATCGCGACAAATTGCTGAATTGGGTATTTACCCTGCGGTCGATCCTTTAGACTCAACCAGTCGCCAGCTTGATCCATTAGTTGTTGGTCAAGAGCATTATGATGTTGCACGACAAGTACAGGGAACTTTGCAGCGTTATAAAGAATTAAAAGATATTATTGCTATTTTAGGTATGGACGAATTATCTGAAGACGACAAGATGATTGTAACCCGTGCTCGAAAAATTCAACGCTTCTTGTCACAACCCTTCTTCGTTGCAGAAGTATTCACAGGTTCACCTGGCAAATACGTCTCATTGAAGGAAACCATCAAAGGCTTTAAAGGTATTATTGATGGTGAATACGATCATTTACCTGAGCAAGCATTCTACATGGTGGGTGGCATTGAGGAAGTGATTGAGAAAGCTAAGGCAATGCAAAGTTAAGCAAATCGCGTAAGAGAGTAAAATCATGGCTGCTGCCACGCTACATTTAGACATCGTTAGTGCCGAAGCAGAAATTTTTTCTGGGGATGCGCTACGCGTATTTGCGACAGGTACTATGGGGGAGCTAGAAATAGCACCAGGTCATACCGCTTTATTATCTGGTTTATTGCCAGGTTTTATCCGCATACGCGACAAAGATGATAAAGAAGAGGTCGTGTACGTAACAGGTGGTATTCTCGAGGTGCAACCTAAAGTCGTGACAATTTTGGCTGATACGGTAGTTAGAGCGCGTGACTTTAATGAAGCAGAAGCGATTAAAGCACAACAGCAAGCGGAAAAAACACTTAAAGATCATCGTTCCGATGTTGATTACGCGATGGCGCGAGCTGAGTTGGCAAGAGCGGCCGGTATGTTGCGTGCAATTCGTGAAGCGAAAAAGAAAGTGCACCTAAAATAGCCGTTCGTTAGGTTTTACAAGGGAAAAACGTATAAGGGTGGCGCAAGCCGCCCTTTTTGTTAAAAAGGTTTGGTTAAAAATGAGCGAACAAGCAAACAAGCCATTAAGCATCGTTATCTTGGCTGCAGGCCAGGGTACCCGGATGAAATCTAAGCTTGCCAAAGTTTTGCATCCATTAGGAGGCAAGCCCTTGTTGGCTCATGTGTTAGCGCAGGCTAAAGCACTTAATCCTTCTCAAATAATTGTTGTTTATGGTTATCAGGGTGAATCGCTACAAGAGGCATTCCCCGGTAATGATATTACCTGGGTAGAACAGCCTGAGCGTTTAGGTACAGGGGATGCGGTTGCAAAAGCATTGCCTTATATCAAAGATGATCAGCGTGTTTTGATCTTATATGGTGATGTACCGTTGATTCAGCCATCGACTTTAGAAAATTTAATGACAAAAACCGCGCCTGAAGCGTTGGGTGTGTTAACGGCAATACTTCCTAATCCAACGGGGTTAGGGCGAATTGTTAGAGATAAACAAGGCCATGTTTTGTGCATCAAAGAAGATAAAGATGCGACAGTTGAGCAACGAGCGATAACGGAAATTAATACCGGCATTTTTATCACGCATGCGAGATCATTGAAATCCTGGATTGCAAAATTAACCAATCATAATGCGCAGCACGAATATTATTTAACGGATATTGTTCAGTTTGCCGTTGAAGAAAACGTTAATGTTGCCACCGATTACCCACAGGATGTTCATGAAGTGACGGGGATTAATGATAAAAGCCAACTAGCGCAACTTGAAAGAGTTTTCCAAAAACAGCAAGCTGAAAAATTAATGCAATCAGGCGTTATCATTTTTGATCCCAGCCGCTTTGATTTGCGAGGCACGTTATCAGCAGAGCAAGATGTGCTGATCGATGTGAATGTGGTTTTTGAAGGTGAAAACATTTTAGGCGAAGGCTGCTATATTGGTCCAAATTCGGTTCTCATTAATTGCACATTGGGCAAAGGTGTTACCGTTTTGGCGAATAGCTACTTAGAGGGTGCAACGGTTGGTGATGATGCCAGAATCGGTCCTTTTGCACGTTTAAGACCTGGCGCAATATTGGCTGATGATACGCATATTGGTAATTATGTTGAAATCAAAAATTCTATTATTGGTGAAGGCTCAAAAATTAATCACTTGAGCTATATTGGCGACACCATCATGGGTAAAAATGTCAATGTTGGCGCAGGAACGATTACCTGTAATTACGATGGAGCCAATAAGCACCAAACCATTATTGAAGATGAAGTTCATATCGGATCAGATACACAATTAGTTGCGCCGATTCGAGTGGGTAAAGGCGCAACGATTGGTGCCGGTGGCACCGTGAAGGAAGATGTTCCACCTTTCCAATTGACATTAACACATCGTCTGGAGCCAAGATCAATTGATTGGCAAAGGCCGGTTAAACAGCAAAAACCTTTAAAGGACGATAAATAACATGTGTGGGATAACAGCAGCCATTGCACAACGAGATATTGCGCCCATTTTACTCGAAGGGTTAAAGCGCCTTGAATATCGAGGTTATGACTCTGCAGGACTTGCCGTATTAAATGAGGCAGGTATGCTTGAGCGTTTGCGAGTGTGTGGCAAAGTAAACCAATTAGTACAAGCGCATGACAAAGAACCTTTATTAGGGAAAGTGGGCATTGCGCACACGCGATGGGCAACTCATGGTAAACCCAGTGAAATGAATGCGCATCCTCACTTGTTCGAAAATCAAATTGCCCTTGTTCATAATGGCATCATTGAAAATTATCTTTCCCTGCGCCAAAAACTAGAAGCAGACAAAGTGCGCTTTAGCTCTGAGACAGATTCTGAGGTAATCGTGCAATGGATAGGCAAGGAATTTAAGCAAACAAATAATCTTTTGCAAGCAGTCCAGGCAACCGTTAAAGAATTAGAAGGTGCCTATGCATTAGCGGTTGTGTCACAAAACGCTCCCGATCGAATCATTGCGGCCCGTCATGGAAGCCCATTGGTTATCGGGATTGGTTTAGGTGAGCATTTTATCGCTTCAGACAGCTTGGCTTTATTGTCCTTTACGCAAGACTTTGTCATTTTAGAAGATGGCGATGTGGCAGAAATCTTTCGCGATCGTTTTGTGATCTATGATCGCTCGGGAAACCAAATTGAAAGAAAGGTGCGCAAGGTTGCATTAACAGCACAAAGCACCGATCGGGGCAAATATCGACACTACATGCAAAAGGAAATCTTCGAACAGCCAGAAGCTATTCGCTCAGCGTTTGCAGGAAGGTTACATGAGAATGATGTGCCAGATGCGGTTTTTGGCGCAGAAGCGGTAGATATTTTTGATAAAACAAAAGCAATTCAAATTGTCGCGTGTGGTACAAGTTACCATGCAGGATTGGTTGCAAAATATTGGCTAGAGAGCATCGCCAATATACCTTGCCAAGTCGAAGTCGCAAGCGAAGCGCGCTATCGTAGCCAGGTTGTTTTGCCAGGAACATTGTTTGTTACACTTTCACAGTCGGGCGAAACAGCCGATACCTTAGCGGCCATGCGCAACCTTAATAGTGCTAACTATTGTGGAAAACTGGCGATTTGTAATGTGCCAGAAAGTTCAATGGTGCGTGAATCGGAATTAGTATTGCTAACACACGCAGGCCCTGAAATAGGTGTGGCATCAACCAAAGCGTTTACGACACAGCTGGTAGGACTCTTGATGCTGGCGCAGTGTTTGGGGCGTCGTAATAACCCCAAACATACCGAACAAATGCAAATCGTTGAAGCGATCCGTGCTTTGCCACAGGTTATTGAACAGCTTTTACAACTGGACGATGAAATTGCGAAGTTGGCACACCGCTTCGACGATAAAGAAAACGCGCTCTTTATTGGTCGTGGAGTGTATTACCCCATTGTGCAAGAAGGCTCTTTGAAACTAAAAGAAATTTCTTACATTCATGCTCAAGCACATCCAGCAGGTGAGTTAAAGCATGGGCCTTTGGCACTGGTTGATAAAAATATGCCAATTGTTGCGCTTGCAGCACACGACCACTTACTTGACAAGCTTGTCTCTAATTTACAAGAGGTTCGTGCACGTCAAGGGGAATTGATTGTTTTCGCTGAACGAGGAACCGGTTTGGTCAATAGCAAAGAGATGACAGTGATTGAGATCCCAACGGTAGGTGAGCTTATGGCCCCTATCGCGTTTACTGTCTTGTTGCAGTTATTAGCTTATCATGTGGCGGTATTGAAAGGCACAGACGTTGATCAACCAAGAAATTTAGCAAAATCAGTAACTGTTGAATAAATAAAGAAACGAATATTACTCAAAGCCCTTTGGCTTTAGGCTAGGCGCCAAGGGTCGAACAACCAGAATGTATTCTTCATACATGAGGATTGTGAGAGCCTGCTATCGCAACAACGCCTAAAGCCAAAGGGGTAAGAGTATGTGTGGACGATTTGCTTTATATGCTGATGAACAACAGATTGTTTCTCACTTCAAATTAAAGCGCGGCTTCTTTATGAACCCGCGTTATAACATTGCACCATCCCAAACCATCCCCTATATCATGAGCAATGCAGAGCAAATTGACTTTGGTCGCTGGGGATTGATTCCATCTTGGCAAAAAAAGACCGTTGAGATCCCACCAGGTCATATCAATGCACGGTTTGAAACGCTGTTAGAAAAACCGACATTCAAGCAATCGTTTTTGCAGCAACGTTGCTTGATCCCTGCTTCTGGCTATTACGAATGGAAAGAGATCCAAAACAAGAAACAGCCATTTTTTGTAAGAATTATCGATCAGCCATTGTTTGCATTTGCAGGATTATGGTCAACCTGGCAATCAGGTAACGGCGAAGTGATAATGAGTTGCGCTATCATTACTATCGAAGCGCCGCCGTTTTTACAACGTTTACATGAGCGCATGCCCGCCATACTTTCTCCTGAACACTATTCTTTTTGGTTAGCAAAAGAAAATAAAGTAACTGAGATCGCGCCACTTTTAGCCGCAATGCAACCAGAAAATCTGAAAATAATTCCCGTCACATCACGCATGGGTAATCCTAAATTTGAAGGAAAAGAATGCGTGCAATCATTATAGTCTGCTCTAAATTTTCATAAGGGGTTTACTTGCTGTGGTGCCGTTGGCATAATCGCCTGCGCGTCGTTAAATTGTGCTTATTTTTTAAGAAAATTTATCGAGCGCAATCAATTAAGAATAATAATGGAGAATTAAATGGCGTCTAATAGGCAAAATACGAAAGTCACTTCTGGCCGTAAAAAAGCTGATGACAACGCAGAGTCCAAGTTGCTCCTTTCTCGCACCAAGGCAATTAAAGACAAGCAAACCCGCATTGAAATTTTACAAACCATTTCTGATTCAACAGGTTTGAAGCGGGTAGAAGTGGAAGCAGTATTCACTGAGATGGCTAAATTGGTCAAAGCTCATATGAAAAAACAAGGATCAGGCGAAATCATGATCCCTAAAATGGGTTTAAAAATTCGTAAAGTTCGACGTAAACCGACCAAGAAACGCGTTATGGTTAGCCCATTAACCGGTAAAGAAGTTGTTATCCCTCCTAAACCTGCTCGCGACGATATCAAATTAGTTGCACTAAAAGGTTTAAAAGAAGCGCTTTTAGCATAATCCTATCTAAAATGAAGCGTATCCTCTCCCTTCTGGGAGAGGGATTTTTATCGTTTATTCTTCGTAAATAACGGTTGAATATTTTGCCAACACGCTTGGTAATCACTTTGCAAGAGACGAGGGTCGTTTGCAAAAGCCGTTGTTGTCCACGGCAGGCAGCTTTCGAACATAAAGGCCAATGTTTGAGTTTGCTTTTCAGGCACAAGCTTGGCGTTTTGTCCTTTCTCAAAAGATTCTTTATCCGGACCATGTCCTGACATCATATTGTGCAAGCTACCGCCCCCAGGAACAAAACCATCTCCTTTGGCATCGTAAGCACCCTTGATTAATCCCATGTATTCACTCATGACATTTCGGTGGTAGTAAGGCGGCCTAAATGTGTGTTCTGCAACCATCCAGCGTTCTGGAAAAATAACAAAATCGATATTAGCAACGCCTGGTAAAGCGCTTTGCGATGTGAGCACGGTGAATATGGAAGGATCGCAATGATCATAGCTGACGGTATTAATGGTATTAAAGAAAGCGAGATCATATTTATAAGGAGCATAATTACCGTGCCAAGCAACCACATTCAAAGGAGAGTGATCGATTTTTGCTTGCCAAAGTTGTTGGTCAAATTTTGCGAGTAGTCGAAAATCACCCTGTTTTTCTTCAAAAGCGGCATGTGGGATCAGAAAATCTTTAGGGTTGGCTAGGCCATTACTACCAATGGGGCCAAGATCAGGTAGCGTGAATGGTGAGCCATAATTTTCACAAATATAGCCTTTGATCTCATTGCTGTGGAGTTTAACTTGAAAGCGTACACCGCGTGGGATCACGCCAACTTCACCTGGAGATAAATGAAATCTTCCGAATTCAGTAAATAACTCACAGTCACCTTCATAAGGAACCATTAAGAATTCACCATCTGCACTGTAAAAATAGGTATTTTCCATACTAGCGTTTGCGGCATACAAATGGATGGCGCCACCTTGATGTGTAGAGGGTGCGCCATTAAACAGTAGTGTTTTTATGCCCGCGACAAAATCTGTCACGTTATCGGGAGAACGTTGTGCGTGCCAGCGAAGCTGTGTGGGTTGGGGGCGAAGGTTACCTTCAATATTTAGCCCACTATGAGCGACTTTTTCAAAGGGGGCATGCACTGCCGAGGGCAAAATGCGGTACAACCAGCTGCGGAAATTCTGATGGCGCGCTCTTGTAAACGCACTACCGCTCAATTGTTCAGCATAGAGTCCAAAGGGCGGTTTTTGTGGTGAGTTTTGTCCTTCGGGTAGTGCGCCTTCAAGTGCCTCGCTTTGCCAGTGGCTGCCAAATCCCTTTTGGTAAGTACATTCCTTAGTCATCTAATTACCCTAAACATTGTTAACCTATTTTTATGATACCCGCTAGAGCGCAATTTGTATTGCTATCGCCTCGCAACTTGCATTAGACTCAGCCCAAACTATAAAAATGAGACGGTTATCCTACTTCTTATTCAGTATGATAAAAGAGCAGTTTATGACACAGAAACGCATTAATCCCGTCGTGCTTCCGTTAATCATGTTTAGCGTGGCGACAACGTTCTATTTGTATGAATTTTTGCTGCGAGTATCTCCCAACGTTCTCGTTGATGAGTTATCCCAAGCATTTAATATGGATGCAAAAGACTTTGGTCTTTTCTCATCCTTTTGGTATTGGGCTTATGCGCCGCTACAGCTTCCTGTTGGAGCGCTAACCGATAAATATGGCCCAAGACGGTTGCTTACCTTTGCAATTATGTTATGTGCCTTAAGTACCTTGGCGTTAGCTTATACACAAAGCTTCTTTGTGGGCTGTATTATGCGCGCGTTGATTGGCGCAGGTTCCGCATTCGCCTTCATCAGCTGCTTGAAGGTTGTGAATATTTGGTTTGCCCCACGTTGGTTCCCATTCATGACCGGGCTCACGTTGACCATTGGCACCCTTGGGGCCGCAGTAGGTGGCGCACCACTCTCGCTCGGGCTAGATTATTTAACCTGGCGCGAACTCATGATTTACCTGAGTATGTTTGGTTTAGTCTTAATGGCTTTTGCTTGGATATTTATCCGAGATCACAATCCAGAACATCCTGAAATTGAACTACAAGCTAAAAATTCTCCTCCTTTCTGGCGGTGCTTAAAGGAAGTGGTTAAACAACCCCAGAGCTGGATTGTGGGTGTTTATGCTTTCTTTGTTACCGCGCCCACCGATGCTTTTGGTGGTGCTTGGGGGGTGAAGTTTCTTGTCGATGTGCATGGTATTTCTCGTGATGCGGCTTCAATGCCTGCTGTCACGATGACCTTTATCGGTATGGCAGTGGGTAGTCCGCTTTTGGGTTGGGTTTCCGGCCTCTTTAATAACCGTAAATGGTCCATGGCAATTTCAGCGTTGATAGCAGCAACAGCATTGACGTTGATTGTTTATTTACCGCACCTAACCGAGCTAACAGCCTGCATGCTCTTCTTCACCTTTGGTGCAAGTGGTACCTATGTATTAGCCTTTGTGATGACCAAGCGTTTTAGCTCATCCATGTATGTAGCAACGGCAGTAGGCTTTGTTAACATGGTTTCCATGTTTGGTAGTGCCATCTTAACCTATTCGATTGGTTGGCTTTTAGATAAATTCCGTTCTGGCGAAATCTTGCCAAATGGTGAGCCGATTTACTCGGTAGCTGATTACCACATTAGTTTAATGCTATTGCCTTTATTCTATGTGATTAGTGCTTTATTAATTGTTCCTCTCATACGTGATAAGCAGGATTAAGCAGTATGTCAGTCACGGAAGATAAGTCCCTAGATCATATTCTAGGTGAACTTAATAGCGCTCAATGCCAGGCGGTGAGTTCTAACGCTAAACATTTGTTGGTGTTAGCAGGAGCAGGGAGCGGCAAAACACGCGTGTTGGTACACCGTATTGCTTGGTTAATGGCGAAGGAACGCGTTTCACCACAGCGCATTCTGGCGGTCACATTTACCAACAAAGCAGCACAAGAAATGCGAGCGCGTATTGAAAAAATGCTTGGCATGCCGACTGGGCATTTGTGGGTAGGAACCTTTCACGGCATTTGCCATCGGCTATTACGCCAGCATTATCATGAAGCAAATTTACCCAATAATTTTCAGATCATTGACGCAGATGATCAGCTACGTCTCGTTAAGCGATTGATCCGTGAAAGAGGGTGGGATGAGCAAGATTGCGATCCTAAACGTGCTTTAAGTTTTATTAATCGTCAAAAAGATGAAGGTAAAAGAGCCGGTAATATCGTCTCTTCCACCATCTACGAAATCAGTTTGTTCATAGAGATCTATCGACTCTATGAACAGCATTGTCAGCGAGCAGCCATTGTTGATTTTGCTGAGATCCTTTTGCGAGCTTATGAATTATGGCGCGATAACAGTGACATTTTAGCGCAATACCAACAACGATTCAGCCATGTCTTGGTCGATGAGTTTCAAGATACGAATACCATTCAATATGCTTGGTTAAGACTGATTTTTTCCGCACAAAATAGCATGATGATTGTGGGCGATGATGATCAATCGATTTATGGATGGCGTGGTGCAAAAATTGAAAACATTCATCGATTGAATAAAGACTTTAAAGATATTGTTACCATTCGGTTAGAACAAAATTATCGTTCAACGAGCACCATTTTAGCGGCGGCGAATGCACTGATTGCCAATAACGAGTCGCGCTTAGGTAAAGAACTCTGGACGCAAGGTGTGCAAGGCGAGCGCTTGACGCTGTATGGTGCTTTTAATGAAATTGATGAAGCACGCTTTATGGTTGAGCATATTCGTCAATGGATTAGAGGCGGTGGCAGTTACGATGAAATTGCGATCCTCTACCGATCGAATGCGCAATCTCGAGTGATTGAGCAAGCTTTACGACAGATGAATATGCCCTATCGAATTTTCGGCGGGTTGAGATTCTTTGATCGAGCAGAAATTAAAGATGTGTTGGCTTACCTGAGACTCTTAGTCAATTGTAATGATGATACCGCATTTGAACGTGTGATTAATTTACCACCACGCGGTATTGGAGAGCGCACCCTTGAGAACATTCGCGAGTTAGCAAGATCGAACCAGGTTTCATTGTGGCAAGCTGTAAAAGCCTATTATCCAACCGTTTCTGCTGGACGGATCAGTAATGGGTTGCGTCAGTTTATTGAGTGTATTGAAGAATTAATTACGCAGCTTGATCAACATGACTTAGGCCAGCTAATACAAGTTGTTCTAACACGCAGCGGTTTTTTGCAATATGTGAAAACCAGACCCGGTGAACGAACACAAGCACAAGTCGAAAACTTGCATGAATTGGTGCAAGCTGCAAAACAATTCCATCAAAGTTTTGAAGAAAACAAAAGCCAAACACAATCACAAGCACTACAGAGTTTGCCAGACTTTCTATCTGAAGTGGCATTAGATGCGGGGGATAGAGAAGTCGATCAAGAAGCAACTATTAAACTGATGACGTTGCATTCGGCTAAAGGACTAGAGTTTCCACTCGTATTTTTGGCGGGATTAGAAGAAGGGTTGTTTCCTCATCACCGTAGCTTGCAAGAAAGATCATTGCTAGAAGAAGAGCGGCGCTTATGTTATGTCGGGTTAACGCGTGCGATGCGTAAATTATATATAACTTATGCGCAAAAACGTGCGTTTGCTGGGCTTTCTGGTATGAACCGGCCTTCTCGCTTTATCGAAGAGATCCCAAGCGGCCTTATCGAGACTGCCAACATTAATACCAAAGTGGAAGCCATCGGCAGTGCCTCAATAAGCAAGCTTTCTTCCAAAGATTTCCCCTTTGCACTAGGACAGCGTGTTCGCCATAAACGTTTTGGCGAAGGTGTGATTGTCAGTGGAGACGGGCAGGGCGAAACCGCACGAGTCCAAGTGAATTTTGTACACGAGGGCAAAAAATGGCTTGTACTCACTTACGCTAAGTTAGAAGCTGTCGACGATTAATCATCAAAAGGCTGGATGCAAATCCAGCTTTTATCACGAATATCAAACATATTTAACCTTTCTAAAAATATTTGTAAGATGTGTGGAATTGTTAACGCTATACTGTTTTCGATCTATCATACTATCGTTCTCAAAGTAGTTTTTCTAAAGTTACTGACTATATACCCTTAAGGAGATCTCTTATGAAGAAACAAGTAGGTACAATTTTAGCTGCTGCTGTTGGTGTCATGTTCTCAGCTGCCGCTTTTGCTGGTAATAATGAAGACGCTGCTAAACACGACCAACACGCTAAAGATATGGTTAAGTGTGTTGGTGTTAAATCCGACAAAGGTGAAGATTTCATCATGACCAAAGATGAAAAAGAGTGCACAGACAAAGGTGGCAAAGTAGAGAAAGCAGCTGATCATAAGTAACTTTCTTTGTTGAGTTTCCCGTGTCATTGAAATGATGACGCGGGCACCCCCCGCACTGTAAACGTCCCAAAGCCATCACACGTCTAGCTAATACTTAATTATAAGATTAACTAAACATTCTCTATATACAGCCCGTTAAGACGAGGATAAGGTGCCGCTTGCATTATCTTAAGTTTGTCTTATCAAAATTGTCTTTAATAGACTAGATAATGGTTATACGGTAATGCAGGTTATACTGTGTTCATTCAATAGCACTATCGTTCTCAAAGTAGTTTTTCTAAAGTTACTGACTATATACCCTTAAGGAGATCTCTTATGAAGAAACAAGTAGGTACAATTTTAGCTGCTGCTGTTGGCGTTATGTTCTCAGCTGCTTCTTTCGCTGAAACAGCTCCGGCTGCAACAGAAGGCACGGTTAAATGTGTTGGCGCAAACTCCTGCAAAGGTACTAGCGCTTGCAAAACCGCTACTAACGCTTGCAAAGGCCACAACAGCTGCAAAGGTTCTGGTTTCATCATGACGAAAGATGAAAAAGAATGCACAGACAAAGGCGGCAAAGTAGAAAAAGCGGAAGAAACTAAGTAATTTCGTTTTTATTGCTCTCACATTGGTGTATAGCTAATGTGAGAGCAGCCTTTAAATCCTCTATTCGTTATCGTCTATCCCTAAACAGCCAAAAAATGCTGACTAACTAACATTTCACTCTAGACAGCCTGCATAGACGAAGGTAAGGTGTCGCTTGCATTATCTTGTGTTTGTTTGTCTTATCAAAATGAATCAATCTTTAAAAGAATCGCTAAAACTCACCGGTAAAGTCATTAGAATTGTTTTTAATCGACCCGATAATGGTTATACGGTAATGCAGGTCGAAGACAAAGCGAACAAAAACAAAGTGATGGTGGTTGGCTATTTTCAGAATGCTCTGTTAGGTGAGCTTGTGCACTTTGAAGGTGCTTGGCAAGAGCATCCCACGCATGGCCAGCAATTCTTTGCCAATAGTGCAGTAGCAGAAGAAGAAACTGCAGCAGAAGAGAAATTCTTTATTCATAACATTGATGGCGTTGGTCCAAGCTTTGCTAATAAATTGCAACGCGCATTTGGCGACGATCTTAAAAACATCCTTGATAAATCACCCGAACGTTTAAAAGAAGTGCCTGGCATTGGTAAAGAGCGCTTCAAAAAAATCATGGAAAGTTGGGAGCAGCATCAATCTTCTCATGATGCTTTATTATTTCTAACCTCACGCGGTGTGGGATTCTCCCTCGCTAATCGCATTTATAAACACTATGGTGAATATGCGGTTGATAAATTGACCACCAATCCTTATCGCATGATGGACGAGGTTGAGGGCGTAGGCTTTCAAACGGCAGATAATCTCGCAAAGCATTTAGCGATTGAAGAAAATGATCCCAGGCGCTTGGTTGCTGGCATGATGCATGTCTTGCAGTTGGAAACACGTTTTGGTCACTGCGGCATGATCATTGAAAAACTTCTTTCGCAAACCGCCAATTTGCTGAAAGTGGCGCGTGCTGATATCTCTGAGATGGTCGATTTTCTCATCGAAGAAAAAAAGGTCATGCGCGAAAGCTTAAAAGGCCAAGATTGTGTATTCATGCCAATACTTTGGCAACAAGAACAATTAATATCCGCCAAAATAAAAGCGATGTTAGAGCGAAAGAAAGATATTAATACAGATGATTTGTTGGCAACTTTAAAAACGTTGGAAAAAACACGCACCTTATCTAAAGAGCAATATTTAGCCATAGAGCAAGCGCTACAGTCACCGGTGTTTGTCTTAACAGGTGGCCCCGGTGTCGGTAAAACAACCTCGGTGAATACTTTGGTTGAAATATTCAAACAAAATCATTTACGGATTGCGCTTTGTGCGCCAACCGGTCGAGCGGCTAAGCGTTTACAAGAAGCAACCGAATCACAAGCAAAAACGATCCATCGATTATTAGAGTTTGACTCTTTTACGAAAAAATTTAATTTTGGAAAATATCAACCGTTACCCATTGATGTATTAATTGTTGATGAGGCATCCATGCTCGATGTGCCGCTGTGTGCTGCGTTGTTGCAAGCAATGCCAGATGACGCCCGATTAATTTTGGTAGGCGATGTCGATCAGCTTTCTTCAGTGGGTCCGGGAGAAGTATTGCGTTCTTGTATTTCGTCAAAGACAGTACCGTATTTTGCGCTCACGCAAATTTTTCGCCAAGCCACTACCAGTCAAATTGTGATGAATGCGCATCGTGTCAATCAGGGCATGATGCCACAAATCAGTAATGATCTTGAGCAAGACTTTTATTGCATCAGAGGGCGTGATACTAACGATTTTCTGAGTAAAATTGTCACTGTCGTGGGGGAGAGACTTCCGGCACGCTTTGGCTTTTCACCCGTTGATGAAATTCAGGTGATTTCGCCGATGAATATTGGACAGCTTGGAATTAATAATATTAATAAAGCCTTACAGCAAACGCTCAACCCTCCCAGTTTTGAAAAGTCAGAAGTTAAGCAATACGATGGTGTATTGCGCGAAGGCGACAAGGTGATCCAGCTTGTTAATAATTATGATAAAAATGTGTTTAATGGTGACATTGGTCAAATTGTTTCTATTCAACAAGCCAGCAGCAAAGTAACGGTCAGTTTTGAGCAGCAAAGAGTCGAATACCTTGCAAAAGAAATCGAACAATTGCAATTGGCTTATGCGATTACGGTTCATAAAGCACAAGGATCTGAATATCCTGCCGTAGTGATTGTATTATCGATGGCACAAAAAACCATGTTGAAACGCAATTTATTGTATACCGCCATCACGCGTGGAAAAAAATGCGTTGTCTTATTATGTGAACAAAGTGCGTTGGTTATGGCAGTAAACACCCATGACGTAGCGACCAGAATTAATAAATTAGAGGAATGGTTGCAATATGACAACTAAAGTTAACAATCAGAAAAAGCTCGTTTTAGTCGATGGCTCTTCCTATTTATTTCGTGCCTATCATGCTTTGCCGCCACTCACCAATAGCAAGGGAGTGCCAACGGGTGCCATTTATGGTGTGATGAATATGTTAAAACGGCTTCTGACAGAAGAGAAGCCTGATTATATCGGTGTCATTTTTGACACGAAAGGTAAAAATTTCAGGCACAAATTATTTGAAGCCTATAAAGCGAACCGCACAGAAATGCCAGATGAATTACAGGTGCAAATTGAACCGCTGCACCGGCTAATTCGTGCAATCGGTTTACCCTTGATTGCCATTGAAGGGATTGAGGCTGACGATGTGATTGGCACATTAGCAAAGCATGCTACTAAAGCGAACATGCGCACCGTAATCTCAACCGGTGACAAAGACATGGCGCAACTGGTTGATGATCATGTCACGCTCGTCAACACCATGACCAACAGCGTGTTAGATGAAAAAAATGTCATTGCTAAATTTGGCGTGGCTCCTAATCAAATTATTGATTATTTAACCTTGGTCGGTGACACAGTTGATAATATTCCAGGGATCCCCAAAGTAGGGCCAAAAACAGCGGCTAAATGGTTACAAGAATATTCAACGCTTGATAATCTGGTACAAAATGCGGATGCCATCAAAGGCAAGGTGGGCGAGTACTTACGTGAAAATTTAGCACAGCTGCCTTTGTCAAAAGAACTGGTAACCATTGTATGCGATGTACCGTTAGATTTTGATGTCACATCACTCGTAAAACAAGAAAAAGTGGTTGAAGACTTAAGACATTTATATCAAGATTTAGAGTTTAAATTTTGGGCAAAAGAACTCGAAAAAGATTATCCTGCTTCTAAGACTTCAACTTCAGTAGCGGCGGCGCCAACATTAGAATCCACAACCTCGGCGTTACCTGTACAAAAGCAAAAAGGTGAATACGAAACGATTGTCGATGAAAAAGCTTTTTTAGCGTGGATGGCGCGGTTATCTAAAGCTAAAGCCTTTGTCGTAGATACTGAAACAACCAGTGTGAATCCTTTAGAAGCAGAGCTGGTCGGTATTTCCTTTGCGTTAGAAGAAGGCAAAGCAGCCTATGTTCCCGTAGCGCATGATTTCCCTGAAGCGAAACAATTGCCTCGCGATTGGGTATTATTGCAATTAATGCCAATTTTAGAGAATCCAGCGATTGGTAAAATCGGCCAAAACATCAAATATGATATGCATATTTTTGCACGACATGGCATCTTTTTAAAAAATGTTGCCGAAGACACCATGTTAGAATCGTATGTATTAAACAGTATTGCGACCCGTCACGATATGGATAGCTTGGCATTTAAATATTTACAATATCAAACCACCACCTTCGAAGAAGTGGCAGGCAAGGGTGCGAAACAAGTCACTTTTGATAAAGTGGATATTGCCCTAGCAACGGATTATGCGGCAGAAGATGCGGATGTGACCTTAGCGTTGCATCAGTGTCTTTATCCACAACTACAAGAGACCCCTAAACTATTAAGTGTTTATCAAGATATTGAAATGCCTTTGGTAAATGTGCTGTATCAAATGGAAGAATACGGCGTTTGTATTGATTCTGAAAAGCTGCACAAACAAAGTGAATATATCGCAGAAGAACTTACCAAACTTGAAGAGCAGGCATTTATATTAGCAGGCGAAGAGTTCAATTTAGGATCGCCCAAACAATTACAAACCATTTTTTATGAAAATTTAAAGCTCCCCATTTTAGAGCGTACACCAACCGGTGCGCCATCCACTGCGGAAAGTGTATTACAAGAATTGAGCCACGATTACGAATTGCCAAAAGTGATTTTAGCGCATCGCACGCTCAGCAAATTAAAATCTACTTATACAGACAAATTACCATTGCTGGTGAATCCGCATACCAAGCGAATTCATACGTCTTATCATCAAGCGGTTACAGCAACGGGGCGTTTATCATCCTCTGATCCGAATTTGCAGAACATTCCGGTAAGAACAGAAGAGGGTCGAAAAATTCGCCAAGCGTTTATTGCGGCGCCGGGTTACACTTTGATCTCTGCGGATTATTCACAAATTGAATTACGCATTATGGCGCATTTGTCACAAGATGAGGGGTTGTTAAAAGCCTTCAATCATAGCGAAGATATCCACAAGTTTACCGCATCGCAAATTTTTCATGTGCCATTAGAGGAAGTCACCTTTGAACAGCGCCGTAGCGCGAAGGCCATTAACTTCGGTTTGATCTATGGCATGTCAGCTTTTGGTTTGGCAAAACAATTAGATGTCGACCGAACAGCAGCGGCTGCTTACATGGAGCAATATTTCCATCGTTATCCTGGCGTAAAAGTGTACATGGATAATATTCGTAAAAGTGCGGAAGAAATGGGATATGTAGAAACCTTGTTTGGCCGCAGGCTTTATTTGCCGGATATCCGTGCGAAGAATGTAGCAAGAAAGCGCGCAGCAGAGCGCACCGCTATTAACGCCCCCATGCAAGGCACCGCAGCTGATATCATCAAAAAAGCAATGATAGCGCTGCATACACGCCTTGGTATTCAGCCAGAGATTAAAATGCTCATGCAAGTACATGACGAATTAGTCTTCGAAGTGAAAGATGCACAGGTTGAAAAAGCCAAAGAGATTATCCGTGATTGCATGGAAAATACCGTGAAGTTGTCAGTGCCTTTAATTGTGGATGTGGGGTCGGGGAATAATTGGGGTGAGGCTCATTAATTAAATCCCCCGCGAACTTGCGTTCGCGGCCCCCTTTGCGAAAGTGGGCTAATGTCGCTGCGCGACGGTGATGAACAGACTTGATGCTTAGCCTAAGAGCAAATTGGTTCGAGCATTGAGAAATCTCTCTTTCCTAACAAGATCAAGTAACCGATCCGATCCCCTCTCCCGTTTACGTGAGAGGGTGAGGGGAATTTTTACCCATGCTGCGATTGTTTCGCTAAATCCTTTACTTCAATGCATCCATGGTTTTCTTATGTTTGGCGAATACTTTTGCAAAAGTGGCCATGGCTTCTTCATCCGTAGCAATTCCGATCGGCACAAGCAAAATGCAGCCGTTATCAAATTCTGTCATTTGCCATTGCTTATCAGAAAATTCATGACCCAAGTGGATTCGTCCTTCATTATCGCTGGCCTTAAAAGTGTTAGAGATGACATGGTTTTTCATATGTACCTTATTAGTCCGCTACCTCGAGCTAGATGACTGAAAGTGTTACCCATGTGCCCGGTTTGTACCAAAGAGGCGCTCATATTAACGAAACAAACTCGCTCAATTTGCTTGCCGACTTAGTCAGAGATTGTTTTGTCAGTATTTCAAGATATTCATGTGCGCTTACTTGGGGATTTTTAAAAATTTTTCGAAGTCGCTTTATAACACCGCAGATGATACCAGGAGCAATATCAAGAAGGTCAGCAGTAAAATCATCAGGATGTTTAGCTTCGATATTATATTTACTTGTTTCAGATATTGGGAAATCTTTTAGATTAGAAGTCACAATGATAGAAGCCGAGGCATGGATTGCCGCAGCCAGAACGTGACGATCATCAGGATCTGGTAGAGATAAATCTTGAATTAGTGGTTCATAACCATTTATTAAACAATCACGAGTATTTTCATCCATCATTGATCGAATGCCTTGAAGTTGTTCATATTTTAAATGGGGTTTGTCTTTTAGAACACTTCTAATCCATTCCTCATGAATATCATTCGTCCATTTAGCTTGAAATAAATCGGAAATGGCTAGATGCATAAAAAAGTCACGTAAGTAAAATGGGTATAATATACATGAATCATAAACTACGATGATTTTGTCCACTATTATTCATATCCAATTAGCTTTTGGGTTTCTTCGGTTAGTTCGGCTAGCGTTTTTAAGCGAGCCTCATCAATTTTAGTTTTATAAGTTAATACATCTTTAGCTAGAATACGTCTCTTAGAACCCACCTTTCGGTGCGGAATTTTGTTTTCTTCGAGAAGATTAACGAAATAAGGTCTTGAAACATTGAGTAAATCTGCTGCTTCCTGGGTTGATAATTCATGTTGAATAGGAACTAAGGTAACAGCATTCCCCTCACTCATCTGCGTTAAAATATCAACGAGTAAACGAAATGCCGCAGCAGGAATTTCAACCTGTTCTTGCTTTTTTCCTTCCTTGATAAGGATTTCAGGATTCTTTTTTGAATTCACAAAGGCGGCTAATGCACGGCTGGAATGCTCCGCAAGGGTCGCTTCGGCTTCTGAAGGCAGCGCTGTTTCAATTTGACTGATTAACTTGGCTTTCATCGTTCTATCATCGCTAATATATGAGTATAAGGTAACTATAGCACAAGCGAAATAAACGAAACAATCGAAATAGACGAAAATTTTAAAACTAACGCGCACTTACACTATTTAGTATATTGGGTGTACTATTTGCTTTATTAATTTTAAGCATATGAAATCATTAGGAATACCATGACTAAACAATTTACACATACTTATTCACCAACAAGCGTCTCCTCGCCGGGCGATACGCTTGTTGAATTGCTCGATGAAAAGGGTATGACTCAACATGAATTTGCAGAGAGATGTGGTTTGCCTGTTAAAACTATTAATGAAATCATCGAAGCCAAAACAGTTATCACGCCTGAAACGGCTTTACAGTTTGAAAGGGTTTTAGGTACACCTGCAGAATTTTGGAATAAGCGGGAATATCGTCATAGAGAATATCTGGCTAGCAAGTAGAAACTTGAAACAGCTAACATACATTGTGCGTCCTATCATATTGTGTTGCAGGAATGTTGCAATCTTTTCAGAAAATACTGAGAAAATGCTTGAATGGGCTGAAGGTGGACAGAAAGAACTAACAACTTTTACCTACAGTACATATTTAAACAGCTAATTATAAACTATATTCTATATAATTCATTTCGCCCCATTGAGGTGTGTCATGTCATTTGATGAATTTGTGAATAATATTATTGGATATCTTAAAGGTGAGATGGCTTGGTCTCATTTCTCTCAGTATTCTGGAACAACTAGAAGCATGGTCCTAAATTTTTTTAACAATAACCATAAATCTGTCAATGGAGAGCAAATTAGAGAAACTGTTGTTGAAAGGATAGGCAGGTCTTTGAAAGAAGATGAAATTGAAAAACTGGAGCAGATCACAAATACTTGGCGTGAATGGCAATACATAATTGGAAATTTTAAATCCGAATGATTATGAGTAAATTGGATAAAAGATTTCTTATGAATAAGAAATTTAATGAGTTGCAGAAAATAGTTGAAAAAAAGTATGAATCCCAAGATTTAGATCTTTCAACACCATTATATCATTTTACGAAATTAGATGCTTTTCATAACATTATTAAATCGAAAAATCTTTTACTCTCAAGATTTGACGGAATGAATGATCCTGATGAATTCAATTTTACAAAAAAAATAATTGATACGATAATTGATAAATATCCCAGCAAATATGCAACGATCTTCAAGAATGGATTTGAAGATTTTCTTTCCAATATCGATGTGTTTTCAATATCCTTTTGCTTAGATATCAATAATGATCATTTGTGGGAAAAGTATGCTGAAGATCATAAAGGTATTGCACTCGGAGTTGATTTAAATTACAACCCTGATCCGAAAGGAAGATATACGAGTTATTGGCCAGCGGTCTGCATGGCCGTAAAGTATGGACAGCCTCAAGTGCTAAGTGATTTTGAAGAGTTTACGGAAACTTTTGCCAAGCTACTAAAATTAATTCCAAATATCGCTGTATTAAATAAATATGCAGAGATATTTGTTAAAAATCTTTATGTTCATATGCCTAGGTACAAAGATGAAAAATGGATGGATGAGAAGGAGCATCGATGGTGCATGATGGATAGAGGTCCAACTTTAAAAATCCTTAGCAAATTCAAAAGTGGTGATAAAGCGTTATTAAAAAATATTGTGATTGAGCAGCTTCAAGAAGTAATTATTGGTAAAGATTCAATTGAAAATGTTTCATCAATAGAAAAGTTACTTGAAGATAGTGGATATGACTTATCTAAGATTAACGTGACAAAAAGAACTTGAGAAGACAATATATAATTTATAAATAACTGTTTACAACATAAATATCTTTTTGCTACTCTACGCAGTAATCGTGACTGCAAAGTGCTCGAACACTTTACAGCCACTGACCACAAGCAAACTTTACTCATGGAGTTTAAGCTCATGGCTAATCGCATTTTATTACATTCTTTCTCAGTTAAAAAGCTCGCATCCAGGCGATTTTCAAACTATTTGACGTTTAACAGTCATTTTTTCACCTAACGGCGAATAATTTGCACCGTTTTTGAAAATTTTGTTTGCTTACTCATCAGTAGGGAGGTATTGCTATGCAAGCATATTCACTTTGCCGCATTCTACAAGATGCGCGCCAACTCACGCGTCCCATTCATGTGTCGCTTGCTGAAATGTTATTTGTTTTCAGTCATTCACAATTAACTGACGTTGAAAAATTACTTTGGTTAACGTTAGCGTCGCATGCGGGGAGCGATTCTTTTACGTGTACTTTGTCCTATGCGCAATTATCACATTACATTTATCAATCATATGAAACGGTACACAGTGCTTTAAAGCGATTGTTAGCCTTGGGCTTTTTAGAATGTGAAGGTCTATTAGAGGCCTTCACACCGCTAGCACTTTTGCGGACCTGTACCTTTACGGTGCGGTTTCCGTTGGAGGGGTTGTTGGCGTTGAAGAAATCTCAAGCTAATTTATCCGAAAATTGTAACAGAATGAGTGAGCGAGCAGAGATCAGGATTAATTTCTTGAAATGATAAATTAATTTACTCGTTACGTGAGGTTAACGGGACTTAATTACAATCTTTTTCCTACGCCCCTGCCGGGGCTTGGATTTTTTTGATTGTGATTTACCCCACGCTGCGAATGTCGCGCTTCACGCCCCATTCTTACGCGGGGCTATTATCCTACGCCCCGATGGGGCTGTTGATGTGGATGTGATTACATTTCCCCACGCTGCGAATGTCGCGCTTCGCGCACCATTCTTGCGCGGGGCTATTATCCTACGCCCCGATGGGGCTGTGATATTGTTTTTGTATTAGCGGCGTAGCCGCGTAGGAAAATAGCCCCGCGTGTAGGCCGACGCAGTCGGGCGGAACGTGGGGTAATGAATCACCCCATTTTGTTCGAGCCCCGGCAGGGGCGCAGGAAAATAGAAATGCAATAAAAGGATTTAGCATTCCAAAGGAGCACATATGAACCTACTACAACTACTTTTATTCGCCTGGATTGCTGCTTGGGTTTTTGCAGAGTCGCTTTCTCCTGGTATTAGCTACTTTGGCAAAAACCCAAGCAGCAATCCAGGCGAAT
>CAZCXZ010000017.1:24534-40043 GCA_964502705.1 Uncultured Candidatus Berkiella sp. | reverse complement strand
AGACTCGAACTCTCACGGGTTGCCCCACTGGAACCTAAATCCAGCGCGTCTACCAATTCCGCCACATTCGCCCGTAGAAAAAAGAAGTTGCATTGCCTTTCATGGTGGGCCGTGTAGGTTTCGAACCTACGACCCGCTGATTAAGAGTCAGCTGCTCTACCAACTGAGCTAACGGCCCAAAACTGGGGTGAATGATGGGGCTCGAACCCACGACAACCGGTACCACAAACCGGGGCTCTACCAACTGAGCTACATCCACCATAATTTTTTAACCCCAGACACCTATTTCTAGGCCTCTGGCGCGCTTGGCAGGATTCGAACCTGCTACCCTCGGCTTAGAAGGCCGATGCTCTATCCGAATGAGCTACAAGCGCATATCCTTTTTATTAAAAATGGTCGGGGTAGAGGGATTCGAACCCCCGACATCCTGCTCCCAAAGCAGGCGCGCTACCAGACTGCGCTATACCCCGTTGTTCTGTATGTTAACAGAAACAAGAATTTTTTTTAGAAGGCGCATGATACTCATTCCCCTGTCCATCGTCAAACACACGCGCAATAACTGCTATAATGGCGCCGAATTCCCACTGTACATGAGTTAAATTAATGACTGCAAAATTAATTGATGGAAAGGCAATTGCCCAACTTGAACAAGACAAAATTGCTGCGAGTGTTGCAAGCATGAAAGCTGCAGGAAGCAGACCGCCAGGACTTGCGGTTATTTTAGTCGGCCAAGATCCTGCTTCACAGGTTTACGTGGATCGTAAACGTCATGCTTGCCAAGCTGTGGGTTTCTATTCCCAGGCTTTTGATTATCCGAGTGATATCAGTGAAGAAGTCTTATTACAAAAAATCGATGAACTCAATGCATCGGATGTGATCGATGGTATTTTAGTGCAACTGCCTTTACCTTCTCATATTGCCAGTGAAAAAGTGCTAGAACGCATTGCGCCACATAAAGATGTCGATGGATTCCATGCTTACAACATGGGCAAACTGATGCAAGGCCAAAAAGGGCTACGCCCCTGTACACCGCATGGTGTGATGACACTCATTGCAAATACCGATTTAGATCTCAAAGGTTGCCAAGCTTGTGTGGTCGGTGCATCAAGAATTGTCGGTCGACCAATGGCAATCGAATTATTAAATGCCGGTGCTACGGTTACTATTTGTCACCGCTTCACAAAAGATCTACAAAGCCACTTAGCAAAAGCGGATCTCGTTGTTGTAGGGATTGGTCAACCGCAGTTTATTAAAGGCGAGTGGCTCAAAAAAGGTGCTGTCGTTATCGATGTAGGAACCAATCGCTTAGAGAATGGCAAACTGGTTGGCGATGTCGATTTTGAAAAAGCGAAAGAGCGTGCAAGTTGGATAACGCCTGTTCCAGGTGGTGTGGGCCCGATGACGGTTGCGACGTTACTCGCGAATACGCTGATTGCAGCACAAGAAACATCTCTGCTGTAAAGCAGAGATGTTTCTTAATCAAACGCTAGCGTCAATTCTTCATTTTGATTGGTAAAATCAATGATTAATTTATTGATCCGATATTGAACTTCAGCTTTATCCATATATCTGCAATAAAACATCAAGACCATTTCAAAGCCGGTCGGTTTTTCTTGGCGAATTTTGACAAAATATTTAGGTTCAAATTCTAATAGGGTTTGCGATTGCTTGGATAACGACAATTCAGTGCTCAAATGAGATTTTAAGTATTGTTGAACTTCGTCTTTTATCAATCCAAAAAGTGTTTCAATGGTTTCGAGATTACTTTTGGGTTTAAAAATAATATTGAGTGTACACTCGGTAAATTTTTCGTGAGAAAAATTCGTAACCGGGTTACGCGCAACCAGGCCGTTAGGAATTTTAATCATTCTGCCCGTAGAACGATTGGGGAAATCAGGACTGGCTTCAATTAATGAAAAATACAAAAAGCCTATCGATTTAACATAACCACTATATTGTGAGATTTTAATATAGTCGTTTTCACAAAAAAGCCCACGCCAATTAATGATTAACCAGCCAATTAAATTGAGCAAATTATCTTTTTGTGTGATGGTCAGTGCTGCTGATAAAAAGCCAATAAACGCTAAGATTTGGATAAAACCGTCAACCCATATTTTGATAAAAAATATCAAATACAGAATAAAAAACACATATTTCAAACGGCTAAGATATTGATTGCGGGTTTTGTGTGCCTTTACTTTACGTATTAACAAATACTTAGATAATAAATAGCCACCCACGACAATAACTGCAAAGAGCAAAGAATTGATAAGATTAATCGAATAGGCACTTATCACTTCAGGCATAAACACCACAACCTTTTAAGTTACTCAACTTATTTATAACAATAGCTACACGCATTGAAGCTGCAATTCATAGCATCATAGTTTGAAAGGCGACTTTATATTAACTGGCGCAGATACTCAAGAAAATTAACAAAAAATCTTAGGTCTATTCTTTGCTATAATGAAAAAAAGAGGAATTGGTTTGATTTTTAAGGAAAAACGGCCATTGCCATGAATCAAGACACCTCGCCCCCTGAATTTGAGCTTAATGAATATCAGCTCAATATTAAGCACCTTTCAGATGAAATCGTGAAGGCCCAAGCCCCTATCCGCATCTTAGATGCCATAAAATGGGACAGTTCGGTTAAAGAAAAGTTCTTTGCCAAAAAATTCAAAGAGCAGCCTGAAGTCACACAAGACTATTATCAAAAAAACACCACGCTTGATTGGTCAAAGCAGCGACAACTTTTTCATATTATTGAACGAGAGATCACCAAAAAGTTAGGCCAATTTAATCCCGTTGGTCAAATGATGCGACGGATTTGCTCTGAATATTTACGCGTGCTCCATATGCTTGAAGCAAGAGGAACGCTGGAATTTTCACTGATCTCACAAGAACTGTATGGCTCAGCAAAAGATGTGTTTCACGTCGGAGACCCAACCTTGGCGCAACTTGGGGTCATGATGGCAGATGCCTTAAGCCAAATAAACCAGAGTCGATTATTAGAAGAAGAAGAAAGAACGATTACTGCAGCAGATGCGATTGTTGTATTACAAAGAGAGCTTGATAAATATTTTTCTGAGAAACAAGTTAGAGTTCTTGTCAGTGATGGGATCATCGCCGATGCCGCAGCGGGTGCTGATTATATTAAAATTCGCAGTGATGCAAAATTCAATGAACGCGATTTAAAAATTCTAGAGATCCATGAAGGCCTTGTGCATATTGGTACAACCTTAAATGGCAAAAGCCAACCTATCTGCACTTTTTTAAGTAAGGGCCCCCCCTCCTCTACGGTTACTCAGGAAGGTTTAGCCATTTTAATGGAGCTCTTGAGTCTTATTTCTTACCCTGCGCGTTTAAAGAAATTAGCTAATCGCATTAGAGCGGTTGAGTTAGCAGAAGATGGCGCAACCTTCTTGGATATTTTCGAATTTTTTCGTACCGAAGGCTATGATGAAGATACCTGTTATGTGCTAGCAGGCCGCGTTTTTCGCGGTAGTTTGCCAACATTAGGCCCCTTCACCAAAGATCTTTCCTATTGTAAGGGCTTCGTTTCGGTCTATAACTTTATACTGCTAGCAGTGCGCAAAGGCATGTTAGACAGGATCCCGATGCTTTTTTGCGGTAAAACCAATTTAGAAGATATACGAGATATATCGCAGCTGGTTGAAGAAAAAATTATTATTATGCCGACATTCCTACCACCCCAAATTAGAGATCTGAATGCCATCTCTGCTTGGATGTGCTTCTCGAGCTTTTTAAATCAAATCAGTATGGATAAAATCGAAAGTGACTACGCTTACTTGCTAAGCTAACCAACCCGGCTTCGACTCGCTTCGCGAGACTACACCGGGCTTGAATACACAGATTAGATTTAATCCATGTCTTCGTCGTTGCCACCATGATCCTGCGTCAACGCCGTTTGATTATTGGTTGGTTGGGAAGCAGCGTTGTTACCTTTCAACACTTGATCATTGGTTGGCGTTGCAGGCGTTGTTGCTGTCGTTTGCGTTGAAGCAGCTTGGGTCGTTGTTGCTGGGTGCTCTGCCGCAAAACCTGTCGATAACAAACCTAAAGAAGAAGCCATAACCGCCACTTTCAACATCGCATGCATAATTTTCTCCAAAATAAACAGTTTCTAAAACTTAAGAATATCCTGAAAGCTATACAGTTAAACAACTACCCAAATATTAAAAATCCAACTTCTTTGCAGCAGGTGTACGAGAATTGGGCACGAATTCTTCATTGTAGCCCCCTTTCTCAAGAACCGTTATGACATTGTGTCCTGCTGAAGTTTTAGCCGGAGAAGTGAAAATAACGGGCTGTTTACGGGTAGGCGATGGCGGGCAAGCAGGCGACTCTGCTGGCAGCGCATGGGCAACCTTATTCGCATTGGTATTGGCGTTTTTATCAAAAAAGAACAGCATATGGATTGTTTGAAAAAGGCTGTCTAATGATAAGAAATTAATCAACTTCATATACCATGTTTTTGGCGCGAAAACCTTACCCTCATATAATCCGGTTGCCTCATCAATGGTATAAGCCAATCTGCTCGAATTCATGACCACAAAAATAGAAGAAACCGCCATCAACACGCTGGCTAAAATGGGATTTAAAATAAAACCAAAGAACGGATAAAGCAAACCACTTGCTGCAACAATACCAAATAAATTATAGAACCCTGTCCACAACAAGTTCTGACGAATATTCCGCATGGTTTGCTTAGCAATAATAAGCATCATTGGCACGTTTAAATTCTGGAGTGCAATGTCTGCTGTTGCTGATGCATTGGTCCATGGCCCTAAAGCAATACCTACGTCTGCTTCAGCAATCGGTTTTAAATCATTGAAACCATCACCTACCATGGCAACAACACGACCTGCGGCTTTCAAATCAGCAATGAACTTTCTTTTCATCTCTGACGTATGATTTGCATAGACTCGCGAAATTCCCACTTTATCAGCGACCTTCTGCGCAGGTGCTATGTCATCACCCGTTAACATGATCACATCGATATTCATGATGGTTCGCAAATCATTAACTGCTTTTGCAGCATCGTCACGTATGGCATGCTGAATGCCAACAACAGAAACGCATTGATTGTTAATGCTAACAAAAATTGAGGTCATGCCATTTCTAGCATTCAGTGATTCTTGATCTTTATATTTTTGGTCTACAACGATGCCTCGTGATTCCAAATGCGACAAGTTGCCAACCAATAGATCTTTGTCATTAATTTTTCCGCTAACACCTTGCTCATCATTTTTAACACCTTCAGGGGGTGGTGTAAAAAGAGGTAGTAGTGATTTTTGATTAACATAATACCGTTCAAAAGATTTTGCGATTGGATGATCATTACCTTGCTCTAAGCTTGCAACATATTGCAATATATTACTTTCCGTCCAGCCTTGCTCATTTTTTCCAACAAAAAATTCTGTAATCACTGGGGTGGTTAAGGTTCCTGTTTTATCTAAAACAACCGTATCCACTTGCGCTGCCGCTTCTAATGCTGCGGCGTTATGTACCAAAATGCCTTTATTGAAAAGTTTATAAATGCCTAGCGTCGTTGAGATAGGTGTTGCTAGACCTAGCGCGCATGGGCAAGCATATAAAAGAACAGAAATTGCGCTCTTTAGCATAAAAGCGATTTGTGGAACAGGACCGAGCAAGTACCAACCTAACGCAGTCAATGCCGACAATGTCACTATCGTCGGTACGAAAACTTTTGCTAAACGATCGACGAGCTTCGATATGGATGTGCCAGAGCTGCTAGATTTGGCAACATCATTTAATACACGAGATAGATGTCCATCTTTACCTTTACAGGTGGCTTGAATATAAACAGTGTTCTTCGTATTTAAACTACCGCTATAGACTTCATCCCCTCGGCTTTTATTACACGCTTTTGATTCACCGGTCAGCGTGTCTTGATTAACAAAAGTTTCAACATCATTTAAAATAATTCCTTCAACAGGAAAACGTTCATTGACTCTGACTTGGATAATGTCGTCTTTATTAATGTCATGAAAATGGATTTCTTCAACTTCCACGCCATAATCAAACTTCTTTTCTGTACCAGGTTTAAAATTACATCGTTTAACATATTGTGGCTGTAACCGGGTACTGACTTGAGCGAGGCTTTGTGATTGCTCTTTGGAACGCTCTTGTGCTTGTGCTCTTAAGCCTTTGCCAAAGTTAACAATAAACAAAATCATATTCACTGCAAGAAATTGATATTGCAGTGCCGCTACCGGGAACAACCAAGGCATTAATACCAGCACCATCGAATAAAACCAAGCGCTACCCGTACCTAGAGCAATTAATGTATTCATATTAGAAGAGCGCTTATTAATTAGCTCATTCCATGCATCTGCATAAAATTCTTTGCCTGTTTTCCACATCACACCCAATGTGACGCCGCCGATGAGTAATCCAATCGCTTGGCCAAGAAGTGTAATCGGGGGTGGTATAAAGCTAGCCAAGATAATCCAAGGTACCGCAGCCAGCGCGTTAATAATCGCTTTACGATAAAATAATTTGGGATTATCACCACGCACAACAGCACTCGTCGGCGGCTCAATAGATTTTATGGTGAGGTTCTTTTTAGGAACAGCAGACTGAATATCAATCTTGATTTGTCTTTCTAATAACGCTTGTTTTTCTTCATCATTAGAAACAAAGGTTGTGACGGTAACGGTATTCGTAGAATAATTTACTTCGCAGGATTTAACGCATGAGCGATTTTTAGTTAATGCATCATTGATTTCATTAGCATCTTTCGCTTCAGTTAAGCCTTTTATCGCATAGTAAAATGTTTTCTCATTTCGAAAGGTAAGCCACTGTGCTGTAAACCCGCGCTTTTCAATTTCTTTAATAATGGTGCGAGGGTCGGTTCCTTCCTCTACGGTAACACGAGCACGATGCATTGCTAAATTTACATCGACTCTATCTTTAACATATCTCTCAAGTTCCAAAAAGCTCTTAATCGAGTCGCTACATCCTGAGCACGTCATTCCTCCAATTTCAAAGTAATACGTAACATTAGCCATGCCACATTGCTCCAAAGGGGGGTGAAAATTAATTATTATGTAAGTCTATTTGGTATTCACCTGAGACTTGATTTTCTTCTTTTTTGGCGATATCAGAACGAGAATTGGCAACTTTGGCCAAATAGGTTGATTCATCCCCTGTTAAATAAATGCCATCAAAAACAGCGCTTTCAAATTTTTCGATGGATTTATTTCCTTCTCGAGCCGTTGATACAAGATCATCTAAATTAAGAAAGATCAATTTATCTGCGCCGATACTTTGGCCGATTTCTTCAACGGTACGATTATGGGCGATCAACTCATTGGCATTGGGCATATCAATACCGTAAATATTAGGGTAACGAATGGGGGGAGCTGCTGATGCAAAGTAAACTTTGCGTGCACCTGCTTCACGAGCCATTTTGATAATTTCTCGGGATGTTGTTCCTCTTACGATAGAGTCATCAATTAATAACACATTTTTGTTTTTAAATTCTAATTCAATAACACTTAATTTCTGACGAACTGATTTTTTGCGAATTTTCTGACCTGGCATAATAAAGGTTCGGCCAACGTAGCGATTTTTAACAAACCCCTCACGATATTCTACATTCAGCTGACGTGCCAACGGGATCGCTGCATTACGACTGGTTTCAGGGATTGGGATCACCACATCAATATCATCAATATTCCATTCTTTGCGAATTTTATCAGCCAATTTCTTGCCAATATTCATGCGAACTTTATACACCGAGATTTTATCAATAATAGAATCTGGTCTTGCAAAGTAAACATATTCAAATAAGCATGGACTTAAGCGTGCGCCTTCGCTACAGGCTTTACGATGGATTGTGCCATCATGTTCAATTAAGACAGCTTCGCCTGGGCCTACATCATCAACGATAGAAAACCCTTGTGAGGTAAGCGCAACGCTTTCTGAGGCTACCATGATCTCAACGCCATGTTCGGTCTGTCTTTTTCCGTAAATCAACGGTCTGATACCATGGGGATCGCGAAAAGCAACCATGCCAAAACCAACAATCATCGCAATAACGGCATAACCTCCACGGCAACGCTTATGAAGATTACTGATAGCAGTAAAGATATCGTCGATCGTTAACTTGGTTTTACAAATGCGCTGCAGCTCGTGGGCCAGAATATTTAAAATGATTTCTGAATCTGAGCTGGTGTTGATGTGGCGAAAATCTTGATTGACCAATTCATGTTGGAGTTCTGAGGCATTGGTTAAGTTACCATTATGTGCAAGTACTATCCCAAATGGAGAATTGACATAAAAAGGCTGAGCTTCAGCCTCACTAGCCGATCCTGCGGTTGGATAGCGCACATGGCCGATACCCATCTTGCCCTTCATTCGCAACATATGCTTCGAACGAAAAACATCTTGCACTAACCCATTTGCTTTACGCAATGCAAACTGCTGATTGGCATAGGTTACCATGCCAGCGGCATCTTGGCCTCGGTGTTGCAATACGGTTAAGGCATCAAATATCATCTGATTGACTTCAGATGTTGCAACAATTCCAACAATACCGCACATTTAACACACCCCAACTTAACCTAAATTTTACAGCTTTAATTTAACTTTTTTTGTACTTTATCTTCAGTATTTTTTTCTGTCTTTTTATCTGTCTTTACAACTTTGTCTGAAAAATTAAATGTTTTAGCATATTCTTCTGGAAGTTGCTCTTTTAACCACAACGAAAGAACTTGAGCACGTGGAATAAAGTAGGACGTTTGCCACCATGATTCTTGTGGTAGCGGCGTTAAGCCACCCAACAGGATTAAAATGGTGATAAATACAATTCCTCTTAGCACGCCAAACAAAGAACCTAATACTCTATCCGCCGTGCTGAAAGGCGTTTTGCGGACCAAGGTACCAACGATATAGTTGATAATCGCGCCAACAAACACCACGCTAACAAAAATGAGAATGAAGGCGCATAGTGAGCGAACAAAGGGCGTTTTCGAAAACGTCATGTGTTCGGCAAACGATGTCGTAAACATCGCAGCAAGCACAATTGCGACGACCCAGGTTATCAATGAAATTAACTCTTTGATAAAACCACGCACAATACCTATCAATATAGAGACCAAGATGATCCCTGCAATGATTATATCTGGTGTGCCTATTGTCATTTACTTTCGCTCCTTGATCATGCCACTAGTGAGGCTCATAACGAACGATAATGCCATCAATTTGAAACTTCATTGCTAACGTTGAACATAATCTTTCAGCATCTTCTCGTCTTGCATGCGGCCCCACCATAACAATGGTTAAGTGCATACCATGACGATTAACGTTTCTTGTAAAGGCCGGATAACCCGCTGCTTTTAATTTCTTTAATAAGGCACTGGAATTGCGATGTTCAGCAAACGACCCCATTTGAACAACCCAACCATGACGAATGGCTTTTGTCGTTTTTTTGGTGGCAAGCTCAGCCTGTAATTTATTTTGTTCATGTTTAGCTTCTAATATTGCCGCTTGTCGATGTTCTGCCTGCTCCGCTTTTGCCTTTTCTGCTTTGATCTGTTCCGCTTTTGCTTGTTCAGCTTTTGCCTTTTCTGCTTTAATCTGTTCCGCTTTTGCTTGCTCAGCCTTTACCTGTTCTGCCTTGTTCTGTTCCGCTTTTGCTTGTTCGACTTTTAACTGTTCTGCTTTGTTCTGTTCCGTTTTTGCTTTTTCAAGTTTGGCTTGCTCTAATCTTGCCTGCTCTATTTCAGCTTGTCGTCGACCTTGATCGATTCGTTCTTGCTCGGCTTTGAGTTGTGCAGCAATTTTTGCTTCTTCTGCCTGCTTTTGCTGCAATTTATCTTGTTCTGCTTTTAATTGCTCCGCCTTTTCTTCTTCTTGCGTTTCAATTTTTTCTTGCGCTTTCAGATCTTCGGTCAGCCCCGGCGCTTTAGCATCTGCTCTGTCTGCAATCGGTTGATTTTCATCATGAACCACTGGCTTGTCGGTTGCGTTGTTAAGTGCAGCTAATACTTCAGGTTTTTGATCTTTATCTGTTTCATTTTTAGCTAAAGAAGCAGCGGGTACGTCCTGCAAAACACTGGACTTAGGATTTTGTGTGTTTTCAAGCAACATGGGAACAAAAATCACCCCCAAGGCAATGACCACAATAAGTCCAAATACCCTTTCCTTTATCTTACTCATGTTCATATCCCTAAATAAAATCGAACATCAACTCGATCCACAAACCATCCCATAATGCTGAAATGCCTTATGATTAAATAAGTTTCCGAGAATACCGCTCACTGTATAAAATGATCCAAATACGACTATATGATCTTCTGCTTTTGCTTGCTTTAGTGCCGCAGTAAAAGCTTCAGCCAATGTCCTGCTTGTCGTAACGCTGCTCGCACCGAGTACTTTGAGCGTTTGCTCTTGTAATGACGTTGTTGCAGCCCTAGTTACATTTTCTAAGTCACCGATAAACCAATGACTCACATGATGACACATTGGCTGAACAATATTGGCGAGATCTTTATCTTGCAAGCTTGCCCACACTGCGATCACGTTACTAAGCCCTGCTTTTTTGCTCAGCTTATCTGCCAGCCGCTGTGATGACGCTGGATTATGCGCCACATCAAATATCACGGGTACGCCTTCTACTTGTATTGTTTGAAAGCGCCCCACCATTGTTACGTTTTCAATATAGTTGATGACCTCATCAATAGCAGGTAGTGATGCGAATTTTTTACTGAATACAGTATATGCAGCTAATGCTAGCGAAACACTATTTTCTGGTAAATTGAATTTTGGAAGCTTAATAACTTTCTTATCGAAGCGCCACTCACTGAAAGACTCATCCACATACGCGAAATCTAACCCTTCAATCCAGGTAGGATTTTCGTGAAGGTTGATTGCAGCTTCCAAGGTATCAACTCTGGCTTGTTGGCTTAAAATAACCGGTATCTGTTTTCGTAAAATGCCGGCTTTTTCTTTTGCGATAGCTGAACGCGTGGTACCTAATATTTGCTCATGGTCCAAGCTAATGGAAGTAAAAATTGCCATGCTGGGTGCCAACACATTGACAGCATCAAGACGACCACCAAGCCCTACTTCTAAAATAATGACATCCAGAGCAGGCGTTGCCGCCTTAAACACCGCGAATGCGGCTAGCGTGGTGTACTCAAAGAAGGTAAGCGCTTCTTCTTTGACATGGGGTTCGATGGTTGCAAAAGCATCGCACAAAACCTCATCAGAAACACATTGCCCGTTGAGTTGAATTCTTTCATTGAAACGAAATAAGTGCGGCGAACTATACACACCGACTCGCATGCCCGCAGCTTGTAGCAACGTTGCCAAAGTGGCAACGGTGGAGCCTTTGCCGTTAGTCCCTGCAACAGTGATAACTGGACAAGAAAAATCCAGTAATTTTGCGGCTTCTCCCACTTTGCTAACGCGCGCTAATCCAAGATCAATAATGTGTTGTGGTCTCGTCTGCTCAATATGTGCCAACCAAGTGGCCAAATCAGAGCTGTTGTTTAATGTCACGCCACGCTCTCGTTTTTGTAGTGCATTAATTTTGCTAAAATTGCACTGATGCGATCGCGCAATTCTCGCCTATCCATAATGATATCTATCGCACCATGATCTAATAAAAATTCACTACGTTGAAAACCTTCAGGGAGTGTTTGACGAACCGTTTGCTCAATCACACGAGGACCTGCAAAACCAATCAGTGCTTTGGGTTCTGCAATATTGATATCACCCAACATTGCCAAACTAGCAGAGACGCCTCCCATGCAGGGATCAATCATGACAGAGATATAGGGTAAATTCGCTTTAGCGAGTCTTGTTAATGCGGCGCTGGTTTTAGCCATCTGCATCAACGATAGCAATGATTCTTGCATTCTAGCGCCACCACTTGTCGCAAAGCATACGAGCGGCATTTTACCCGCAATCGCCGCTTCCACAGCGAGTACAAAGCGCTTGCCAACAACGGTGCCCATGGAACCGCCAATAAAATTAAATTCAAAGGCTGCAACCATAATAGGTTTTTGGTGCAAAGTGCCTCGCATGACAACCAGTGCGTCTTTCTCACCGGTCTCTTTTTGCGCCGCACTAATTCTATCGCGATAGCGTTTAGTGTCTTTAAACCTAAGTCTATCAACTGGCTCTAAATCTGCACCAAGCTCTTCACGTACACCTTTATCTAAAAATTGATCAATACGCTTACGTGCATCAATTCGGTTGTGATAATCGCACTTTGGGCAAACATCATAGTTACGTTCGAGTTCTGCTTTAAATAGTACGGCGCTACAGGCCTGACATTTCGTCCAAAGTCCCTCAGGAATCGATTTCTTTTTAACGGCACTGGACCGGATCTTGGAAGGAAATAATTTTTGAAACCAACTCATAAAATTCGTTACCCTTAACCTAACTGTGCCGGCAGTGGAGTTTACCTAAAATAGCGCAATAAATGCCAGTAAGAAAAATAAGATGCCTACGTTGTTAACATGCCATTAGCAAAAAACCAGGGCATTCTAGGCGCTGGCAGCTCAAATAAATCTGGATACCTAACTTCAACAAGGTAAAGTCCCTGTGATGGCGCGGTATGGCCGGCTAAGCGTCTGTCCTTAGCCGCCAACACATCTTTTATCCAGCTCTCATCATATTTGCCTTGCCCGACCAACATGAGTGTTCCCACAATATTGCGCACCATGTGGTACAAAAATGCATTCGCCGTAATATCGAGAACAATGTTGTCCCCAAAGACTGAAAATTCGATTGAAGTAATTGTTCGAGTCGCCGTATTAGCTTGACAGTGAGCGCCTCGAAAAGAGCTAAAATCATGCTTTCCCAGTAAATGTTGTGCAGCGGTTTGCATGGCTGCAACATTTAACGTTGGTAATACCCACGTTACGCCATGACGCATAATTCCAGGGCTAACATCACGATTAACCATCACGTAGCAATATCGACGAGATAATGCGGTTTTTCTTGCATCAAAATCGCTAGGAACCACTTTCATCCAGCAAACACGAATATCTGGCGGTAAATAACTATTCACGCCTCGCACCCATGCAATAGGCTCTCTTAAAGCCTCGGTTTCAAAGTGGATCACTTGATTGCTTGCGTGTACGCCCGTATCGGTGCGCCCTGCGCAAAATGTCACAACAGGATGATTAGCAACTTTGCCAAGGGCAAGTTCTAAGTTTTCTTGTATCGAGGGGCTCTTAGCTTGGCGTTGCCAGCCAAAATAGCGACTTCCGTCGTACTCTACCCCCAGAGCAATTCGTAGCATACGCTTCCTATTAATAGGACTTATCTGGAACGAGGGGGGGTATTGTACCAATTTTCGGGTGTTTTCGCATCACTATTGGGCAATATAGGCGGATCTTCGGTCAAATTCGTTTGAGGGTCTTTAACCTTCTCAGTAGCGAGATCGCTGAGTGTATCATGTCGAATACGAGCGGCAAGGTAGGCTGAATTCAAGGCAGTAGAAGATTGATAATCCTTGGTAATCGGCTGATGGCTAGCACCCGGTTGCTCATCAAGTGGAGCTACATAGGTTGAGAGGCGCACCTGAGGAACAATATCAACTGTGATAGTGGGTGTTGTCGCATTACCTGTTTCATAAAGATAAAGAAACTCTTTAAGATTTTCAGAGCGAGAAAAGAGATCATAAAAATGGTTAAAACGACCCTCAATGATCTCCGATTGGAGCTCTGAAAGCACGATGCTATCATGAAAATCAACTGATAATTGGTGGTCATTTAATGCAATCAATTTATCGGTAGTTACCCTTTCTTGCAAAAAGTTTTTTGGTAAACGTTGATAAACCAATTCATCCATAATCATGGAATAAAATCGTTCAAACGCTTCTGGTCTAAGCAGAAAATCGTTATAACCGCGTTGGCGAGAGAAACCAAAATCATCACCCTTTAAATAATCACGGATGAGATCATACTGGGTGTACACTTTTTTCGATAATGCGGTTAAGGTTTTAGCGCTAAGTCCAAAGTATTTAGTAAATACCTGAGGAAATATCGGATGCTGCATCCAGCCATGTGTTTCATTGGGCAATTCTGGACGTTTAGGATCAGTTAAACCAAATTTTGCATTGTCGCTAGATTCTACTGTTACATTGAGCGCATAAGGAAATGGGAAGTCAATTAATCTATCAAATGACAAATCCATCTCAACACAAAATGCATTAGGTAATTGCTGATTATGGCGATTGATCTGGGTCGTTGCTTGCTTATGGTGAACCATGGTTTCTTGATATTCAACGCCAATTTTACGAATGGTATCGACAATCCGTTTATTGAGGGAATTCAAATGGCTCACACTGATGTGCATCGAGAAATTCTGGCAAGCATGATCTGGCGGATAAATATAGATTTTGTTTTTCTCTAATCCCTGTGCTTGATAGTTATCAAGGCCTATGCCACGTTTAACTTGCTTTTCGCTAAAAATAAAGGTGATTTGAGACGGTATTGAAAAAAGACCGATGCCTTCATTGGGCAATTCAATCTTACCTTCTTTGTTAATCAAGAGTTCATATTGATTACCGGCGATATCGGTAACCAGAACAAAATCGGCGAGCGGGAAATTCTCAATTAAGCGATGATTCCCTTTTGCGGCAAAGCCATTAAAGCCAATCACTTTGGCTGCAAGCGGTGGCCCTGAAAAATAACTGTTTGGTAATAAATCACATAAATTTAAAATAGGTACCGACACTTCCAGCACATGATTGTCATCTAGTAGTGCAATTTCTTCTTCGATAGGGATTTCTATCCAGTGTGGTGCTAATTGCGGCAGGATATCTTTGGTTGCCAGTCTTGCCAGCGAGCTATTATAAAGGTCAAAAGATAATGAACTATCACACCAAAATGGCAACATCCGAGCAATCTGTGTTTCCAACATGACCGGAATGTTAATTTCTTCTGATTTTTTATTCAGCGCTTCACCCAACACCTATACCCCTTGTACGAATCTTATGTATCCGCCTTACTAAGTATAGTATCCTGCTACGCTTACAGCACCCCGCTTTGCTAAAAAGCTTCGCCGGACAAGCGCAGGACATGTCCTGCAACATATAAAATTATCTTGTGTTTTTAATCAGTAAAAGATGATTTCCAAGATGTTTGCTCAAACGCATTTGTTTTTAGGCTAGGCGTCGAGTATTGAGATGAGGGAGTGCATACTTAATGCATGACCGAAATTGAAATACGATGACAACAACGCATTAAAACAAATGAGGAAGAGCAAAAAGCCTTAGTGTTGTACTTACACTAAGGCTTCCCCCGAATTTATGTTATTTTTTTATTATTCTGTTTTTCTTTTTCTTATTCTTATTATTTTTGTCTTTTTTTATTATTATTTCCGTGTTGTTTTTATTTGTTTCCTTTCGCCTTTTCTTATTATTTCCCCGGTCTTTTATCGTTACGCCTGTCGTTTCTTCGCCGACTTAAGGCTATTAAACCATGAGGCTAGCAAGGAAA
>CAZCXZ010000017.1:18238-24524 GCA_964502705.1 Uncultured Candidatus Berkiella sp. | reverse complement strand
GTCCTTTAGGACCATGGACTGATGGTCAAGTTTGGTGCTAGGTCAAATAGTCTTCGTAGATTAGCTTCTAGCGTTGTTGGCTGCGTCCATTTTGCTACAGTCATGTATGATATACATTCCTTTGCAAAAGGCCTTGCCGCCTAGCTATAAACTAATCTACTTTGACTATTACAATTTTATGCAGATCAGCTTCTAGCGTTGCTTGCCCGGCGTAGTCGAGCCTTGCGAGTCGAAGCCTGGATTAATCGTGGGTAATACTTTCAAGTAGCAGGTCGATTTGTTTGAGGTTATTGCCGGTTGCCTCTTTCTTGAGCTCATGCAAAATACCTTTGGCATCTTCGAATTCACCCATATCAATATACGCTTTGGCTAACGCGATTTGGGCTTTTTGAATATCAGGCGTATTGTTCGTTGGCACTTCTTCTATTTCTTCAACAGTCGCAGAAGGAAGTGATTCAATATTAATTGTGTCAGCGTCATTTTCTAATGCTAATGGATAATCTTTGCTTAAATCGAGAAATTCATTTGCATCATCTTTCACTTGACTCTTAATTTCTTTACTTAATTCTAAAGGCGCCTTTGCAACTGGCTCAGCTTTCACAGAAGATTGAAAACGAATGGCTTTCTCACTAACGACTTTTTGTGACAACGTTTCAATTTTTGACCAAATCCGTGGAGCAATATCATTTAAGTCTTTTGGCAAGCCTTCATATAGCCTTTCGAATTCCGCATATTTTTCAGTCAGCACGTAAAGCTCGAGTAGTTTAAAAATCGCTACCCACTCATCGGGCTTCTGTTGCAAAACTTCCTTGAGGATTTTTTCTGCTTGCCCATAACGCTCGTAGGAAATACATTCTTCAGCATCGGCAAATTTCAAGTCAAAACGGTTTTCATTTTCAACATTATCTTTTGACTGCTTAAGGTTTAGGGGTGTCGCTTTTTTGAATTTCTTCTCTTGTGCGGCAATAGCATCTAGCGCTCTGTCTAAATCAAACTGCAAACCATAATTAGCAACTTCTTCTCCCGCCCCCACTGCGACTGTGGCCAACACGTCTTTTTCTCGTGGTGCAAAAAATGCGTGCAGTTTTTCAGTAAGCACGTCTTGCAAGAAGTGTCGTTTCAACCATGCAAACACCACTGCCATGGCACTTAATCCCAACATCAGAAACCATAGTAGGGCGCTACTACCTGACTTTGCAGGCTCTTCATTTGTTAGCGGTTTTGCAGGGCTTAAATGTAATGAATCATCGTCTGCTGAAATCGCTTTGGTTTGCGCCTGATTATGGGGAGCAATGTTATCGACTTTAATCGCATTCGGTTTAACAGCATGCTCAGCTAAGTTAGGTTCAATCTGAGCCAACGATTCTGGTTTTGGCTCTGCTTTGACTTGTGGTAATGAAGCTTGCGTGACGTCTGCTAAATTAGGCGCTGTTAAATTTTGCGATGTTGAACCAAGGTCAGCTTTAAATGGCACATCAGACACAGCAACGGCAAATGGCTCCTGCCCAACCTCGTTTGTTGGTGCTGACGTTGACGCAGGTGTTACGGGGGCTGCAAGCGCAGGTTCAGTAAGCGCCGTGTTAGGCGTTGTTGATGGTTGCTTAACCATATCAACAAGTTTTTTAATTTCGTCTTCTTTCATTGAAAGGAGTTTTTCAAGCGACTGATTTTGATTTTGCAGCGATTGATTCTTTCTTGTCATATCTTCATTGTTACGCTTCAACGTATCGATAGCTTCTTCGATGAGCGTTAAACGTTCTGCCATCACCACTTGGTTTTCAGGTTTCGCCTGAGTGCCAGTGGTGGCTTTGACGGCCGTTTCTAAAGATTGTACTGGCGCAACCAATTTAAGCGGTTTGTGTGCTTTATGCACAACAGGCTTTGCAGCAAAAATGTGCTCGGCTTGTGCTAAATGCGGTTCGTGATAAGGGGTTTGACCTTGCATGGCGATGTAGTACTGCGATTGCTCTAATGAATAATGCTCAAGCTCCGCTTTGTCCGGCAACTTCAAGACTGCGCCACTTAACATGTAATTGATATTACCATCACGAAAAGCATGGGGATTTTTTTCAGCGATTGCCATCACGGCTTGATGAACATTGCTATGGGTATTTTGCGACAAGCTTTTAGCAATACTCCATAAACTCTCATCGCCAATAGGACCATACGTTCCACCTGGCACTGTCTTAACGTGACGACTAGCACCTACTTGGGGAGCAGCTTCACGCACAGGTTCTTTCACCGGTATGGGTTCAGCTTGCGCACCGATCACGGTTGAAATTTTTTGTTTTTTTTGGATAGAACGGGTTGTTGGGATCACCGACTTAGGAGGATCCAATAATAAGGTGTATTCCCTTAGCAGTCTGCCACCTGGCCATTTGACTTCAATTAAGAGATCAACGAAGGGATCTTTAACCACTTCTTTGGTTTTGAGTTTTAAAACAGGTCGGCCACCCACTTCGCCTTTAAGAACCTGAAATCGAATGGAGGTTAACCAGCCAATCGGCTGTAATCCTGCCTCTTCATAAGCTTGTTGATCGGCAACCGTTACAATGACATCACTGGGATCAAAACCTTTTAAATCGGTTAGTGCAATATCCGCTTCTAAAGGTTCATTGAGGTGAGAATGAAGCATAATGTTACCAAGCCCAATGGCTTGCGAAACCACAGGCATCAGCGCAAACACTAAAGACGACAAAATTGTCGAAACTAGATTTGACACTTTTTTCACTCAACTCTCCCTGTCCACATACTCTTGTCGTTCCTGCGAGTATGAAATCCTAGTAACTTTTTTAGTTAGTTAAAAGGATTATATTACGTTGTACGTGTTATAACTTAAATTAATTCTAACTATAGTTTTATAAATAATCTCTTACCAGTATTTCCGCGATTTGTATACTATTTAGCGCTGCACCCTTGCGAATATTATCAGCAACAACCCATAGGTTAAGACCCGTGGGATGAGAGATATCTTCCCTTATGCGTCCTACATACACTGGGTCCTGGCCGTCCCCTTCCAAACGCGGACTTGGGTAGCCTGCATCAGCTTGATCATCTTTAACCACTATCCCAGGCGCCTTCTCAAGTAACGCTATGGCTTGTTGCCTCGTTAACTTGGTTTTTGTTTCAATATGCACAGCTTCGGAATGTCCATAATACACTGGCACACGAACCGCCGTCGGATTCACCATAATCGAATGATCATTCAAAATTTTTCTTGTTTCGCGAACAATTTTCATTTCTTCGCGTGTATACCCGTTATCTTCAAAAATATCGATATGCGGAATTAAATTGAACGCGATGGGTATGGGATAGACTGCTGCCAGCGGCGCTTGATTAGCCAATATGGCCTTACTTGAGTATTAAGCTCATCTAAGGCGGCTTTGCCCGTGCCAGAAACAGATTGATAGGTCGCAACGTTAATACGCGTAATGCCTGCGGCATCATAAATGGGCTTAATCGCAACCAGTAATTGAATCGTTGAGCAATTTGGATTAGCAATAATGTGGCGATTTTTATACATAGCAATGGCTTCAGGATTAACCTCTGGCACCACTAAAGGAATATCATTGTCATAACGAAACTGAGAAGTATTATCGATAACAACACAACCGGCTTTGGCTGCAATTGGCGCATAATCCGCTGAGACACTAGCGCCCGCTGAGAAAAATGCAATTTGCGCTTTACGAAAATCAAACTCCGCTGCATCTTCAACTTTAATTGCTTGCCCTTTAAAAGTGATAGTCTCACCTTTGGAGCGTGCGCTGGCTAAAGGATAAATCTGACCGACAGGAAAAGACCGCTCTGCAAGAATCGATAATAAAGACTCTCCAACAACACCGGTTGCGCCCAAAATAGCAATATCGTACTGCTTAGTCATATTTTCCTCTTCGCTTATTTGCCGCTTTTTAATAGCAACACTAAAATGGCCACAAATCCAATTAAGATAAGCGCCAGCACGCCTGCCGTTGTAAAACTTTTAGTCAAATTTTCTTTACTAAATAATTGCGGATTGGTTTTCATTGTTCCGTAAATCCGCCAAATGATAAAAAGACAGATCACAGCAAGTGAAATTTGGATTAATGTATTCATAATGGTCTCCCGCGTTGGCCATAAACAATTAACCAGTGATCCATGAGTACCAGCGCGACCATTGCTTCAGCAACAGGTACCGCGCGGATCCCAACACAAGGATCATGTCGTCCTAAAGTGACAACCTCAACTGCTTCATTTTTTTCATTAACACTTTTGCCCGGAATCCGAATACTCGAGGCGGGCTTTAAAGCCATACTCACAAGTAAAGGTTGTCCCGTCGAAATACCTGCCAAAATACCGCCCGCGTGATTACTCAGAAATCCATCGGGTGTGATCTCATCACGATGCTCACTGCCCTTTTGTTGAATAGCTTGAAAACCATCGCCGATCTCTACGCCTTTCACCGCATTAATACTCATTAATGCTTTGGCTAAATCGGCATCCAGTTTGTCATAGACCGGCTCACCTAGCCCTCGTGGTACATTATCTGCTTGAACGGTTACACGCGCACCACAAGAATCGCCAAGCTTTCGCAAATGATCAATCTTTTGTTCCATCAAAGACACTTTTGTCATATCAGGACAGAAGAAAACATTTTTATTGATATCATCCCAGGAAAATTGTTGTGGGGAAATCGCAATATCATCCATTTGGGCTAAATAGCCTCTAATAGTGATCGCATGTTTTTCAAATAAAAATTTCTTTGCAATCGCGCCTGCTGCGACTCTAACAGCCGTTTCACGTGCTGACGCTCGCCCGCCACCACGGTGATCTCTTAATCCATATTTGTGGTAATAGGTATAATCGCCATGCCCGGGACGAAAGACAGACTTCAGTGCTTCATAGTCTCTGGAACGCTGATCTTCATTATGGATTAACAAAGCAATCGGCGCTCCGGTCGTTTGTCCCTCAAAAACACCTGACAGAATTTCAACGCTATCAGGTTCTCGTCGCTGGGAAGTATATTGGGATTGTCCAGGTTTGCGCCTGTCTAGCTCGTGTTGAATATCCTGTGGAGATAACAACAAGCCCGCAGGGCAACCATCGACAACACAGCCAATCGCCGTGCCATGCGCCTCACCAAAAGAGGTGACCGCGAACAATTTGCCAATGGTATTACCTGACATTATTTTTGAACTAACAGATGACGATACTCACGCAGCTCTTCTGCCGTTAACAGAAAAACACCTTCCCCACCTCGTTCGAATTGTAACCAAGTAAACGGTACGCCTTCATATTCTAGTTCAAGCAATTCTTGGCTAAATCCAACTTCGACAATCAAAATACCCGTCGGTGTCAGATGTGATTCAGCTTCTGCTAGAATTCGTCTCACTACCGCTAAACCATCATCCCCGCACAGTAAAGACTGCTGAGGTTCATGGGTGTATTCCGTTGGTAAAGCATCGTATTCCGCTTTGCCGACGTAAGGCGGGTTGCTAATGATAATGTCATAACGTTTGCCTTCAAGGGCATTAAAGACATCGGAGTGAATGAGATTAACGTTCTCTTCTAAACCAAAACGTTTAACATTGATTTTCGCAACTTCCAGCGCGTCTTCGCTGTAATCAACTGCATCCACTAATGCTTCAGGAAAAGTCAGTGCAGCACTAATAGCAATACAACCAGAACCGGTGCACATATCCAATAAGTTTTGTACGTTTTCGACTTCAACCCATGGGCTTAACTCGTCTTCTAATAGCTCTGCAATGGGTGAGCGTGGAATGATAACGCGTTCATCAACGTAAAAATTGAGCCCCGCAAACCACGATTCATTAACAAGATAAGGAACCGGAACACGGTCTTCGACTCTTCTTTTGATTTTTTCAGCAAGAACCACTTTTTCTGAAGCAGCTAGCCTTGCATCCAATACATTGGTGTCAACATCGGGGGGTAAATGGAGGGCGCTTAAAACCAAGTTAACAGCCTCATCCCATCCATTGTCTGTGCCATGACCATAAACTAAATTGGCTTGATTAAAATGCGTAACCGCGTAACGAATAAAATCGCGTACGGTTACCATCTCGTCTGCCACTTCACGGGTATTAATAACACTTGCCATGACAGTAACCTATTGTGAAAATGAAATACAATCTCAACATTCTCCTTAGAATATGATGCAAAATCAATTCTCATTTGACACTGCTTAATAGTTATTTTAGTAACTTTTACAGAGTAGGTTTTGACAAGCTTAATGCGGGATTGGGATCAGTAGCTGCTGGCGCCACCTCGCTTTGATGCTTAATGGGATAGG
>CAZCXZ010000017.1:0-18228 GCA_964502705.1 Uncultured Candidatus Berkiella sp. | reverse complement strand
AAAGATCACTTTCGGCGCCTTATTAGGGCATTCTGGGGTGAGATTGCATGGTTTAGGCTCACACTGCTGTGAGTGTATTTTAACCTCTGGAATGGCATTCGTTAACCACTGATTGAATGCAGAAATACTGCCGGTTGTGCAGAGCATGGCGATGCCCAACGCATAGTAGCCAAAGTAGAATCCTGCCACACTCCCCAAAAACGCAATTAAGGCAGCAGTGGCGAGCGCAGCGTAAATCAGTCGCTGATATCGTTCATGTGAGTGCTGACGTTCAACTTGCTTAAAATCACGTTTCGCAGGACTTTCTAAACTGGTGTGAGCCATGTAATCCTTGACCTTATACTGAGCAGTAGAACTAGGTGCAGGTTCACGCGTACGAGTGCGCTTTTTGCTGGATATTGAGTCATTCGGTGTACCAAGCATGACAACACTCCCCTTTATTTCAGTAGTAAAAACGAAACAGCGACAGATAACAAGACAGGAAATCGCTACAGTGTAGGACCAAAGTCCAGTATACAGTTACAGCTTCTCATGGTGTGATCACAATTGAGAACGTTAAATATAACGTGCATCAGCACGTATATTTTTGCCATTTTGTAGCTTTTATTGGGTGAAAAAATGACCGAATTAGATGATTTTTTGATTATGCCTCTTAGTGCTCTCGATCAGCTACTCGCTAAATCGTCTAATCAGCCTGCAGCAGAAGTCCCTGTGAGCGGGTCACAACACGCCGCTGATTTTAATTCGATTGATGAGCTTGGCTTGTTACCCGGATCCCAAGAAGCTAAAACCATTTCAGGATATGTACCAAAGGCCGTTGATGCTGAACAGTTATTACAATTTGCACCGCTGTCTTCACAAACGGCGTTAAACGATCTGCATCTGCGTGCTAATGGCACCGATTTGGCATACCGCTTAAATGAAAATCACCAACAGCTCATTGCCACAGCGGGTGTTGATGGACCCAATGTCTTTCATGTCGATCTAAAACCAGATGGTACCTACTTCTTCACATTACATCACCCCATCGATAGAGTAAGTGCACCAAACTTAACCGAACAAACTGCCTGGCAAACCGAGAATGCCTTAAATTCAAGCAAAATGAGTCAACTACTCCCCACTGAAGCCAATATGCCTTATCAATTTACACTACATTATCTACCTGGTGTAGAAAATGTGTTCGATCAATTGTTGATTTATTGGGATCACCAACTGCTGCAAACCATTCAAACCACTCAGAATGAAGCAAAAGGATATAGCTTTTCAGTTGAAGGAAGTTATCAAGATCAACATACTTTATTAGAAATTGTCGGCTTGGGTGGCAAAGGGCATTTAAGTGATGTTATTCAAAACGTATCCGTGGCAAGCAGCGCCCAATATCAACTGCCAATTGATTTTTCTGTTTTAATTAATCCCGAAGGAACATCCGCAGCTCACAGTGCATTTACGGTCAATGTCACAAACACACCTGCAATAGAGCTTAACAACCAGCATCATTTTGACATTTTCTATGAACAATCGGTTTATCAAACGATTATTGTTAATGATGAAAATGCCAAGGACAATCCATTGACAACAATTAATCTCGACTCTCTATTTAAGCAACTATCGATAGAACAAGATAATAGACTGGTTGAAGTAGTACAACGCACTGAAGACGGCATCGCAACCAATGTTTATGAAATAAAAGTTTCAGATAAATTACAAGAGATGGCTCCGATTACTATTGCAGATGTGCAGTTATCGTTTCCCGGTGGAAATGGCGGCATGTCGGTCTTTGAAAAGCACGTTGCTATCAATGAAGGAAGCACAATTGATGCGCTCCCTCCACTAATAGATTTGATTTAGAATGGACTAAAAACATCTCCTGAAGGTGTTTCATGCAATTGCTGCATAATCACCGGTGAAACAGCTCCTACAATGTCTTGATGGCTAGATGAAACATCATGAACACCACCACCTTGTAGAACATCGCTTTGGTTAATCACCGTATCCGTTGACAAGTATCCCGAGTTAACCGGTGACAGCATGTCCATCAAGGAATCAATTGCTCCTTGATCGATGGTTGAATCATCACTGCCGCTTGCTTCTACTGATAAGTATCCTGAAGATACCGGTGAGATGACGCCCATCAGAGAATCAATCGCATCGTGGTCAACCTTTGAATCATCACTGCCTTTATCATCGACTGACAAGTACCCTGAAGATACGGGTGACAATGCACCTACTAGAGAATCAATCGCATCGTGATCAACTTGATCTGAATCATCAGATTCTTTAGTTGAGTCTGAATCGCTTTTAGCGCCTAACTTTTCACCCATAAGGGTCTTAAGTGCTTGAAAACCGAAAGGACTTGAAGAATGCACTTTATCAGCTTCTACTGGTGCTGGCTTTTTACTAGGCTCAGCATCCGTGTCATTGTCCTTGTCATTAGTGTCATCCAAACCATTACGACGGCCAATTAAATGGTTAGCTAAGAAGGCGAATAAACCACCGCCGCTATTCCCATTATCGACCGGCGCTTTATCGGCAACAGGTTCTAAACCTTCTGCTTCAATAATTTTAACAAGCGCTTGTCTATCGCTATCCAATGCTTGTGCAATTTTTTCAACGCCATTTTTACAATGAACGTCAAACATGGAAGGTTGCTTGCCCGTTTCAAGGTATGCGACATCTGACGCTATCATCTCATCCATGCCTTTCACAACATCGGTTCTGATTTGTTCAAGTACATCGGCGTCCAGTTTCTGTAATGCTTCTGTTAATGCCTCATCAAGCTCTTGCCTGTCAATATCGACTAGCAATTTATCAACTGGAAATTGGATTTTCATTTTTGTCTGCAAATCACTTTGAATAACGCCTAATGCTACCGCCATCGCATGCGTTTTAATGGCTTCAACCAGCTTATGCTGTAGATTATTGGTAGCTTCCACAATACCGTTAGCTAAAATGACATTATCTTGATTCACAGCGCTTAATTTGGTCACACAAGGTAATGCATGCAGCTTTTGTTCATAATTATCAGCCACTGCACCGATTGCAGCTTGCTTCGTCACAAGCATTTCATTAACTAAACCATTTAAGTCGAATGTTAATGCTTTCGCTCTTACTCTTGCTGCAATTAACGCAGCATTATCTTCTTGCAGTTGTTCTAATTCCCAATCATCTAATTCAGGGGCATCATTGCTACTACTGGATGCTGTGGCTTTTGTTTCTTCAACCAGGTGCTTAGAAACCGGTTTACTATCAAACGCTTTCGCCAAAGCTTCTTCAAGGAAACTGCTGGCTTTCTTAGCCGGGGTCGGCTCTAGAACAACATCATCAGCTCCATTAGCCAATTTAGCAGCCGCTTTTTCAGCAGCTTTAGCTTTAATTAAATCTCTTTGTTTTGCAAACTCATCGGCACCGATGGCAAAAACTGGCGCCTGTACTTTAGGAGCAGCTTTAGGTGCTGCTTCTTCAGTTGGTTGGATGGTACTTGCAACCTTCTTGCTAGGTAGCGCACCGTTGCCAGGCATCGGTGGTGGCACAGGAATTTTTGAAGGCATCGGTGGTGGTACCGGAATATTCGCAGGTACTGACGCAAGTTCTACATTAACGCCCATTTCACCTAATAAGTCATTAATGGCATCCATATTTACTTGATCGGCTACTTCAGTATCTTCAACTGTAGCAACTGGCACAACTTTCGCTACTTCAGTATCTTCAACCACAGCAACTGGCACAACTTTTGCTACTTCAGTATCTTCAACCGCAGCAACTGGGGAATTGTTAACTGTCACAGGTGCTTCAACATCGACAGCTTCTTCGATGGTTATACCCGCTTTTTCTAATAATTCCTCTATTTGCTCTTCGCTGTCATCACTGTCATCACTATCATCACTATCAACAGCTGGGCCAAATCCAAAAAGTTGTTTTAGCGCGTCAAGATAAGAGGGCTTTGGCGCCGCTTCAGTAGCTGCAACGACATCAGTCACTACAGGTGCTTCGATTGAAGCTTCTTCCGCTCGATCGGAATTGGCAACAAGATCTGTTTCTTCAACAGCTAAAATATCTGAGCTAATGTTAAGATCGTTCAATAGGTCTTGAATAGCCGATTCATCAATTTCATCATCTTCTGAATCAACATGAGCAGGTACTAAAGGTGCTAATTCTGAATCGGCACTCTTCGTATCTTCAACTTTGACATCAACCGCTTTTTCGACAACAGGCGTGCTAATGTCGACAACAACATCATCCTGCGATGCTGTTTGATCAACAACCAAATCATCTGCGTCTACATTAAAGTCAGCCAATAAAGCACGGATTGCTTCTTCATCAATTTCACCATCATCTGAAGGTTGCATCGCATCATCTGTAACATCATCACGTGGTGGAACAGGTGGCGGTGTTTGTTTTATCACCTCAAGGGTAACGTCGTCACGAGCTGGAACAGATGGCGGTAATTGTTCTACAGCTTCATCGCTTGGGATTTCAATATCAGCCAAAAGGGCTTTGATTGCATCATCATCAACAAAACTATCCAGCGCAGCATCTAGATCGTCTGCTGTAATTTTATCCTCGAATTGATTAAATAAATGTGCAACATCAGCATCATCAAGATTCGCTAAAAGATCATCCTTAGATAAGATAATTTTTTGTGGATAATGGTTACGATGACTAAAGTCAGGTGCATTTTTAGCAACCGCCGGATTTGCTGGATTCACATGGTGAACAGGCTGAACAGGATTCACAACGTTCACTGGCGCAGGGTTATTTGCTGGCGCTACGACATTATTCACTTGCGCTGCATTGATAGCCGGATTTTGTAGGTTGAAAGCTTGTACTAATGCTTTTTCAATAGCTGGTACAAATAATTCCATACTAGTAAAAGCTACATTATTGAATTTAATGTTTGTGCTATAGTCAAGGCCTGCGCTCTCAACCTTGCTGGTCACTGGCTTAACATCGTTCATTAAACGATAAACACCTTCAACACCTTTGCGGAATTGATTACTCTCAGCATCTCCAAGAGCTGTCGGTGCTTCTTCAAGCATATTGTTTACATCATCAGCATTTTTGCCTTCAGCAACAGTATCATCTTCACTGTATTTTAAAAGCGCTTTTTTGTCTAAATCACTAAAGAATGCTGAATCAAAATCGATATCCATCCATTGCTGCTCAAAGGATGCTTCTTGTTTCTCATTCAAAGAAAATGGAAAAGAACCTTTGATATTGTGTACCACATTTCCCAGATCTTTAAGATCGACTAATAATTCTTTTATGGATGGTAAACTCATAGTCTATACACCTATTAATATAAGTAAATTTAACTGCAGAGAACATACCAGTTATGCAGTTTACTTAGAATAGGTGAGGGATGAGATTAAGATAAGCAGGGTTTATAAGCCGATTAGTGCCTGAAATTGTGTTCAAGACATAAACCGCTAGTCGCCGACTAACGGTTTCACATGCTTCATTTAGGTTGAATAAACTTCAGACACTTTGTCGTCCCAATAGATGGTATTCACCACCCAATGGTCTGCGGGTTTATAAAATGACAACTGCCAGCGTAAAGCATGGCGTTCAAACTTTTCTATAAAGGTGTGACGAACGAGGCTTGAACCCACTTCTTCCGTGCGTATAAACTCAACGCTCAAAGGTTGGCCAAAACGCTCTTTCACCAATCTACGCTGATCTTTGGTATGCGCTAATAAATCATCGATTTCACCCGGTGCTAACGGCCAATAGGCTTTTAGTTGCTTAAAAGCTTCCTCTTCTTTGCCCTGCTCAATTTGCGAAATAATATTTTCAGCAATCCGTTTGGTCGAACGGACATTTTTCAAGGCTTCTTCTGCAACAGCACAAAAAGAACAAGATATTAAGGTTATCAGGGTTAAGCGCTTCAATGCATTCATAAGAATTATTTTATCCTTTCAATAATTTTTCGAGTTCAGTTTCACCTAAAATGGGGACACCTAAGGTTTGAGCTTTTTTATATTTAGAACCAGGTTTTTCACCCACAATCACGCCATCGGTTTTGGCTGACACGCTCTCTACCACTTTAGCACCCAGTTGTTGTAAGGCTGCTTTGATGTCATCGCGTGAACGGCTTAAGGTTCCGGTGATCACATAGCTCTTGCCTTTCAAGGTTTGTGAGCTGCTGTCAATCATCGGTTTAGCAGACCAAACAATTCCCGCCTTCAATAATTCATCAATGATCTGACGGTTAGCTGTTTCGGCAAAAAATGCAATTACCTGCTGCGCGACAACGGGCCCAACATCAGGTAATTGAAGCAGCACCTCTTCGGTTGTCAGCATGAGCTCGTCAAGTGTAGTGAAATTATCAGCCAATAAAGCCGCTGTGGTTTCACCCACTTCTCTGATGCCTAAAGCATAAAGAAACTTGGCAAAGGTCGTTTGTTTACTTTTTTCAATAGCCGCTAATAAATTTGTGGCTGATTTCTCACCCATACGCTCAAGTGACAGCAATGTGGGTTGATCTAAATGATAGATATCGGCGACCGATTTAATCCTATTTTGATTAACTAATTGCTCTACTAATTTGCTGCCTAAACCTTCTATGTCCATGGCGCGTCTTGCCACAAAATGCTTTATATGTTCAATTAATTGCGCTTGACAGACCAAACCACCTTCACAGCGCAACGCAGCCTCGCCTTCTGCTTTCACCACATGTGAACCACAAACTGGGCATTTAGTCGGGGCTTTAATAGCTTTAGTATGTTCACGCTCTTCTAAAATAGGTCTCACCACTTCGGGGATCACATCTCCCGCGCGACGCACAATCACCCAGTCATTAATCCGGATATCTTTACGCGCAATTTCATCCATATTGTGTAAAGTGGCATTGCTCACTGTCACACCACCCACCGATACGGGCTCTAATCTGGCAACAGGGGTTAAAGCACCGGTGCGCCCGACTTGAAATTCAACATCGAGTAACCTGGTTTTCTTTTCTTGGGCAGGAAATTTGTAGGCAACAGCAAAACGCGGGGCTCGTGCCACAAAGCCAAGTTCGTTTTGTAACGCAAAATCATTGACCTTAACGACCATACCATCTATTTCATAAGGTAACTTTTCACGTTTAATCAATAACTGATCCCATGCTGCCTGCACTTTTTCAATACCCATCACTTTAATGCTTTCAGGGCAGACACGAATACCCAGTGAAGCTAATTTCGCTAAACTATCGGTATGCGATTTTGGCCACGAATCACCTTCAATTAACTGAGCACCGTATGAATAAAAAGCAAGCTGTCGCTTTGCGGTTATTTTAGGATCAAGTTGACGCAAGCTTCCTGCGGCTGCATTGCGTGGATTGGCAAATTCTTTCTCACCATTTTTTGCAGCGTCTTGGTTTAATTTCAAGAAGCTTGATTTTGGCATATACACTTCGCCACGCACTTCTAAAATCGTTGGCAAATCATCGCCCGTTAATACAAGTGGTATGCTTGGGATGGTACGAATATTGGAAGTAATGTCTTCACCGGTTGTACCATCGCCACGGGTTGCAGCACGTACTAATAGTCCCTTCTCATATAACAAGCTAACCGCAATGCCATCGAACTTTGGTTCACAGCTATATTCTATTTCGATAGCATCGTTGCCAATTATTTGTTTAATACGCTGATCGAATTTTACTAATTCATCTTTAGAAAATGCATTGTCCAGTGACAACATCGGACTTAAATGTTTAACAGCAGAAAAGCTTTTGACAGGCTGGCCACCGACGCGTTGTGTTGGTGAGTCCAAAGTTATAAGTTCTGGATGCTGCTGTTCAATTTCTTTTAATAAACTAAACAGCTCATCATAATCTGCATCTGGGATGCTAGGGTCATCTAAAACATAATATCGGTAATCATGCTCACGGATCTGTTCTTTGAGCTTATCTGCCCGCTTAATTATGTCCTTACTAACCACGTGCTATTACCTTACATCTTCCAATTCGTATTCTAACTCTTCATGAGTCACTTGGAATTGATGCACGCGCTCTCTAATGGTCGCAATGGCTTCCGTGGTTAACACTAAACGTTTTGTATCGCATAGCTCGCCATTTAAGAAAGAGGCTAGTTGTCTAGCGCTTTTTAACAGTTTATCAAAACTCTGCATTGCATCCATGTTGACCGGCAACATCATCCATAGCAAGAGGCCAGGATAGGATTTATTTAGCATCTGATGATAATCAAAATTACCTGGTTCTACTAATGAGGCAACACTAAATAGGATGGGCGCTTTGGGATTATCATCGATATGACGATGAAATATTTTATGTTCGCCATAATGAAATTGGTTTGCTTTAAGTGCCGCAATCAACATAGCGCCTGTGAAGTTAGCACCTTTAGGAATAATGCTGAGTGCAATGAATTCAGTCTTCGGTTTTGCGACGCTTTTCTTTAGAGCGGGCTTTGGTGCTTCATAATGGGCTTCAACTAAGGGAGCAGGAGCAGGGGTTGGCGCAGGAATTGTTTCTGCCACAAATAATGGCTCAGAATCTTCCATCGCCCAATCATCAATTGAAGCTTCTGCTTTAGACGCTGTTGGTTCAGGCATGTTTTTTACGATGCTTTTACCCAGAATGACATTACTATCATGTAAATCATCCAATAAAGGATCGTTTATATCATGATGCGAGGTGGCAGCAGGCTTTTCATATTCATCAAATGAAGAAAGCTTTTTCTTACCCTTACTTCGCAAAGTGTTATAAAGGATAAATCCACCAAACACTAGACCGATAATCAGCAACAGCAACTGCAAATCAGTTTGCATGTTAATTCTCCCTTATACGTGTGCCATTGATTTTGCTTCTTCAATGTCGACCGTTACTAAACGCGAAACACCAGGCTCACGCATGGTCACGCCTTGTAACTGTTCAGCCATTTCTATCGCAAGTTTATTGTGACTAATGTAAACAAATTGTACTGAATTAGACATTTCTTTAACGAGATTACAGAATCGTCCTACGTTTGTATCATCAAGAGGTGCGTCAACCTCGTCTAACATACAAAATGGTGCAGGGTTGAGTTCAAATATCGAGAATACCAATGCAACTGCGGTTAGTGCTTTTTCACCACCGGACAATTGGGTGATATTAACGTTCTTCTTACCGGGTGGTCTTGCTGTTACTGTAATTCCGGTATCAAGCAAGTCTTCACCTGTCATGACTAATGACGCTTGTCCACCACCAAAGAGTCTGGGGAATCTTTCCATGAAGGTGTTATTAATTTTTTCAAAAGTTTCTTGGAATTTAGCCCGCGTTTCTTTATCAATTTTCTTAATAGCGGTATCTAGCATTTCAAGCGCTTCGGTTAAGTCATTATACTGCGCATCTAAATAATCTTTACGCGTTTTAGCCGCATCAAACTCTTCGATTGCCGCTAGGTTAATTGCGCCTAAGCGAACAATTCTTTGCTCAATATCGCTTAATTCTTTAGCCCATTCCGCTTCATTGGCTTCTGGTGGCATACCGGCTAAAATATCTTCAATCGACTGCTCAATATTTTTTAATTTCTCAAGCGTATTTTCACGTCGAACCGATAGAGCCTGCCAAGCCATTTTCGTGCTTTCTAAATGCTCACGAAGTTTATTAATTTTTTGTTCGTGGGCGGCTTGTCCTTGCTCAATAGCACGCATACCTTGATCAAATTCAGCAACGGCATCACGCGTTTGGCTCAATTCATCTTCAACTACCAGACGCTTTTCTAAAAATGATTCGAGATCTTCTTTATGTTGTGCAATTGGCTCTTCATTCTTTTCAAGAAGCTCAACAACATGCTCAACTTTATTTTTAGCATTCTCAATTTGTTGTTCAAAGCGTTCAATATTGAGCGTAAGCGCTTCAATTTGCGTTTTGTACGTCTGCACGGTCATTGCCAATTGATGACCACGTTCGGTTGCTTCTTTCGCCGCCAATTTGGAGCTCTGCACGGCTTCCAACAAGGTGTCTTTTTGAGCAGACAGTGTTTCTTGCTCATAGGTGAATTCAGACATTTGCTCAAGCGCAAGTTGCAAATTGCCTCTAGAGACATTCACTTCTTGCTGAGAATTCTGAATAAATTCTTTACACTCCGTTAACTCTTGTTGAATTTGAGAATAACGTCTTTGGTTTTGCTCAATACGACTTTGCTTAATGCGTTTGTCACTTTGCAATGTGGTTAATTCTTGCTGCAAAGTATTCTTTTGTTGTTGCAAGCTGTCTTTGGTCGCTTCAAAAGTACGAATCGCTTCTTCTGTTGCATCAATATCCGATTGCAGGGTTTCCATTTGTTGCTGCATGACTTCAACATCTTGAGTCAATGTTTTGATTTTTTCAGCACGCTGCAAGACACCGGATTGATTGGTTTCTTGTTGGCTTCTTACTTTTGCCCAACCATGACCAAACCACCAACCTTCTGGCGTAATAATGGATTCATTTTCAGATAATTGTTTTAACTGCGCTTTAGCCTCATCGTTGTTGTTACAAACATGGACATGATACAGCGCAGAATAAAGGCAAGCTGGCAAATGTTCACTATTGTCAACATATTGAACCAAGCGCATTTGGGCATTCGGTAAATTCTTAGCCTGATTATGCCATTCAACCAGTGTAATCCCCGCGCCTTCTAATGATGCGATATTGCTAATCGAAGTTAATTTACCTTGATCAACACCAATCGCTTCTAGAAAACCTTCTAATACTGTTTCAACAGCAACTTCCCAACCGGCTTTAACTGAAATCAGTTGCGCCAGATATTTTGGATCGTTAACACCTTGTTCTGACAACCATGCTTTCTTCGCGCCTTCATTTTTACCCAGGCTTGCTGCTTGCAATGTTTGTAATGCAGAAAGTTGTCCTTCCGCACCATTTAATGATTGAGAAAGTGTCTTAACCTGTTGTCGTAGCGTCGTTAAGTTTCCTTGGTACTGTTCTTTTTGCTGTACCTTTTCTTCTAACGATCCCAGTATGTCTTCTCTTTGAACTTCAATGCTTTCGATTTTTTCATCTAAAACAATAATATCTTGCATATCCTGGTCACAGTTAAGCGGTTGTAACTGTGTTTCCAAACGCGTTTGGCGTTCTTGAGTATGCTGGATCTGTCTTTCAAATTGTGAAATTTTCGTTTTTTCAGTATCTGCTTGTTTAACAGGACCTTGGCTTGCCTGTTGTAGTTCAGCTACTTTGTCGCGCCATTCTTCCAGTGCCAGCTCTGCTTGCTCTTGCACTTCTTGTCGCATTGCTGCTTGTTCATTTAGTTCATGAAATTCAGGCAGTGCATCATCAAGGCGTTCTTGAAGATCACGAAGGCTTTCTTGGTCATGCGCTAATTGGGTTTGTGTTGTCAGTAATTGTTGTTCAGCTTCTATTTTGTCAGCATTGAATTGCTGACGTCTTTCATGATGGTGCTGTAATACTTGCTCAATCTTGGCAATATCAGCGCCAATACTGTAGTAGCGTTTTTGCACTTCATTCAATGCATCATTCACTTCAGCATGTTCAAGCCGTTGTTTTTCATATTCTGTCTTAAGATGCTGTAACCCAGTCTGCTCTGCTTCTAAGGCAACCAACGTGTCACGAATTTGTGCCTCATAGGCTTTGATTTCGTCGTCCATACGTTGCCATGCCATGGCAGCCAGCTGAGAACTATATTGCTTTTCTTGGGTTTTCAATAATTGGTATTTTTCTGCAGCCTGCGCTTGACGCTCTAAGTGACGCAGTTGCTTATTTAATTCTTCGCGTAAATCATTCAAGCGAGCAAGGTTATCTTGCGTATGTGAGATGCGATTCTCAGTCTCTCTGCGCCGTTCTTTGTATTTTGAAATGCCCGCCGCTTCTTCAACAAAGATCCGTAAATCATCAGGCTTTGCTTCAATCACCCGAGAAATCATGCCCTGCTCAATAATCGCATAGCTGCGAGGGCCAAGACCCGTTCCCAAGAAGATATCGGTAATGTCTTTACGGCGACAACGTTGGCCGTTCAAGAAATAATTTGATTGTCCATCACGTGTGACTTGGCGCTTGATAGCGATTTCAGCATAGGCAGCATATTCACCACCTAACTTACCTTCTTTATTATCAAATACCAATTCAACAGTCGCTTGGCCCACTGGCTTTCTGCCCGATGAACCGCTAAATATAACGTCGGTGAGTGCACCACCTCGCAAATATTTTGCATTCGACTCACCCATTACCCAACGCACAGCATCGATAACGTTCGATTTGCCGCAACCATTGGGACCAACAACCGCGGATAAATTACCCGTGAATTGAATGGTGGTAGGGTCAACAAAAGATTTGAAACCCGCAATTTTAATCTTACTTAAACGCATTGTCTGTTAGCTCCCAACCAAACGATGGGCGATTGGCTCTCATGCATAAACCAGAGTAAACTTATTCTTACCTTAAATGGAATGATTATACCACGGTTAGGATATGAGTCAGACTTCTTCTACCCAATCATCGATGAAAATTTTGCTCGTCGAGAACAGTCGAACGGCTCGAGCCGTCCTCACACGCTCACTAGAAGGCCAAGGCTTTCAGGTGGAATCTGTTGCCAGTGGCACAGAAGCGATTAGCGCAATCATGCAAGATGACTTTCAACTTGTCATTATGGATGTCTTTTTGCCTCAAATGAATGGCTATGAAGCAGCTCAACATATTCGCACTCTGGAGAGTAATAAATCTAACATACCTTTGATTGCTTTTACCTCTAGCACCAATGAGCGCGATAAACAGATCTGTATCGATGCGGGGATGAATGAGTATATTATTAAGTCAGATGACAATAAAGAGCTGTTCGCGGTCCTTGAAAAATATAAGAACCGCTTAGATAGTAACCAGCAAGCTAATTAACAAGCCGTTTCTTGCTGTAGCAGTACTGCCGCTTTCTTAACGAATTCTTTCGCCAATTTCCCTGAAGGACTATGCATTTTAGCGTCAAAAATACGTTTGTCCCCAATAATCCAAAACCCGCATCTTGCACGGGCAACCATCCGATAAAAATGTTGATCACCCCTGTCAAAGACAAAAGGTCTTCGACAACCTGCCGTATACACGGGCGAAAAAATCACATAATCACTAACTTGGTTTGGTAAACTTGTAAGGTCATAAACTGCACACGACAAACCTGCTGCTTGTAATTGTTGATTGAGATAGTGTTGTTGCGCTTTAAATGGGGTAAAAATTTGGATCAATTGTTGCCTTGATCTTAATGGGCCACTTAAAATCCATTGCACCACGGTTTGTGCTTCGTGCTCATTCACAAATTCACGGTTTCGTTTTTCTGTCACCCCTTCAATTTCGACGAAATGCAAACCATCAAAAGGGCTAAAGAGTTCTTGTTCAATTTGCTGCCTAAGAGCTGGCGGCTCACCTAAAAATCGACCGATATCAGGATGGTAAATCTTGTCAGGAACTAATGAAATCAGCGGTGCTGCGGAATTGGCTAATGCCACTGTTAACGCATTGCCGGTACCTAACATCATCCCTTTATAATGCATCTGTTCAATCGTTTCTTCGTCATCGAGTTGATGCTTACTAAGCGCCCTTTCCTCAGCTAAATGGCTGATAGCTGGCACTGACTCGTGCTCTTGGTTATCTCCCAAAAAGATCGCTTGCTTGGCTTTTGATAAAAATGGCGCAATTTGTTGTGGTGTATATCGCTCGGCATGATCGATGAAGACATAATCCATGTCAGCATCCGCATGTGGGTTAATTAGCAACCAATCGGTTTTTACTTGGCGCTGCCAATACCCCATCACCATCGAAAATAATTTACGAGTATAGGAGCATTGAATTTCCTCAATACTCAACATGCTCATCCCACTTTGCTGTGTCCAGCTTTGCCAGTCTCTTTGAGCTTGTCGGTGTGTATTTAACGATTCTACAACTTGCACAATCTTTCGGTGAATGTTGGTGCGCTTAGTTTTACAGCGACGAATTTTTTCACCGAGCGATAATAATTCTGCGGCATTTTGTTTGTTTTTATGAAATTTAGACAAAAATCTGGCTAAGGCACTTTTAGGTTTGAGTTGTTCTTGTTGCGCAAAATAACCTTGTAATGACTTTTCGAGTAACTCATCTTGCGATTGTAATTCAGTGAGCTCAGCCTCAGTTGATTGCTCAGCTTGCAGTTGCTGATAGATAGCAAGGCCTTGTTGATATTCAGTAAAAGCCTGCTGGCATTCAGCCAATGTCGCAGCGGGATAATCTGTTTTGAAACAAGCGAGCAACGCAGTGATTTCGTTGGCATCCATGGTCAAATAGGTGATTTTGGGCAACGTCTGTTGATGAATCGTTTGCTGAACTATTTTTGAAGCAATTAGCGTTGCTAAACAGCTTACTTTATCACTACCGATTGGCGTACGCAGTGTTAACAAAGGCTCATCTTTTAACGAAAGTAGCTTTGAGGTTGCCTGATAAACGGATTGTGATAGGTTCTCACAACTGCCGCAAAAGTTTATCAGCTCAGGTTGCGAGACAATTTCCTCTAAGGATTGAGATTTTTCAACTTCGTTGATTTCTGAAAATTGCTTGAGTAAGGGTGAAAATGCCTCTTCATTCAATGGCTCACCCAATAGTGCTGCTTCAGGCCAGATCATCGCTTCTTTCATCACTTCAAAACCTCTAGCAAGCAGAGTTTCTTGCCAAGGCTCTTCACTAAAAATGTCTAATGCTTCGATGCAAGCATTCACACATTCTGACCAGTTCTCCCAAATCAGTTGATTTTCTTCATTTAAACACTCGTAACGTAACCAATCATCAACTGCTGCGCGCTCTCCTTCAAAGGGGCCTGTCTGGCATGCATCAAATTGGCCTGCTGGCACCCACGGCAAAACATTCTCTGATCGCAAAGATAACTGATTATTCGCTAAGGTGGCTGGAAGCCATAAGGGTATCCAATATTCAGGCGTTGGTGCTGGTTTATAAAATATTAAGGGTGCTACCCAAACAGCAAGGGGGTTGTCAGTAACAATGCTCGTTTGCAAATCACCTGTTAGGATCTCTCTTTGCGAATAGGTTAGCGCTTTTAACAATAACGCTTGCGATAATGGCTGTTGATTGTAAATCGTTTGCCATAAGCCTTCTTGCCAATATCGCACAACTCGCATGGAATACCCTTGAGTGTTAAATGAAAGGGATTAAGCTTATCGAAAGGGTGGCGTGAAAGCCATAAAAAAAAACCACCTTGTTAGGTGGTTTTTTTAAATCGTTACGTTTATTAGAAAGGACGTGGTCTGTTTCTCATCGCATATTGTTGCTCAAGATCATCACGTAACTTTTGTCTTGGATAGGGAGCATCAGGTCCTCTGCGGCTGTTGCCATTGTGAGGGCTGTGCTCATGTGTTCTATCTAAACCGTTTTGGAATTCAGAACCACGCACTAAGTCGCCTTGTTTTAAGAGCACAAAATTTAATTCATTGCCTTTTAAACCAGTTGAGCGGGCTTGGTACGCTAATGTATCGATTAAATCGTAATCATTGTAATTTTGGCATATGCCAGCACTGCGTTTAGGAGCTCTGTGCATGTGATCAACCTCTTTTGAACATTGACTTACTATTAGTTGAAGTATAATCGAGACCTATATCGATAGTCTAGATTAGAAAATATAAGTTAATTAACTGATTTTTAAAGGGGTCAGGTATACCGACGACCCAGGTTGGATATTAATCCAGCAATGAGAGTTAGCTGGACCTGGGTCGTCGGTATACCTGACCCCATCCCGTCATTAAAACTTTTCCCAAATCTTGGAAGATTCTTCTTCAACCACCGCATCGCGTTTAGCAAAAATACGTGCGTGCTTGTTGATTTCTTTTTTTCGTGATTCGCCAAATGACTGGCACTTTTGATCGTACTCACGCAAAAACTGATCGATTTCGCTGACAAACCCAGTTCGTTGTATCGATTTGATTTTTTTCTCGGTCATAGATTTATTCCTGTTAGGTTGTCGCGTAATAAGGGTTTTCGCCCTTGCTATGATCGGTAACGTCAATGACCGCCATCAATTCTGGCAATTGCGTCATCAATGTTTTCTCAATACCTTGTTTAAGCGTTACATCCGCCATGCCACAACCATGGCAACCACCCCCAAAGCGCAGTATCACTTCGTTGTTGGGCGTGATCTCTACCAAGCTCACTTTCCCACCATGACTGGCTAAACTGGGGTTGATTTCATTCGCGAGAATATAGTTTACGCGCTCAGAAAGGGAAGCATCTGCTTCTGGTGCTGTACCGCGCAGATTGGGGGCGCTAATCGCCAGCTGACCACCCAAGGCATCTTTTTTGAAATCAATCTCAGCACCTTCAAGATATTCTTTACTTGCTCTATCGATGTAAAGCGTAAAGCCTTCTAAGGGTAAAGGGATATCCGTACCGCGATGTTCACCGGGCGGACAAAAGGCAATGCTGACATCCGCTTTAGGGTTGCCAGGCTGATCGAGGAAAATACGTAACCCCATTCCAGGCACTTCTTCCTTCGCAATTAGATGACCAAAGTGCTCTATGGCACTCATCGTAACGACGATTTGGGGTATATTCATCGAAATTTCCTGCAAATAGAGACTATTTTACTCGAACCACGCCCCCACATGCTACTACCCCCGTCACTTAGCAAAACAGGATGCACATTCCAGAACGGGTTTGCTATAATCTCCAGAACCTTATCGATACTAGAAGTGTTGCATACCACGGAATAGTAAGCAGCATTTCGATAAACCGCCACGGAGAGTTTAATGGCTGACATGAATGTCTTGGATTTTAGAGCCCAAGCTGAGCAAATGATGCGAATCATTGAATCACGCCTTGAAGCTGGACAACAGGCCGCAGCCATTGAGTTTCTTATCCTTAAATTTAAAGCCCTATACGAACAGGGCGTTTCCAGTGGCCGGCTGTATGAAAAAGAAGGTGTATTTCCCTATACGCCTTTTAATTAAAACAACCCCAAATCACAGCCTCTTAACTAATTGATTTTGTTATTATTTTAAATAATTTAGAAAACTTTCTTTTTATGTCATACTTAATATAAGGTATTGAAATAAAGAGTTATTAGCTATGCCATACGAAGAAGAACCCAGCAAACCTCTAACCTTTACAGATGGCACCAAAAAAGATGAGAGCAAGCTCCGTGAAGACTTAAAGGAAGCGGAAGATAGGTTAGAAAAGATGGGTAGCCCCAGCAAGCCCGTATTGCCTGATGCCGTCAATCTTAAGCATGCCAAACCCGCTTTTACTGAAGCCATCGATTCGATGTTTCAAGCATTAGCGAAGTTTATAAAGCAGCTCAATCCCAATGAAAAAAGCCAATCCAAAGATAAAAATAAGCCCAGTTAGTTTATTTATAACTAACTATCGTTTTTATAGGGTCATGGTATAATTGCCCTCAATGTAGTGAGCGCCAAATAGGTAGTAGCAGTTATGGCAATGTTATTTTCAACAAAAAAAGCAGCAGTCAAACCCGTGGAAACCGTTAATCGATCACTTGAAGCCTTAAGTCACATCTTCGCAGAAGCCGAAAAGGTAATGCCGATAGCTTCCGTCAATGATCTCATCGCTAAAGGGCAAAAGCTCGTTTGTGCGCCCAATATCATTAAAGAAGCGGTCTCAGAAGACACCGCACACCAACAAATGATACAGCTTATGGCCACCGCTAAGGCATCTAAAGGCCCCTCTTCAAAATTATAGAATTGAGCGCATATTGCGTTCAGCTGCACGGAATTAATCTTTAATATTTCTCTTTACATCACAAAAATATCTGGTAAGATGACAAACATAATTAAGTTAGTTAGTTTAGGAATTACCAGATGATTTTTTCTCCAACCAAAACTGATAAACAAGCAACGAGCAGAGTACCTGATCGCATCCAGTTAGACCCTAGAGCGGTAAATAGCTTTGCATTTGCAATTACTCAAGTTTTTGATTGTGTTGAAAGGGATGATCAACGCGCTAGAAACAAAAATCGCGCTACCCGATAACGCAGCGCGATTTTTAATTATTCATTAGACGATTTTGTGGACTTGCTGTGTGTCATAAATGGCATACGCAATTAATGCGCCAATTGCACAAATCGGAGCAATTTTAGGCATGATGCTACCGACTAACATACCGGTACTCAATGATAGAACACCCGCGGTTAACGCATAGCCGCCAAGGCCATCTTGGTAGATTTCTTTAACGTCTTTCATAAAATCTCCACCGGAAATTTGATGGATTTCATTACTGATCAGTTCACGCATAACACTACCTCTACTTAAAACACT
>CAZCXZ010000016.1:31313-40682 GCA_964502705.1 Uncultured Candidatus Berkiella sp. | reverse complement strand
CGTCAGGATCAAATAACTTAAACGCTAAACCCATTACGGTAGCAACGGGTGCTAACGTGATGTAGCGTTTATCAAAGTTTAAACGGATCCCAAGTACTTCTTTACCTTCATGCATGCCTTTGCAGATCACACCGTTATCCGGAATAGCGCCTGCATCAGAACCGGCTTCAGGTCCGGTTAGTGCAAAGCAAGGAATATCAGTGCCATTCGCTAAACGTGGAAGGTAGTAATTTTTTTGTTCTTCGGTGCCATAGTGCAACAATAATTCAGCAGGCCCTAACGAATTAGGCACCATCGTGGTAACTGCAGCGCTGATACTGCGTGTGCCAATTTTCATGATAACGGCAGAATGTGCTTCAGGTGAAAATTCTAATCCACCATATTGTTTAGGAATGATCATGCCAAAGAATTTTTCTTTGCGCAGATAATCCCAGGCTTCTTGGGGTAAATCGCTATATTTATGAACAATTTTCCAATCATTGAGCATGCCACAGAAGGTTTCGACTTGATTATCAATGAAGGATTGTTCTTCGGCACTCAGCCCTGGCTTTGGCATATTAATCAGTTGTTGCCAATCGGGGCGCCCTTGGAAGAGTTCCTTTTCCCACCAAACATCGCCTGCTTCGATGGCTTCCTTTTCGGTATCACTCATGCCAGGTAGCACGGAGCGAAACCATTGAAACATTTTGGTGCTGAAATATTTTTTACGAAATGCAGTCAAATTGAGCGGGAGCGCAACGACCAACAATAATGGCCACAAAATCAGCGCAGAGTATTCAACGAAGCCGACCATTTGGAACAATATCAAAGAACCTGCAAACAACGATGTCCAAGCCCAGATGGGAAGTCGATAGTAAGCTGCCCCCCAGATAAGACCCAGTACGACTATTAAGAGGGACCATCCGCCCATTATCTCACTCCCTTAAAGACTTTAAATGTTAGAGGTGCAACACAAATAACTAGGACACAGGACAAGCATTCTGTGATGTTAAGCTAAATTACTGTGTTGAAGGAATTCTTGTCAACCGGCTTATCTTCGGTGTTTATAATTTAAGAACTTGATAATTAAGAAAATTTGAATTTGACGGCATTACACATTTTGTTATTTTTATTACTTTTTATTAATAACGGTGATATCGTATGTAAATAGGGAGGTGATTTATGCGCCACCATGAGCACCCTGACATTGGTAACTGGTATAAAGATCAAGAAGCCAACCACGTTTTCGAGGTAGTTGCCTCAGATGACAGAGAGCAGTATGTGGAAATACAGTATTTCGCTGGCGAGATAGCGGAAGTCGATTTAGAAACTTGGTACGAGCTGGATTTGAGAAGGATCCCAGCGCCAGAAGACTGGTCAGGCCCCTACGAGGTCGCACGTGAAGATCTCGGTTACTCTGATGAAACCATACATCCAGAAGATTGGTCTGGACCATTGACTGATCTAGAACCCCCCGAATAATCCACACCACCATTAGGACTCCGCTTGAAAAAGCCCTGACTAAAACAAGGTTTTTTCTTGCATTGCAATATACTTTGCGTAAATCCTAATCTCATTTTATTATTGAGAGTGGGAAATAAAATATCCATTGTGCTAAAAATTCGTTATATTCTTTAGTACAATTAAACATGAGCGAAGTTGGCGAACTCTAGAACCCGTAGCTATACTGGTTCTGTACCTTTGAACAGGAAGCAAAGCTATGCCTACAAGTTCCTCTCCACAAACTCTGACACTAACGCGTCGCCAGTCAGAAGTACTGCAAGTCATACGTAACCATATTGAAAAAACTGGTGCTCCTCCTACCCGTGCAGAAATAGCGAAAACCTTAGGGTTTCGTTCAGTTAACGCGGCGGAAGATCATTTGAAAGCTTTGGCTCGTAAAGGTGCTATCGTTTTGGCGCCCGGTACTTCTCGTGGCATACAATTAGCAAAAGAACATGGTATTGGATTACCAATCATTAAAAGCCCTGGTGCAGACGCCTTGGTTTTTTCTGAGAAAAATTTTGATGGCAGAATGCGTATTCAAAATGAATTCTTTAGTCCAAAACCAGATTACTTATTGCAAATCCAGGGCCTAAGTTTAACTGGCGCTGGAATTAAAGACGGCGATTTGCTTGCCATTCACTGCTGTGATCACGCTGATAACGGTAAAATCATCATTGCTAGGGTAAATAATAAAGTGGTGATTCGACGTTATTTCCGTCATGGCGACCAAATCGAATTAAGATCTGAAAATCCTGACTATGCGCCAATTTATCTAAATGCGAACATGCAACCGCTGGTTATCGAAGGCGTGGGCGTGGGTGTTATTAGAACGAATAGTTTGTAAGCTTCTTTTTAGCCTTTCTGACATCCTGCTTTGCTGCTAACGCAGCTACGCAGGACGAGGGACAAGTGCTTGGGGTTAAGCTGATTTGGGCATGGGCTGATTTAAAATTGAGTTGATCAAGGCGTTGTAGGTTTCTAACGCCTTTTCTTTTTTTTCCCAATTCTCGATAGTTTGCATTTTGTTATAGTCTTCAGCGGCTTTGGCGTAATCATGATAGAGCTTTAACTGGATATAAATCTCGTTCGCTTCACCTTGCTTTTCTTTTAACACCATTAACTCCCGTTCGCTTGTCTTTCATTTGCACTACACCCTTAGCATCATAATGAAATAGGCCTTTATCGTAAAGAGTTACCCTCTAAAAGCGCACAAATACCCCCACCAAAGGCTTACAAAACCTCGGGCATCTCCTAACAAGTTGATTCTTATTGGATTATTCAAAAGGACGTGGAAATAAGGCGAGTTGTAATACAAGCTAGTTAAATCATATAATTTAATATGGTCTCTTCTTTATTTAGAGCGTAGGGTATGGCGTCATCTGTTGCGGATACACGGGCCCAATTAAACCAAATTTCAGGGCATCTGATGGCATTGCTTGCACAGACCTCTACGAGCCACCAAGAATCTGCTACCCCATTATTACGCGCAGCGCTGGATGCCGTTGATAGTTATGATGAAGACGTCCCCCTCCCCTTGCAAACTTTGCTGCACTATCTGGGTGAATTAAGCCAGGTGTTAACAGAAGATAAGGCGCAAAGTGCGTTGGCACAGACACGACAAACCTGCATCGATTTGCTCATTGACATGTTCGTTCGAAACCAACAGAAAATTGATACATTATCTGATGGCCCTCATAAACTCAAAGAACAATATTATTCAGCATTTTTGCAAAACAAAAATCAATTAGCAGAGAATTTTCACCAACATAAAGAATTAAAACCGGCTGGGCGGCTAGGGAATATTTTACAGTTCCTAGACTTTCGAGAAGTATTACGAAGAGCAGATTATGTAAATTCACTCCATGCTGAAGCCGTGAAGTTCTATCGACAATCCCAAGTGGCTGATACCTCATTCAATCATGCGCATCTATTGCAGTTAATGGAATTAGAAAATATGCAGCGCTTGATCCACCGCACGCTCATGACTGAGCCGAGTTTTGATACTGGCATGCTGCCGGCGAGTTCACGTTCATATCAATTTTTTATGAGAGAACAAGTGGGCCGACATCACGGTATTGTTATTGGCAATCTCTCCATTAAGAACAACACTTACGAGGCTTCCAAGGAGTGGTTAGAACACATCAATAAAGTAATGCAGCAACCCATGCAAACGTACCAGCTGATTAATGAAATGGATAAATTTACGGCAAAGGAACAAAGTCGTTTTGACAATATGCCACCCAAAGTCTCTAGCACTGTGCTTAAAGATAAAAATGCGACCTCGAATGAATTTAGACAAGTGAAAACGTACGATGACAAATTCACCACTGAATTTTTAAAGATGCTAGATAATGCTTATCCACCTTCAGCCATCGTTCAATTTTCTGATAAAAATGGTAATTCACATGCGATTGCAGTTGCCAAAGACGAGCGTGGCATTTGGATGCACGATGCAAGCCGATATTGTGTTTATTTCCCAAACAAAGTATTAGGCTCTAATGAAGCAACTCTGAATTTCTCAGCTTTTTTCGAAGACTACCATCACCGAAATTATCCAGAATTAACCCAAGTGGCATTAGTGCATCTTGCTGAACCAAAAAGAGATGTTCAATTAGAAAGGAAACGCACCAAAGGATATCAAGCCACAGAACGGGAGCAACCGCTTCTATTGGGGCCAGGTCGACCCGGTCGAGATCTAGGAAAACAAGCTGCACTTCAAGCAGAAACGACTATCAAGCCTGCCCCATTAAAGCCGGGACGTGGTCCTAAACCTACCATTTAAAAACCGCTCTAGCATGGCATGACCGTGCTCTGTTAAAACCGACTCTGGGTGAAATTGGACGCCAAAAACAGGATAGTCTTGATGCTCTATCGCCATGATCTCATTTTCTGCTGTACGTGCTGTCACCTTTAAGCAAGCGGGTAATGAATCGTTTTCAACAATTAAAGAATGGTAACGCGCTACCTTGAAAGGGTTGGGCAGATCTTGAAATAAGCCTTTACCATCATGATGGACAAGTGACGATTTTCCATGCTTAGGGGTTGCAGCGCGTACCACTTTGCCACCACAGGCCTGCCCAATCGCTTGATGACCTAAGCAGACGCCCAAGATGGGGATAGTCGCTAAAAATCTTGTTATGAGCGACAGACAAATGCCCGCCTCGTTGGGTGAACAAGGTCCTGGAGACAGAATAATGTGTGTGGGCGCTTTTACTGCAATCTCATCAAGGGTAATTTGATCGTTGCGCACGACTTGATATTCGTAACCTAACTCAGCCACATACCGGGCTAAGTTGAATACAAAAGAATCATAATTATCAATGAGCAAAATCATTTGCACTACCTAATTTAACTTAGTTACTAACAATGGCTTGCCTATGCTAACAAAAAGTATAAATATTGAATAGGTGTAGGTATGATAAATTCAAATGGCACCTCAACATAGATAACAACATGAGAAAAAAATTAATTATTTGTTTTAGCATTCTTTCTGCAATAATCACGCCCGTGCTTGCTGAGACTGATGATCTCGATACGCAACGAAGTATCTATAATCGCGCCGATCACGCTTTAAAAAAACATGAAATCAAAACCTACCAACACCTGGCTGCCAAAATCAAAACCTACCCTTTATATCCCTACTTGGTTTATGAAGAACTAAAAGCCAAAATTAAAACCAAACCCGTGTCATTAAAACTCACGGAAATCGATCAGTTCAAAAAGGATTACCCTGATTTCCCATTTCACAATGCGTTGCGAACACAATGGCTCACTCAAATGGCGAGCACCAAAAATTGGACCGCATACGCCCAAGGCTATCTGCCCAGCGACAACGCGGATCTCGCCTGCCAGTATTATTATGCACAATACCAGCTAACTAAGGATGCAAGCTATCTTGATAAAGCGAAGCCTCTCTGGTTGGTGGGGTACTCACAGTCCCCTGCTTGCGATGGCTTATTCAATGTTTGGCAAAAAGCTGGAAAGTTAACCTCGAGCATTGCTTTCGAACGCTTTTATCTTGCGCTTGAAGCAAAAAACTTCGACTTGGCAAAACACTTACTCAAACATCTCACAAAATCTGAGAAAGAAACCGCCGCCTTGTGGCTCAAAATGGTTAAAACCCCAACTGTCATTACCCAAAAGAGTTTCTTAGACAGTTTAAAGAACGTGCCTGTCAAAACCCGGCAGGTCATGCAAGTTCAAGGATTAAAATTATTAGCAAAAGGTAATGCCGAAAAGGCATTGGCTTGGTGGAACGCACACCATCATGACTATACCTTTACTGAACAACAAAGCGCTCAGATCCATCGAGACATTGGCATTTATCTTTCACATCAAAAAAGTCCACTTGCTCTCGATTGGCTGACTGCAATGCCAGAAGAATCACATGATGCCGTTTCCAAAGAATGGCGTGTCAGAAATGCATTGGCTAACCATGATTGGCCTTGTGCCCTGCGATGGATAGACAAATTAAGCCAAGAACAACAAGCCGAAAACAGTTGGCAATATTGGCGAGCCCGTGCATTAGAAGGCTTAGGCCAACATGAACAAGCGCAAGCACTTTATAAAGCAGTGGCACCCTCGCGAAATTACTATGGTTTTGTGGCAAGCATACGTTTAAAACAACCGCTTTCATTACAACACCAATCTCCAACGCTTGAGCCTGCAACCATGAGTAGCATGCAGCGATACCCAGGTGTACAGCGTTTCACTGAATTGATGAAGATTGGCAAAATTTCACATGCACGCATCGAATGGTTCGCCGCGGTCGAAAAAATGAACGAGCAAGAAAAGATTGCCGCAGCTAAATTAGCTGAAGAACTGCAACTCTATGATATTGCGATTTTCACCATGGCAAAATGTGCGTTTAGAGATGACGTGTGGCTGCGCTTCCCACTTGCTCATCAAGAGCAGATTGTCAGTAATGCCAATAAACATAATCTAGACCCTGCATGGATATTCGCGATTGCACGTCAAGAAAGTGCCTTTTTTACCGATGCCATCTCACCTGCAGGTGCCAGAGGGTTAATGCAACTTCTACCTTCAACCGCAAAGATTATGGCAAAAAAATATGATGTCAAATTCGACTGTGATACTTTGCTACACACACCGGTTGTGAATTTACAGCTTGGAACCGTTTACTTAAAGAATTTAAAGAAACAGATGTACAACAATACGATTTTAGCGACGGCTTCTTACAACGCAGGCCCTGGCAGTATTCAACGTTGGTTGCCAACCAAACAGGCTGAAGAGGCTGATATTTGGATTGAAACCATACCTTATAAAGAAACCAGGGAATATGTCAAAAATGTGCTCGCTTTTACCAGTATTTATCGTCAGCGGTTAGGTTATCCAGCGGCGTTGACCCTTATGATGAAGCCTATCCCGGTTAAAGATACAGTGAAAAGCACCTAATCGGTTACCTACTAAACCCAATCATCTATATTGATTAGTAGGTACCCTTTAAAAATGAATGCTGTTAGCATGAACAATCAGGAACTGACCATTAGTAGCGGCACTTATCAGCCCCAAGATGCTGTGTTGGCAGATTGTACTTATGAATTTCCGCATTTGTTTCAAACCTATTCTTATTCCTTCAAAACACCTGCAGAAGCTGCGGAATTGGCACGTACCATTACCGCATTGTGCCCAGTAAAACATAAAAACGTTGAGTTGGGATTAAATGAAGTTTTTATCAATGCAATCGAACATGGCAATTTGTGCATATCAGGCATTGAAAAAGCTAATCTTAAAAAAACCAATACCTGGGATGCTGAAATCAATCAACGTTTACAAGACCCGCTTTATCGTTACAAATATGTAGATGTCGTCGTTGAAATAACTCCCACGCTCATTACCATAAAAGTTAGTGATCAAGGAAATGGGTTTGACTGGAAACAATTTGAAAAAATGCCCTTTACGGTTTCGGAAGATTACTATGGCCGCGGGCTATTGATGGCACGGCAGCTTTGTTTTGACGACATGTTATTCTCAGAAAAAGGCAATCAGGTTTCCTGCTCGGTTTATCGGTACGTTGAGTAACCCCTATCACACCCTCTATAATGAATTAAGGCTACCAAGCAGTTCTTTTATGTCGTTAATTATTTGTTAGCCAACATACATTTAATATAAAGCCTATTAAAAAAGCGAAAATATAAAATGATTGCCATTATTGAAGCTTATAAAGCAGGTTTACTACAGTATTCACAGGTTAAAAATAATCTGATTGCGGGTGTGGTTGTTGGTATCGTCGCCCTCCCTTTAGCCATGGCTTTTGCAATCGCTTCCGGTGTAAAACCCGAGCAAGGGATTTATACCGCGATTATTGCAGGTCTTATTATCGGTCTGTTTGGTGGAACCAGAACACAGATTTCAGGCCCCACGGGCGCTTTTGTCGTGATATTGGCTGCCATCACTGCGCAATATGGGTTGAGCGGACTCCAAATCGCAACCATGATGGCGGGTCTTATTCTCTATTTGATGGGTGTCTTCAGGGTCGGCAACCTGATTAAAATTATTCCCTATCCTGTAATCGTGGGTTTTACCAGCGGGATCGGTGTCATTATTTTTGTTAGCCAATGTAAAGATTTTTTTGGCTTAACACTGACACTTCCTATCGATATTAATTTCTACCAGAAATGCCTACTGCTTATCCAGGGGTTTGCACATATTGATCTGACAACCACTTGCCTTTCTTTAATGTGCTTAAGCATTCTGCTTGTGACTCCAAAATTGATTAAAAATATTCCATCGCCTTTAATTGCTATGTTGTTTGCTGCAGTTGTTCAATATTTTTATCAATTTCCCCATGTCGCCACTATCGGCTCGGTATTTGGTGCGATTCCACAACATTTACCTAAATTCGCTATTCCCGATATTACGCAAGTTAACCTTGCATCACTCATTATGCCGGCTTTTTCGATTGCCTTTTTAGGGGCCATCGAATCCTTGCTTTCTGCAGCCACAGCCGATGCGCTTACCGGAACGAGACATCATGCCAATCAAGAATTAAAAGGACAAGGATACGCCAATTTTATTGCCCCTCTATTTGGCGGGTTTGCCTCAACTGGCGCGATTGCACGAACAGTTACCAATATTAAAAATGGCGGCAACAGCCCCATTGCGGCAATTGTGCATGCGCTTATTTTAGTTTTAGTTTTACTGTTGCTTGCACCTTTCGCAGCTTATATCCCTTTTTCTGCACTCTCGGCTATTTTATTTGTTGTTGCCTACAACATGAGTGATATTCCCGAATTTTTTCATATCCTCAAGCAAGCGCCATGGTATGATGCCATAGTATTGGTTACGACCTTTTTGCTTACAATCTTTCTAGATCTCGTCAGTGCGGTCACAACGGGGATTTTCCTTGCTGGCTTATTTATTCTTGTGAGAGCGCATCAAACACGTAAAATCAATAAGCATAATTTGGCAACACTGAAAGATTATTTAACCAAGCATCAGATGCATTCAACCAGGGTGTTGGATGGGATTGTCTTTACACTCCAAGGCCCATTCTTTTTTGGTGTAAGTGAAAAAATCGAAAATGCACTCACTCACCCCCACCCTGATATTAAGTTTGTGGCTTTGGACTTAACACATGTCCCCTTCATTGATATGACCGGCTTAAAATGCTTCACAAAGGTTATCGATCGCTATCAAACAATGGGACTCGACATTTATCTTTGTGGCGTTGATCAAAAGATACTTAAAAAAATGGCACGCGTGGGAATATTGTATAAGCTACGCCCAGCTTGCATTTTTAATACGCTTGAAGAAGTTATTCAAAAAAGAGGAACGGCATGCCAAAAAAGCAACTTAGCTATTTAATCTCTCTCCCTAAACAGGCCCTTCACCAGCTTATCAATATGGTTGGATTGGTTCGAT
>CAZCXZ010000016.1:12722-31303 GCA_964502705.1 Uncultured Candidatus Berkiella sp. | reverse complement strand
AATGCTTATATACTGCCATCGAAACAAATAGCCCATTTTGGGTTAATGTGGCAATAAAGTATGGAGCAAATATCAATAGTAATTTTGGACGAGGACTCAGCGCGCTTCATGTAGCGGCAAAACTAGGTAAAACAGACATCATACGTTTACTGATCCAAAAATACCAAGCCAATATCCATGCGACAGATGATACCGGCAGAACACCCCTATTTTTAGCTTTTCAACGCGGTAAAACCAAGACCGCTCGTGTTTTAATTAAAGAATTCAATGCGCCTGTTAACACCACTAACATGTGGGGTGAATCTCCTTTACATTTGGCAACCAAGAAAGGAAAAATTGCTAAAATAAATTTACTGCTAAAAGAATATCAAGTGGATGTTAATTTGCCGGATAAATTTGGAAAGACACCGCTTCATTACGCTGCCAGAGCAGGCAATCTGGAAGTGCTAAAACTATTAGTCGAAGAGTATCATGCTGATATCCACGTTAAAAATAAGCGTGGCATTACGCCGCTCGTTATTGCGAGGAAAAAGGGACATGTGAACGTTATTAACTATTTGCAAGATTTGAAAGCATCATGAATTATGATGCTTTCGATTTCAATTGTTCGACTATCGTCTACGAGGCACAAACACGCTGTCTACTAGCGTTTGCGGATAAAAATAGTGATAAGTATTTTCTATTGAACGAAACATGAGTTCAACGAAGATCTCAGCAGCGATTTGAATGAAAACTTCAGCCATGACTTCTACTACCGCTTCCAGCAGCTCATCACCACTGTCGCCACCTGAAACAAAAGAAATTTCGCTTGCTGTAAGTTGACGCATAAATCCCCTAAGTAGATTAACTAAATTTTTTGTCATTATAACGAATCTCAACCCGTATAAAAAGAAATAAATAGACAAATCGCTAACAAGGACCCAGAAAATTCATAAAGATGACTAAATGAATGAGGAACTTCTCCTCATTCATTATTGTCATATATATGACAGAGGTAGCAATGGAGGACGATCTCATGATGTTTTTTGGCGATAGGTCACTGCTCTACTACGCAGTGGTACTAGCGATACTGGCGGTGATTGTCGGCTATTTAGGCTTCGGTGGACTTGCAGGTGCGATGGGCCAGATCGCATATATTCTATTTTTCGTGTTTATCTTACTATTTGTTTTATCACTGGTAGCACATCTTGTAAGAAAAGGCCCCAAATAGAATATTATTTCACGGTCCATGTTTTGCCTGAATGTAACAAATGTTCCAAGGACGCGTCCTGTGGGGAGCGTGCTAGATTAATTTGCGATTGAATTTCTTCTTCATACACAGGTCTTTCAATGCTTCTAAAAATACCCATCGGCACAGGAAAATCAGGATGTGGCAATGCATTTAATTTAATGGCCATAGAAAGATCATTTTCTTTACGATGTACGTAAAGCTTATTTTTATCTTCTGCTGATTCTAATGAGATTACTTCAAAATCTTGCCCATCAAACATCAGACCTTTGTCTTGCTTATCACCAAATACGAGCGGTTCATCTGGACGTAATTGAATGGTTCGTTCACCCCTAAAACCGCGATCGCTAATATTCGCGAAGGCACCATCGTTAAAGACGTTACAATTCTGATAAATTTCGACAAATGACGTACCACGATGCGCGGCCGCTTCTTTTAACACCCATTGTAAATTTTGGGCATCAACATCAATCGCTCTTGCCACAAATGAACAACCTGCGGCTAACGCGAGCTGCACTGGATTAAAAGGTTCATCAATCGTGCCCTGCGGAGAGGTTTTGGTTTTTTTGCCTTTTTCCGAAGTCGGTGAATATTGGCCTTTCGTTAAGCCATAAATTTGGTTGTTAAACATCAAAATGGTCACATCTAAATTGCGACGCATAATATGCATTAAATGATTGGCACCAATACTCAAACCATCGCCATCACCTGTGACGATCCAAACTGATAAATCTGGACGTGCGATTTTAAGGCCAGTTGCAATAGTCGGTGCGCGACCATGAATGGTGTGAAAGCCATATGTGTTCATATAATAGGGAAATCGACTCGAACAACCAATCCCGGATATGAAAACGGTATTCTCGCGCGCGATCCCAAGCTCAGGTAATATTTTTTGTACAGAGGCTAAAATCGCATAGTCGCCACAACCAGGACACCATCTTACTTCCTGATCACTGACAAAATCCTCTCTCTTTAAGGGCAATATTTTGTCTTCACGTAACGACATCTACTTTTTCTCCAAATAAGGCTGCACCCTTTCTTTCAGTTCAAGTACGCCAAAAGGTTTACCTTGAACTTTGCTAATGCTTTTTGCATCAACCAAATAGCGTGCTCGCAGGATCTGACAAAGCTGACCTTTGTTGAGTTCGACAACCAGGACTGTTTTAAACTGTTGCAACAGTGCGCCCAGCTCTTTTTGCAGTGGGTTCAAATAACGTAAATGTGCAAAGCTCACCGCTGTGCCTTCTGCTTGAAACTCTTCAACCACCGAGCGCACAGCACCATAAGTGCTACCCCAGCTAATAATTAAGACATCGCCTTTTTGATTACCAACCACTTCTAAGGGGGGCAAATCTTTATCAATGCCTTGAATTTTCGCAGCGCGCAAATCAACCATCTTCTGGTGATTTTCACCATCGTAACTAATGTTGCCACTGCCATTTTCTTTTTCAAGACCACCGATACGATGTTCTAATCCTTGTGTTCCAGGAATTGCCCAAGGGCGCGCCAAGGTTTCTGGGTTACGTTGATAGGGTAAAAACCCCTCTTTATAATGCTGATAAGTGGGTTTTAACGACGGTAATGTGCTGACATCTGGAATTTTCCAAGGCTCAGCACCATTCGCTAAAAAGGCATCACTCAATACAATCACGGGTGTCATATAGCGGATGGCAATACGAAAAGCTTCCAGCATGATATGGAAACAATCGCCAGGCGTTGCGGGTGCTAAAATAGGCACCGGGCATTCACCATGTCGGCCATACATTGCAGCCAGTAAATCCGATTGCTCTACTTTGGTAGGCATACCGGTTGAAGGGCCCGCACGTTGTACATCAACCACCACTAATGGCAGCTCTGTCATCACCGCAAGTCCTAACGCTTCCGCTTTTAAATCCATCCCAGGGCCACTGGTCGTGGTTAATGCAAGCTCACCACCAAAGGCTGCGCCAATCGCAGCACCAATCGCCGCAATTTCATCTTCTGCTTGGAACGTCTTAACACCGAAATGCGCATGCTTGGCAAGTAAATGTAAAATGTCTGATGCGGGTGTAATCGGATAGCCGCAAACTAATAATGAATGATTTGCTTTGTTTGCAGCAGCAATGCAGCCCCAAGCTAATGCTTGGTTACCCGTGATTTGTCGATATTCACCCGGTGCTTGAACTGATGCTTTAACCGAATAGTGTTCTGCAAATAGTTCTGCCGTTACGGCAAAATGGTAGCCAGCACGCAATGCTTCAATGTTAGCTTCAATCACATCGGTTTTGTCTTTGAAGCGTTCTTTGATCCAATCTTTGGTATTTTCTAATTCACGATGATAAAGCCAATAGACTACGCCAAGTGCAAACATGTTTTTACATTTTCGCGCAGCTGCACGCGACAATGGACTCTTTTCCAACGCGGTAAGCGTGAGTGAAGTCATTGGTAAACGGACAACTCTGAATTCCGAAAGCGCGCTATCGAGCGTGTTTTCACCAAATTGGGCTTTCTTTAAATCTTTTGAGGAAAACTTATCGTCATCCAGAATAAGGATGCCGCCTTTTTTTAAATTTTTGCTGGCGACTTTTAATGCCGCAGGGTTCATCGCTATCAATACATCATAGGCATCACCGGGAGTGTGAATCGGGCGCTCTGAAAAACTCAGTTGGAATCCGGAAACGCCGGGCAACGTGCCCGCAGGTGCGCGAATTTCAGCTGGAAAATCAGGATAAGTGCGCACATCATTACCGAATGTCGCACACGCTTCCGTGAACTGTGCACCCGCCACTTGCATCCCATCGCCAGAATCACCGGCAAAGTGAATAACAACCTGCTCCAGCGGGATCCGCTTAACCGTTAATGGAATAGTTGATGTAAAGCTTTTAATGTCTGTCATGCCAAAATATGCCTAAGATCGTCATTTTGCGAGAACCGGGGAGAGTATAACACTGACTAATAAGTATTCTAAGTATTCCTAAACTATTAGCGCCTTAACATATTCATTTTGAATGGTCTGCGTTAAACTAGATTATTGCATATCAACCGTATTTTGTTTGCTGATTGACTTAATTGCTGGGAGGCAGGCCGTGCGAAGGGTGATTTTTAATCAAAAAGGTGGTGTAGGCAAGTCAACAATTACCTGTAATCTTGCCGCGATTAGTGCTGCGAAGGGATTTCGTACGCTGGTGGTTGACTTAGATCCACAATCCAATTCAACCCAATATCTGCTGGGCAGTAAATCCCCCAATTTCGTTCCGACGATTGCCGATTATTTTAACCAAGTCCTTAACTTTCGCTTTAGCGCCAGTAATGCGGGTCAATTCGTTCATGCGACCACATTTAAAAATTTATATATTATTCCGGCGGCGCCCAAATTAGAGCTACTACTCAACCGGCTTGAAAATCGTCAAAAGCTTTATAAGCTTAGAAGCTTGTTTGATAAGCTAGAAGGCTTCGATAACATTTTTATCGATACGCCACCTGCCATGAACTATTTTACCCAATCCGCTTTAATTGCTTCTGATACTTGCCTTATCCCCTTTGACTGTGACTTGTTTGCACGCAATGCAATTTATCACTTGTTCCGTGGGGTCACACAAATTCGTGAGAAGTATAATAGTCGCATGCGTGTGGAAGGCGTGATCGTCAATCAGTTTCAGGCGGGAGCCGCGTTACCTAAAAAATTGGTTGAAGAATTATCTAATGAAGGGTTACCGATTATATCTACCTTCTTATCATCTTCGATTAAAATAAAAGAATCACATGATGCCTTTTTACCGATGATCCATTTTGCGAAAGATCATAAAGTTACCCAAGAATTCATGCGGATTTTTCAAAGCTTGCAGACCAATGAAATTACTCACCCCGATGCTTTCAAAACGGTTGACGTCGAAAAGCTAACCGAAGAAATCGGCGTTTAGTTCGAATTAAAAATTAGTATCACGACACATGTGACCTTATTCATGATCACATGTGCCGTTGACAAACTAAAGTGATGATAATAGTATCGACCCAATTCTAACAACACCCAATTTAGCATTACATGTCTTTGGCTAGCACTTTATTACAATCCCATAATTGCCTAGGCCTCTTTTACGCCTTAAACCCTAATATCCAACTATTTGCCGGATACTCCTGATCCCTCATTTCAATAAAAGCTCATAAACAACACTCGAATTACAAGAATTCGCATGTATTGCTTGCTCACATCCTTAAATAAAGCTGCTTTAGCAGCTAAAACAATCGGGAAATACAATGCCAAAAACTCAATTGCTCGTCGTCGTTCCAAGCAACGTTCAAGCCTTGACTTATATGAGAGGTCTTTTGAGTATCTCAAGAGATCAAAACAAGATATCTAGAAATCAAAAACTAACTGAGTTTGTTGGCAGTAATTCAATTATCCTATCTGATTTTACAATAATATTAGAGAGGATCACGACTGATTTTATTAATAAAAATATTGATTATCCTAAACTCAACATTGAAATCAAAGATTATGTAACATCAAAAGATAGAGCGCAGAAAGCAGATGCATTAAATTCATTTATCATTACACAGGGTGTAGGATTAGTTCGGCAGAATATTTATCACGGAATGTTAACGCATATTTTGCCTAGCATTCAGGGAGTGAATAAAGAAAAGTTAGCAAAATATAAACGCAATATTATTAACAATATGTTTAAAGATTTACTAGGTACCCTCGAGAATGGGCACTTAATATACCAAGCCGCTGTTATCGACGCCTACTCATCTTTCATATTATTTAACAAACTCTTAGAACAATTTTCAATCTGTGACCTCCATTGTGAAACTTATATCAGTTATGTTTTTGATGAACTGACGAAAATTAAAGAGGGCCTGGAAACCGTTCCACTCAAAGTCGATGAATTGTTGCGGGTTTTAAAGTTGAAACACACATTTTATCGAGAGCATCAATTGCCGAACAAAACAGAAGAAACCATTTCACTTTGCAGGCTACTTGTTGAAAAAATTGATACGCATGTATCAACAAATAAAAATCAACAAATCAATGACAATTTATTAGCAGGGAAAATCGTTCTCACAAATTATATCGATGAGCTGCAAAATAATAAAGAAATCGTGATGGTTCCTAACAAATGGCAAGTAGCCTTAAAAGACTGGGAGCAATTTCATGATTCGATCTGGAAGGCGACATCAGCCGAGATAAAAATTGAAGATGAATTAATCTTCTATGATGAATTGACTGATGACTGTACAGCATTACAAACTCAAATTAATAAAAAGCCTAAAGACCAAGATGAACAGTTGGCTATACTCAATCAATTAATGAATATATTGAAAAAATATAAAAACATGCCCACTCGTTTAAGTAATAGACAACTGATATTGGCAGTCCATACTCTCCTTGAAGACCTCATGAAGCAGTATGATGCAAAAAGCTTTATGACGACTGATTGTAGCCGCTTGAGCATACGTGGTGTTTTACAGACAATCACTACGGAAATCAGTAAAGATTTATCAAAGGTACTTATTAACGGTTTAGAATCATTAGTTAAAGAAGTAGATAATACATTTCATAATAAAGAACTTCATGTGGTATTTAAGGAATTAAAAGAGATCCAAGAAACAGATGCCGATGAGGATAGAAAAGCAAAAATACAAGGATGGATTGCTAACACGGATATTAAAAAACTATTTGGGCTTGTCAAAAAATATTTATTACGCAATGAAGTTGAGATTTTCGCGCATTATGCAACAAGATTATCCGTAGCACATGAACTGTGCGTTTTAATAAAAAAACTACCTAGCATGGCACATCTTGTGCCACTGTCACAAGAGATCCTTGTTCGTATTTTAAATCACACTATCGAATTTTATACTCAAAGAAGAGATATTTGTCAGGTCTGGGATTTTCTTATTAGTGATATTGTTAAAATAGAGCATTTTCAAATCAGTGAAGAATTCCTGGCTCAATTTAAAGAGATGGTTACAATAGCCTTATGTGAGGATGTTCATCAATTTGGCGGTAACGCAACTGAGGTTTTCATTACAAAACCTATTGTCAACATTTCAGCTTTAGATTTATATCTTACGATTTATGACTTGGTTAAGTTGGTAATAAAATACGGCGCTGCCTATATTGCTATTCTTGATAAAGTTCCCTTTGATAACGAAAAAGCCAAAGTCAACTTACCAGCATGCAATCATCGTGACTTATTAAATTATTTCGCTTATATCTCCGCTTTTTATGCAGAAAATAGTTTAACAGAATCATTAGAACAACAAATAGCCTCTTTAATGATTGTGCTCAATAGAAATGGACAGTTTTCACTAGAAAGTATGCCAAAAGAAATAAAATTAGATGACAAACAAGCCATTGAGAAAATCACCGCCCTTAACAAGATAACCAATTTATTTAATGTCTTTTCATTCATTTTAAACCTCCTAAAATATTCTGACAGAACAGGACCACGCTCAACGTTTGAGCGTAGCTTTGCTGAGCAATGTGCTTTTGTAAAAAATGTATATAGCAACTTAACTCAAGAAACACTCTTAGAAAAAGAACATTTTGATGCGGCAAGTTTACTAGCCGGTTTATTTCGCAGCTTATGTTATGCACGCACAACAGAATTCCAAAGTGACATCAAAGATTTGTACGCATTAACATTACACATTATTTCAATTTTCAATAAAATCGAAAACAAAACTGGTCCTATCCTAGCGCTACAACAAATTTATCAAATGTTTTGTAAAAGTCTACTCAACAAAATGAGACTGGTTATGGCGCAAGCCGCGCAACCAGAAGTAATCACGTCTCGGCCAGAAGAAGTAGCTGAAACAGCTGTTATTATTGAACCCGTAGATGCTGAAATAACACTTTTAGAAGCACAGTTAAAAATGCACAGCATAACTGACAAAGAAACACTCCAGGTAAAAGATGAACTACGAAGAAAAGCATTTCATGAACAAGCACAAACAGCACATGACGAGACAATATTGACATTGCAAAAACAATTCGAAGATGAACTTGAAAGAAAGCAGCAAGAACTCGATGATGAATTCTCGAAATTTACCTTATCTGAAGATGAGAAATATCAAAAATCTAAAGAAGCGCTTTCTCAGGCTCACCAAGCAAACCTGAATAAACTGCGTAAAGACTCTCAAAGAAAGTCGCAAGAAGTTAAGCTAAAACACCAACAACAACTCGATAGATTAAGAAGTGCAAATACAAAAGAGCTTAATAGAGCAAGAAGCACTCATGGCACTGAACTAGCAGATACACGAAAAGCGCTAAAGCAGCAAAATAGTGAAAAAAAAGCCGCAGAAGTGAAACTTCAAAGACTAGCTATGGAAGCCATTAAAGCTGAGTTCACAGAGAAATGTGAAAAGGCAAAAAACGATGCGTCTTCAAATTTAGCTACAAAAAAAGAAGAACTAAATCAGCGTTTAGAAAATTTCAAAGAGGAATGTAATAGACAATACCTAGCAGGCGTCGCAGAACTTAAATTACAAGCTGAAGTCACATTAAGAGAACGAAAACTTGCTTTAGATGCTGAATGCCAAATACTTGAAAATGAATTACAAAGCAAACTGCAAACGGTGGGCACGGCTATAAAAATCTCTCTTGAAACGGCCATCAGTGATTTGGAACTTAAAGCTAAATCCAGAATAGATGAAATGCAGGTTATGCATGTTGAACATAGCTTAAGGAAACCAGTTTCTACTTTCCCCAAATCAATTGGAAAAATAACCTATGCTAAACAACACGCTTTTATCCTCACGCAATTAGTAAAAGCTAACATCCCATTTTTGATTGTCGGTTTATACCCTTTAAAATGTTATTTGGGTTGTTTAGAGCATGATGAGCCAATGTCTGTGGTGGTTAATGCAAAACGCGATAGTCTTCCTGAGGAATTTTTACAATTTAGTAGCACAACTTCCGATCAGAATCAACTACGAATGGGTAATCTGATTATCGAATGTAAACCATGGGACACGCCACAAGGCATGTTACGTTCGAGACGATTTAACATTGATGTTTTAGCCAGTGATTTCGATGGCAATTTGTATGATATTTTAAATATTCTTCCTGAGATCGAAGGGAAGGAATTAAGAATTCAAGAAAGCTATTTATCAAAAGTAAAATCTGATCCTGTCTTACTATTTCGTCTATTGAAGTACATGGGGAAATTTGGGTTTTCTGTTCTAGAGTCGCAGCGTTCAATGTTACTGTTGAATCAATATCTCATTGCCGCTATGCCATTTAGTCAGTATTTGAACGAGGTCACTCAGCTCTTTATCTGCAAAGAACATATCGTCAATTTAATCAATACAATAAATTTTGGAGCGTTATCTGGGATTATACCAAGCATAAGTGAAGATTATCGCGAGGTTCTTCAAAAAAACCATCATCCATACTTGCACCAATTTTGGTGTCATGAACTGACATTTATAAATATGAACCAATTGAATACAAAATCATATCGTATCATTGCTTTGTTCTTGTTACTTCCTACGTTAGAAACCATGCGCATAACAGGCTCTACTGCAATTGACAGTGTCGATGCTGCGATTCATAAATTTACTCGCCAGTTTACCTCAGGTCTAATCGAAGAAGATAAAACAAGTTTAACTAAAGCATTAAAATCGCTTTTAATTTTTTCAGATCCTACGTTTGAAGAGCAGCTGCCACCAGAGCATCATAGTTTGATGACGCGTTATAAAGTATTCATTCAACAAGTTATGGTTGCACAAGCTACAATTGAGCCTCCAAAACTTTATTTAACGAGCTATAAAAAACAGCAACATACCAGCCAAAATCCAGAGGTAAACTATCAAAAAAGGAGATGTAAAAAGGGGTAATGTTAATTAAAATCCCTCTTGCTGGAACCTGCTTTGCAGGTTCAGCCTCTCCCTTTTACAAAGGGAGAAGTTTTGTTGCTACACAACCACTCAGCTTCTGCATTTATGTCGCGAAGCGACTTGAGTTCTCCCTTTGAAAAAGGGAGACGCCCTTCTTAGGGCAGAGGGATTTAATCTTAACCTATTCTTCATGCCACGCCCTTCTCCCTAACATCGAATAATCAACATCGATTTCCGCTTGTGCCCAACCTCTTGAAGTTGGGCATAGAATTAATCGTTTTTCTTCTCTTGGCTTTCTTATCTGCATGATAGGTGTTGTGACATCTGTAATCGGTGCAGAATATAAAATGGATTGAAGCTTTTCCTTACGAAGCATTTGACCCGTGAAGGCATCGAACTGCATCACCCATTCATCATCATTGATGATTAGTTGCTGGCTTCGTAGTATCGGTGGGTACAAATGTGTTTGTGTATCAATAATTTTTAATAACTCGGGTTCTGAGCCATCGACCTGATTGACTATTAACAAAACTTGCCCAGAGTGGTATTTCTTTTGCGCTAAGGCATATAGCAACACGCCTTTGCCGCCAGGATGTTCCGCCACAATGACGTTCCCAATAATTGCTGAAATAGGCAGTCTTTTTGATAATGGTATAAAAATGGATTGCAGATCGACACCGCAATAGGCGGTATTCGGATGCGCACTTCCTGCAGGCAGTGTCCCTCTAATCGCATAAGTACTCGTAAACTGGCTGCTAATACCATCGGGTAATGTTATCGTATGGTTAATTTGGTAATGCACAATACCTGATGTCTCGTTGCAGACTAACGTGTCTGGTACCCATTGTACAAAAGTTATGTTTTTGGGATATTCAATCAGTGGCTTATTTTCAAGATCACTTTCCAGCTGACATAATGTTACTAAATAATCCAAAAATATCTGCTTTTTTTGGTGATGATGACGCGCCATCATCGTTTCTAGCATGCTAGTTTCAAATATTAGCAACAAGCAAATAGAAGATGCTGCACAAAAAATGAGCGCTAAAAGTAAAATACTGCCTGATTGCTTTACATTAATGGCCATTCATAATGCCACCATTTAGTTATTATGGGCTCAGTGTCTTCAATGGTATTTAATAATGCCTTAATCCTTACACTCACAATGGCAGACCAATCCGAGATTTCTTGCGCTTTTTGATAATCCAGTGCGCCCTCAGTAAAGCTGCCGAAAAATATTTCTATTTTCTCAACACCTTCAATCAATTCCAGAGTGCGCCCATTCAAATCGGTGCTATAGAGCGCATAGATCGGTCTGCCTTTGGCGTTCTTACGTTGTGTATCTCCTACGTAGTAAATCGTGGAATGTAATACACTTAAGGTATAAGGCTCAATGACTGTGGGAAGCATTTCATCTTGCTTCCTAAAAAGAGATATTTGCCGACAATCCGATATCGCGAGGATGCTGCCACTTTTTAACCGTGACTTGTTCGATAAACGATTACCGCCTTGGATCCATAGCAACTCACTGTCCTTTTTATAACGCCGTAGTACTCGCGCCGTTCCTGAAAAATCGGTAGGTAGTTGATGGGCCAAAACGCCTAATATCCCTTTTGAGTTTACTAGCCCATAATCTGATAAATGCATGTCTTTATCAGCAACAATCACACTATTGGGTTGGAGTTTATGACAACCAAATACCCCGCTGTTACGAAGCGCTTTGCCTAACAGATAATCCAGCGTTCTTGCATTGACTTGCAAACGTACTAAAGCTTGTTGGCTCAACATCGTTCTTTTAGTTAAATAAAATGCATTAAACATCATGATACTTAGCATCGAACTTAACGTTAACGAAATTAGTAATTCAACGAGCGTCATGCCTCGTGAGTGTTTTCCTTGAACGCATTCCATGTGCGATAACCTTTAAGGTATAAGGGTGGATCTCAATTTCGATAACTAACGATTTTGCTGTCAATTGAATATGTGATTTGGCTTGTGGGAATAAAATGGCAAACTGACTTTGCCATTTATCGATAATCAAGGTTGCATCTTTTTCATGTTGCTGAACAAATAAGCACAGACTATCAACTTCTTGATAAAGCTGATTAAGCAACAGCGCTTCGCGGCTCTGCTGAATTTGACGCAAACTCACACTCATTACCATGAGTATTGAGGTTGAAAGAATAACTAATGTTATTAAACATTCGAGTAAACCAAAACCAGAATGTTGATTTTTTATCGGGATAGAAAACGAACATACTACGTTCATTTATGTTGAATTTAACAGCAAATAGAATGAGCGCCACAATAAAGTAGGACGCTCATCAATGCAAGTCTCATTTTAGATAAGTGATTTCAGGATATTTTTAATCAAGCTTGGACCATGGTAGATCAATCCAGAGTAAACTTGCACCAGCTTTGCGCCAGCTGCCAGTTTTGCTTTTGCTTGTTCTGCTGACATTATTCCACCTACTGCCACAATGGGTAAGCTATCGCCAACGGTTTGGTAAATGGTTTGAATCATTTGAGTTGAACGTTCAAATAAAGGTGCGCCGCTTAAGCCACCGGCTTCACTTGCATACTTACTTTGCAAATTTGCGGGTCGTTCAATCGTGGTATTGGTCGCAATGATCCCTTCAACATTCAGCGATACCAACTCATCCAAAAGGGATAATAACTCTTCATTCAGAAGGTCCGGAGCAATTTTAACTAAAATAGGTACCTTTTTATGGTATTGATCGCTTAAGCGCTGCTGGGCTTGCTTTAATGGCAATAGAATCCCTTTGAGCATCTCGCCCTTTTGCAGTTGCCGTAATTCTGGTGTATTTGGCGAGGAAATATTTACCGTTACATAATCGGCATATTGAAAAACTTTTTCATAACAATGGACATAATCTTGCCAAGCATCTTTAAGCTCAGTATCTTTGTTTTTGCCAATATTAACACCTAACGGACAGGTGGAATGCGCATGCTGTAACCGAGAAATGAGATAATCGACGCCTTTATTATTAAACCCCATACGATTAATAATCGCAGAATTTTCAGGCAGTCTAAATAGCCTGGGTTTAGGGTTACCTACTTGTGGACGAGGTGTTACTGTACCGACTTCAATAAAACCAAACCCCATCGCATTCCAAGCGGGTATGCACTCGGCATTTTTATCAAGGCCTGCGGCTAATCCTAATGGATTTGAAAACTGCAAACCAAAACACTGAACAGGTTGTTTAACAATAGGTTTGGGGTTATGAAAAAGCCCCACTTGGTGGAGCTTTTTTAGGGTCCAGAGCGTCAAATCATGTGAACACTCGGCATCGGCCGCAAATAACAGCGGCCTAATTATTTGATACAGCATTTATGCAACTCGTTTCGAATTATAATCTCTTAAACTAACATTAGCGATTTCCATCAGCTCTCGTAAAGCAACCGAATACATTGTGAATTCGCGTTTAGAGATTGATTTCAAATCGGTAATCATGTGCTTCCAGCGGTCTAGCATTTCTTTATGTTGCGCCATCCATGCATCAATCTGCGCTTCGACATTATCAACATCTTGCTGCATCATCAGTACCGCAACCGTTAGATTTCGCTGCTGACGATCCAAATCATCTCGAATCGCAGCGCGAGCAAGGGAATCCCAATGGTTCACCACAGGATGTTGCTTAATTTGCTCACGGAACCAGCCTAGCTCTAAACGCGAACCGATGGCGTAATAGGTAATGGTAACCAAGTCCACCGGCAAATTATGGGTCGCTGCTGCATCAACAATATCCAGTGCTGAGAACATGGCACTCATTTGAGCAGTCACCAAAGCTGTTTCCTGAGGAACGTTTTCATCCATCAATTCTCTAGCAAATTCTAGTAGATATTCCTCAGCGGTTCCTTGAATAGCATGGTGTAAGCCTTCTCTCACTTCATCCATACGGGGTGCAAAATGATCGATGACTTCTTGAATATCCATATTGCCGATCTGGTGGCGCAAGAACCAGCGTGTTCCTCGACGTACCAAGCGATTCAACTCGTGCAACATTTTAACTTGAATATCAGCCGGTACAATAAAATCGAGTGCGGCTACTGCCTCTCGGAATTTCTTGGCTTTAAAGATTTCTTTTGCAGCAATATACCCACGCATGATTTGCGGGATAGTTGCGCCCGTCTCATCTTGTAAACGATGAATAAAGCCAAGCCCCATATCATTAATGACAGAGTTTGAAATTTGCATCGCAATCAATTCTCGCTTTAGACGATGCGAAGTCATTTCTTTGCTATAGCGCTCTTGTAATACTTGTGGGAAAACCCTGATTAATTCCACACCGATATATTTATCTTCTGGCAAGTCTGATGCCAAAATTTCACTTTTTAGTAGCGTTTTGCAATACGCTAAGAGAACTGATAATTCAGGTCTCGTTAACCCTTGGCCACCTTGCTGACGGATCAGCAGATCTTCATTGGTGGGTAAAAATTCTAAGGAACGATCAAGGTTGCCAAATTGAACCAAATGGTCAATGAGTCGACAATGCATTTGGACGTTCTTGGCAGCATTAAATTCTGCAACACTAATCGATTCAATTTGACTGCGATTATCTTCAAGCACCGATTCAGAAACCTCTTCGGTCATTTCGCCTAGCAAGATATTACGTTGCTTTTCTGTTAAATCGCCTGCTGCAACAATGCCATTCAGCAAAATTTTAATATTCACTTCATGATCTGAGCAGTCAACACCACCTGAGTTATCGATAGCGTCTGTATTGATTTTCCCGCCATTTAACGCATATTCAACACGACCCAACTGTGAAAAACCGAGGTTACCACCTTCACCCACTATTCTGCAGCGTAACTCATCGCCGTTGACACGTAGGCCATCGTTGGCTCTATCTCCGACATTCGCATTATGTTCGCTAGACGATTTAACATAAGTACCAATACCGCCATTGAATAGCAAATCGACCTTGGCTTTTAAAATTGCTCTTATCAGTTCATTGGGTACTATCTTGGCAGCATTAATACCTAGAACATCCTGCATTTCTTGTGACAGCGGAATATACTTACTAGAGCGAGAGAATACACCGCCCCCTTTTGAAATCAATTTAGGGTTATAGTCTTCCCAGGTGGAGCGCGGTAAATTAAACAAGCGCTTGCGTTCTTGGAAACTTACTGCGGGATCGGGATTGGGATCAAGGAAGATATGCACATGGTTGAAAGCAGCTACTAGTTTAATATGCTCAGACAGTAACATGCCGTTACCAAATACGTCGCCAGCCATATCACCGATGCCCACAACAGTGAAATCGGTTTTTTGGCAATCAACACCCAGTTCTCTGAAATGTCGCTTCACCGATTCCCAAGCACCGCGTGCGGTAATTGCCATTTTCTTATGGTCATAACCGGTAGAACCACCAGAAGCAAACGCGTCATCTAGCCAGAAGTTATATTCTTTTGAAACCGCATTGGCAATATCAGAAAACGTTGCGGTTCCTTTATCAGCTGCAACGACTAAATACGGGTCATCCGCATCGTATCTAACCACATCAACAGGTGGCACAACTTTGTTTTCGACAAGGTTATCCGTGAGATCTAATAAGCCATGAACAAAGGTTTTGTAGCTCTCAATACCTTCCGTCATAATTTCTTCGCGAGTTCCGCGGACAGGTAAGTTTTTAGGAACAAAACCACCCTTAGCGCCAAGTGGTACAATCACCGCATTTTTCACTTGCTGCGCTTTCATTAAACCTAATACTTCAGTCCGGAAATCTTCACGACGATCGGACCATCGTAATCCACCGCGAGCAACTTTTGCTCCTCGCAAATGCACACCCTCTACGCGTTTTGAATAGACAAATATTTCAAATAATGGGCGCGGCAAAGGCAATTCTGTAATAGCAGAAGGATCAAATTTAAGTGATAAGTAATTTTTAAAATTACCATTGCTGTCTTTTTGGAAGAAATTGGTACGAATGGTTGCCAAAATAACTTGCATATATCGGCGAATAATACGATCTTCATCGATATTTTTAACTTCTTCCAAGCTATTTTTAATTCTTAATCTTAACTCATTTGATATATTATTACGCTGTTCTTGCGCGATGCTAGGATCAAAGCGAGTCGTAAATAACTGCACTAAATCGTGCGTGATCGCAGGAACTCCCGCTAACACATCTTCGATATAGGCTTGTGAAAAGGTGAAGCCTATCTGCCATAAATATTTGGCGTAAGCACGCAACATAGTGACTTCGCGCCAATTAAGACCTGAACCTAAAACTAATCGGTTAAAACCATCGCTTTCTGCATGACGGTTCCAAATGTGATAAAAGGCTTCTTGGAATATTTCTTTTACGGCATCAACGTTTAATTCTTTGCCAGAAGCATGAATCATCCCAAAATCATTGATCCAAATAATCTTGCCCGTTTTGGGGGTAATTTCATGAGGTCTTTCACTGATTACACGCAACCCCATGCATTCTAACATGGGTATAATATCTGACAGCGGTATTGATGAATCAGGGCTGTACAATTTGAAACGCAAGATACCATCTTGCTCATCAAGTGGTTGATAAAAACTCATTTCTAAACTGTTTTTATCAGTCAGTTTTTGAATATGATTCACATCATAAACAGCGGTGCGAACATTATAATCGGCACGATAGCCAGCCGGGAATGCGCCGCGATAGTTATGAAAATATCGATTACCCGCTTCTTCGCCAAAATGCTCAGTTAATGCATCTCTTAGGTTATCTTCCCAAGTTCTACTAACTTGTATAATTTTCTCTTGGATCTCATTAAGATTAAAATCTTTTGCTACATCATCTTTGAAACGTATAACAAAATGAATGCGAGCTAATATAGATTCAGAAAAACGGGTGGAAAACTCTACTTGATAACCGTTCAATTCATCCATGAGGATTTTTTGCATTTTCTCACGTAATTTAGAATTAAACCTTTCTCTTGGTACAAACACTAAGCAAGAAAATAGTCGAGCAAAGGAATCTTTTCTGATAAAGATCCGAATTTTCTGTCTTTCTTGTAAATGTAAAATTCCAGTTGCAAGATCATAGAGTTCTTCAACGGTGCCATGAAAGAAATCATCTCTAGGCAACGTTTCAAGGATATTCATCAAAATTTTGCCGTCATGGCTTTCTTCTTCTACATTGGCTCTTTCAAGGATCTTTTTAACCCTTAAGCGCAGGAGCGGAATGTATTGCGGGCTACGATTATAAGCAACCGATGTATACAAACCAATAAACTGGTGTTGCCCAATCACTTCGCCATTATCATCAAAACATTTTACAACAATAAAATCGGTATAGGTTGGGCGGTGCACTGTTGAAATACGATTTGTTTTACCCAAAATGAGCGGGTGTTTGGAAATTGCTAAATCCTGAGCTGCCTTGGTCATTTCTTGGAACGGCTCAAAATAGGTCTCACCGAATTTTTTCAAAATCCCGAGCGCTGAGCCTTTATCGAATGACCACTCGTAGGAATTATCGGTGGTTTTTAATTTTCGTTGGCAATAACCTAAAAAGGTAAAATGATTGTTATTGATCCATTTTAAAAACTCTATAATTTCATCATCAATATCTCGTTTCTTTGACTGGTCAATGCGCTTCTCAAGACATTTTATGACATCATCCATGGCATTGGTCATTGGCTGCCAATCTTGAACAGCTAAGGTTACCTCTTGGATCGTCCCTTCAATCGCTTCTCGTATCGATTCAAGAACAGCAGGATCGCTTTGTCTATCAATTTCAATAAAGATCGGCATTTCTGTTGGGCGAACATTACCATCACTGCTTTTGCCCATAAATACTTTGTAAATAACACCTTTCTCATCACGTTCAATTTTTAAGCCATTGGTATGAAGTACCAAATGTACGTTAAAACCTAAACGGTTGATAACCATGCTAATCGATTCGATCAGAAAAGGAACATGATCATAAACCACTTCAATCACGGTATGCGTCGATTGCCAGCCATGTTGCTCAAATTGGGGATTGTAGACACGTACTTTCGATTCGTGAGGAGCACGGTGGTTGATGAAATGCCAAAATGAAACCAGCGATCCATACAAGTCGATGATATTGCGTTCAAGCAAATCCTCTGGTGCGGCACTTAAGTAATATTGCTTAACAAATGATTCAATTAACTTTGTTTCATTTGCAGGCATTTTCTCTTTAACGAGGGCAACGATTCGCCCAATTAATTCTTCACGTGCTTCTTCCAGCCGACGTGCCATACCACACCTCATTGCTTGATCGAATGATTTTAATTTTACAACTTAGGTTCAATATTAGATAGGCATCGCCTACTTAGCTAAGCTACATACTTTATATTGATTGATAACATTTTATCGACCATTGGCCCAATAAGAAATAGCCATCATTTAAAGAATATCACTATCGATATACACAGGGGTGCTGATAAAATAGACGAATACCCATAAATGAAGGTGCTATATGCCTATTTTCCATCGCTCACTCACTATTATTATCCTGCTAACTCTTACAGCTTGTGCACAAAATCCGGTGACAGGTCGCAATGA
>CAZCXZ010000016.1:0-12712 GCA_964502705.1 Uncultured Candidatus Berkiella sp. | reverse complement strand
CAAAGAAATTAAAATGGGCCTAGAAAACTACCAATATGGCCAACAAGCCAGCGGTGGACAATATGCGATCGATTCTGAATTAACCGCTTATGTTCAAGAAGTGGGCCAAAAGCTCGCAAAAAACAGCGCACGGCCTGATCTCCCTTACGAGTTTGTGGTGCTAAATGATTCTGTGCCCAATGCTTGGGCCTTGCCAGGTGGCAAAATTGCCGTGAACCGCGGATTACTCACGCACCTTGAGAATGAAGCAGAGCTCGCTGCCGTGTTGGGTCATGAAATTACCCATGCCGCAGCTCGCCATGGCGCTAAAGCTATGGAACGACAAATTATCATGTCGACCGGTTTAGTCGCTGCCAATGTCGCTATTTTAGCGACACACAAAGAAACGGATCCTGCTTATAAAGATCAAGCACTGGCAGCTAGCGCGGCCGTTGCAACGAATTTAATCAGCACCAAATATAGCAGAGAAGCCGAACTCGAAGCCGATTCGTATGGCATGGATTACATGGCAAAAGCCGGTTATTCGCCACAAGGTGCGGTTACCCTGCAACAAACCTTTGTTAAATTAATGGATCAAAAGTCGCCTAATTGGGTTGGCGGACTGTTTGCAACTCACCCGCCCTCTATCGAGCGCGTCAAAGCGAATCAACAACGTGCGAAAAACATGCCACAAGATTTGACACTTGGTAAAGAACGTTATCAACAAAAAACGGCAAAATTGAAGAAAGATCAAGCAGCCTATGCCGCATTTGATGAAGGCGTGAAAGCGTTAAAGAAAGATGAGTTATCGCAGGCCCTGAGTTTAGCGAATAAAGCTATCGCCCTTGTACCCAACGAAGCACTATTTTATAGCTTGCAAGGCGACGTTTACGCGAAAAAAGATGAAAAAGACAAAGCAATGACAGCTTATCAAAGTGCCATTGCTAAGAATCCGAATTATTTTTATCACTATCATCAACGTGGATTGCTATTTGAAAAGATGGGCGAAAAAGCCAAAGCCAAAGCCGATTTAGAGAAAGCACAAAAATTATTACCCACTGAAACGGCGGCGGCTGCTTTGAAGGCACTAGCCTAAAGCAGCCTCTTTTATGGGCCGACGCAAAGGTCGGCCCATACGATTTGCTCTTTCGTGGTTAATTTAGCTCGCACAATATTAGCAAGCCCGGTGATCCACTTCGGGCTTGAATTTAAGCAAGGCACTAACGTGAATTCTTTACCACCCAAATCTTGCCACAAACCTTTTGCTCGAATGCCAATTTCTTCCAACGTTTCTAAACAATCAGCAACAAACGACGGGCTGGCTACCAGCAGATTGCGCTTACCGCCCTGAATGAGTTGCGACATTACCGTTGAAAGATCGGGACCGACCCAAGGAATGCGTCCCAGGCGTGATTGAAAGACCACATGGTATGCATCTATTCCCAAAGACTGTGCCAATAACCGTGAAGTTTCGTAACATTGTGCGCGATAACATAAATGATTCTCACGCGTGATCCCTTGGCACGGTTGATTTTGCTTACACTGCTGCTGACACTGGCTGCCACTTTTATCTATTTGTCGCCACGGCAAACTATGATAACTAAACAAAACGCAATCAGGCTGCTTAGCGCCGAGTAAAGGTTTGATCAGTTCAACTTGTGCATGGATATAATCAGGTTCACGGAAGAAATCGCTGACAATCGATAAATGTGGAATATGCTCTTTGGGTAATAATCCACGCATGACACTTGCGATGGCTGAACCACTAGCTGCTGAAGAATATTGCGGGAACAAAGGTACGATAATCACTTGCGAACAGCGTGACTGCAAAAGTCTTTCAATGGCTGACCAAATACTCGGTTCACCATAACGCATACCTAATTCGACTTGGAAATGCGGCCCTAGCTCCTTTTGCAATCCATCCACCAGATCTTTTGAATGAAATAAAAGGGGAGAACCCTTTTCTTGATCCCAAATGGCTTTATAGGCATGGGTTGTTTTGCCGGTGCGAAAAGGCAAAATAACACTATGTAACAGTAGCTGACGCATAAAAGCGGGTAAATCAACGACCCTGGCATCACTTAAAAATTCTTTCAAAAAAGCACGCACGGCCTTTTTATCGGCTCTTGCAGGAGTCCCTAAATTAACGAGGAGCACACCTGTTTTATCTAACGTCATGATTTACCTTACAATTTGCCAGGGCAATAGCGATGAGTCTCACCCATAAAATAGGTTAACTAACTTTATGCCAAATGGGATTGCAGTGATTGTAATCAAATTAGACGGAAGAGAAAATGATCTGCGTGATTAAGCTATACGCTTTGAGTCCGCCTTCACCTCTGGCAAAGGCGGAGTCATCGGTACTAAGCTGCCAGAGATTTACTCACAATCTCATAAACATCTTCACTTAAATTGCCTGACGCTTGGATTTTTTCTAAGGCCTTTTTCATCAGCTGGCCTTGCTTATCATCCAGACGCTTCCATTGGGTTAACGCTTCTAACATTCTCGCTGCCACTTGGGGATTCGCTTCATTCAATTCAATCACCCGATCGGCGAGAAAGTCATAGCCTTTACCCTGTTCATCATGGAATCTTTCAGGGTTACCCATGCTAAAAGTATTAATTAACGCATACACTTTATTTGGGTTACGGATATCAAAGGCATCATGTTTCATTAGCGCTTTAATATTTTCTAACACATTGGGCAAATCACTGGTGGCATGTAAACCCAACCATTTATTCACAACTAAGGGGTCCTTTTTAAACTGCTGATAGAACTCATCAAACAATTTATCACGAAGTGGATCGGTTGAATGATTAATCGCACCCAGTGCACCCATCCTATCGGTCATGTTGCGCGCATTTTTATATTGCGTATGCGCCAAATTAACCGCTTTAGGATGATTGGAGCGAACTAAGTAAGCCAAGGCGGTATTTTTCAGCGAACGATTTGCCATACTCAGGCTTGATAAACTGCCATCGTCAGCTTTATGGGCTTTTTCATACGTTGCGAGTAGTTCATTGCTCAAATGCGTAGCAAATTGCTTGACAAACGCTTGACGCGCAGCAATCAAAGCTGACACTTCAATGGTGGGCAATTCTTCTGCAATATATTGAAATGACGGTAAGCTTAAAATTTGCGCAATCACAGCAGGGTCAATGTTATGCTGTGCTAATAAAGTCTCATAGGCTTTAAATAAGTCTGTTGAAATCGTTAACGCCTGTGCTTGCTTATGTGATTGCATGAGTTTTTTAACCACTTGGGTGCATAACCGTTGTGCACTATCCCAGCGATTGAATAAGTCATTATCATGCGCCATTAACAAGTTAAGCTCTGCTTCAGTGTAGTCATAATTCAACTTAACGGGCGCGGAGAAATTGCCTAACAACGAAGGAACCGGTTTTTCATCTATATTGCTAAAGGTATAGATCTGATTCGGTTTTGTGAGTAGCAGATAAGTTCCATCGCTTGTTTTGCTGATAGGATCTTCTGTATGCAATGCATAAGCTTGCCCATTATGATTATAAAGATCAACTTTGATTGGGATCAAAAAGGGCTCTTTCGGTTGGTTATCCGGAGTTGATGGCAGAACTTGGTTCACACTTAACGAAAATGTTTTATTTTCTGCGTTATAGCTACCTTCTACATTCACTGTCGGTGTACCCGCTTGATGATACCAACGGTAAAATTGTCGCAAGTCATAATCGTTTGCATCACTAAAAGCGGCAACAAAGTGTTCAATCGTGACGGCTTGGCCATCATGACGATCAAAATACAGATCCATGCCTTTACGGAATTTTTCAGCACCTAATAGGGTTGCTAACATGCGAATGACTTCTGCACCCTTATTATAGATGGTTGAAGTATAAAAGTTATTAATTTCAATATAAGATTCAGGACGCACAGGATGTGCCATAGGGCCTGCATCTTCTGCAAACTGACGCGTACGAATGATGCGCACATCATTGATTCTCTTCACGGTAGGAGAACCCATACTGGCACTAAACTGTTGCTCACGAAAAACCGTAAGCCCTTCTTTTAAACTCAATTGGAACCAGTCACGGCAAGTAATCCGATTGCCTGTCCAATTGTGAAAATATTCATGGCCAATAACAGCCTCAACATTTTGAAAATCAACATCAGTTGCGGTTTCTTCACTGGCTAAAACATATTTTGCATTAAAGATATTTAAGCCTTTGTTTTCCATCGCCCCCATGTTGAAATCATTCACTGCTACAATCATGTAAACATCTAAATCATATTCACGACCATAGGTTTGTTCATCCCAACGCATTGAATTTTTCAATGACTCAATCGCATGTGCGCATTTATCTTTATTTTGTTCTTCAACATAAATTTCTAAAGCAACAACGCGTTTTGATTTTGTTGTAAACGTATCGGAAACTTTGACTAAGTTACCAGCCACTAATGCAAATAAATAGCTGGGCTTTTTGAATGGGTCTTGCCATTTTACCCAATGGCGATTATCCGGCATTTCTCCTTCACCCACTTTGTTACCATTCGATAACAATACCGGATACAACGTTTTATCAGCGACAATCGTGGTGGTGAATGGGGCCATCACATCAGGTCGGTCAAGATAATAAGTCATTCTTCTGAAGCCTTCAGCTTCACACTGGGTACAAAACATTTTTTCAGATCGATATAAGCCGCTGAGTGCCGTATTTTTTTCAGGGTGAATTTGGGTAACGATTTCGAGGCTAAAGTTATTAGGTACATTTTCAATCGTTAATTGATTGCCAGAAATCTCATATTGGTGCGGCGCTAATATTTGATCATTTAACTGTAAAGAAACCAATTTTAGTGATTCGCCAAATAAGACGAGTGGTCGTGAATGCGCACCCTGTGTAGAATTGCGGGACATTTTGAGGCTGGAATGCACTAAGGTTTTGTCTTCAAAAAGTTCGAACTGTAAATCTATCGATTCTATAATGAAATCAGGCGCCAGATAGTCCTTTAGGTAAGTCGTTTTCAACTTTGATTCTTGTGGCTTCATTGGTCATTCCCCATTCTAACGACACTTTTTACAATCTTATCACTATATATAAACCCAAGCCGCTTGATAAGGCTTCAGTTAATGAACTAATATTCAATTAGGGAGCATCGCTCTGAAGGGGTGGACATGGACGTATTAAGTGGTTTCAAGGACCGATATGACGGTCGCTACAAACAAGAAGAACTGAGCCTGCAAGAATACCTCGAGATTTGTAAGCATGACAGCATGGCTTATGCCAATGCCGCTGAGCGGCTACTGGCTGCTATTGGTGAACCTAAATTAGTCGACACCAGCAAAGATCGACGTCTAAGCCGGATCTTCTCTAACAAAGTAGTCAAGCTGTACGACTCATTTGAGCACTTCTACGGTATGGAAGAGCCCATCGAGCAAATTGTGGCTTACTTAAAACACGCGGCCCAAGGGTTAGAAGAAAAGAAACAAATCCTGTATTTATTAGGACCTGTTGGTGGCGGTAAATCTTCTTTAGCTGAACGCTTAAAGGCGCTGATGGAGAAAGTCCCTTTTTATGCCCTAAAAGGCTCACCGGTCCATGAATCTCCGCTAGGACTCTTTGATACCGATGAAGATGGCCCGATCTTAGAAGAAGAATATGGGATCCCAAGACGTTATACCGAAAGTATTTTATCTCCTTGGGCGGTGAAACGCCTAAATGAATTCAACGGTGATATTAATCAATTTCGCGTTGTGAAGCTCTGGCCTTCACGCTCTAAATTAGTTGGCGTTGCCAAAACCGAACCGGGTGATGAAAACAACCAAGATATCTCTTCACTGGTGGGTAAAGTCGATATTCGAAAATTAGAACAATACTCCCAAGATGATGCCGATGCTTACAGTTATTCCGGTGGTCTTTGCAAAGCGAATCGTGGTTTATTAGAGTTTGTGGAAATGTTTAAAGCACCTATTAAAGTGCTACATCCCCTGCTAACGGCAACGCAAGAAGGTAATTTTAATGCCACCGAAGGCTCTGCATCTATTCCCTTCGACGGTATCATTTTAGCGCATTCCAATGAAAGCGAATGGCTGACCTTTAAAAACAATAAACACAATGAAGCGTTACTGGATCGTGTTTATATCATTAAAGTACCTTACTGCTTACGCGTCACAGAAGAAGTACAAATTTACAAAAAACTGCTGCAAAACAGTTCTTTAAAGGAAGCGCCTTGTGCGCCAAACACTTTAAAAATGTTAGCGCAATTCTTTGTACTATCACGTCTTAAAGAGCCAGAAAACTCTAGCATTTTCTCAAAAATGCGCGTGTACGATGGTGAAAACTTGAAAGATACTGATCCTAAAGCAAAATCTTATCAAGAATACCGTGACTTCGCAGGTGTTGATGAAGGCATGACTGGGCTTTCTACGCGCTTTGCCTTTAAAGTGCTTTCTAAGGTGTTTAACTTTGACACCTCTGAAATTGCTGCAAATCCCGTGCATTTAATGTATGTGCTTGAACAAGGCATTGAAAGAGAACAATTCCCACCTGAAATACATGAACGTTATATGTCTTATATTAAGGGTTTCTTAGCACCGCGCTACGTTGAGTTTATTGGCAAAGAAATTCAAACTGCCTATTTAGAATCCTATTCAGAATATGGTCAAAATATATTTGACCGTTATGTTACTTACGCAGATTTTTGGATCCAAGACTCTGAATATCGCGACCCTGATACAGGTGAAATTCTAGATAGACGCTCACTCAATGATGAACTTGAAAAAATTGAAAAGCCAGCTGGCATTAGCAATCCTAAAGATTTTCGTAATGAAATCGTTAATTTTGTATTGCGAGCCAGAGCTAACAATAAGGGCAAAAACCCCAGCTGGACTAGCTATGAAAAATTACGCGTGGTGATTGAGAAGAAAATGTTCTCAAACACTGAAGATTTACTGCCTGTGATCTCCTTTAACACGAAAGCCTCAGCAGATGAAAAGAAAAAGCATCAAGAGTTTGTTGATCGAATGGTTGATAAAGGATACACACCTAAACAAGTACGCTTACTCTGTGAATGGTATTTACGTGTACGTAAATCCTCATAAGGGACTTTAATGTCGCGATTTATTGATCGCCGTCCAAATGGGCGTCACAAAAGCGCTGTGAATCGGCAACGCTTTATGCGCCGCTTTAAGAAGCAAATTCAAGAAGCGGTTCGTGAAGCCATTTCTGGACGCAGTATTAAAGAAGTCGATGAGAGCGGCGAAAAAATCACTATCCCGGCTAAAGATATCTCTGAGCCCTCCTTTTCTTATGGCGAAGGTGGTGTTAGAAATATCATCTTCCCTGGGAACAAGGAATTTATTCCCGGTGACTTAATCAAACGACCCAGTAAAGATGACCAAGGCCGCGGTGGACAAGAGGCGAGCGATGCCGTTGAAGAAGGCCAGGATGAGTTTGCCTTTGAAATATCTAAAGAAGAATTCCTTGATCTATTTTTTGAAGATCTTGCCTTGCCCAATCTCGTTAAAACGCAAATTGCGAAAATGCCCAATTACAAAATGGTACGTGCAGGTTATACCTCGCAAGGGATCCCTGCCAACATCAATATTGTACGCTCACTGCGTGAAGCATTGGGTAGACGGCTTGCGATTAAAGCGGCAAAAAATAATAAAATTAAAGAACTCGAAAATGAGCTGGCGCTTTTGTTAAGCCAAGACCCGCATGCTACTCGTGCGACAGAAATTCAAGATGAAATTGCTCGCCTAAAACGTACTATTGATACAATACCGTTTATAGATCCTTTTGATTTAAAATATAACAATCGCGTCATGCGTCCTGAACCTTCCACACAAGCGGTGATGTTTTGCTTGATGGATGTCTCAGGCTCGATGGATGAAGCGAAAAAAGATATTGCCAAGCGATTTTTTATTTTATTGTATTTATTCTTATCTAGAACATATGAAAATGTCGAAGTGGTATTTATACGGCATCATACCAGTGCCAAAGAGGTCAATGAAGAAGAATTCTTCTATTCTCGCGAAACCGGCGGCACTGTGGTATCTAGCGCGCTCGAGTTAATGCGCGACATTATGGTTTCAAGATACCCAACCAGCGATTGGAATATCTATGCAGCCCAAGCATCCGATGGTGATAATTGGAACAATGACTCGCCACGATGCAAAGAAATTTTAATCAATGACATTCTCGATTATGTACAATATTTTGCTTATGTTGAGATCATGCCACGACATCATCAAAGTTTATGGGAAGCCTATTTGACCATTAAAGATGCATGCCCTGAATTTGCTATGCAACACATAGAAAGCATCAAAGATATTTACCCGGTGTTTAGAGAGCTTTTTAAACGCCAAGAGGGGTTAGCTCATGGCTAAATCTAAAAACACCGTTATCTCAGATTCATCGGAATGGACTCATGAATTGCTCGCCGAATTTGATAAGGAAATATCCCGTATCGCGCAAAATTTCAAACTGGATACCTACCCTAATCAGATTGAGATCATCAACTCAGAACAAATGCTTGATGCTTACTCCGCAGTTGGCATGCCACTGGGATATAGCCATTGGTCTTTTGGTAAACAATTTCTGAACGTTGAAAAGCACTATCGTCGCGGTCACATGGGATTAGCCTATGAGCTAGTCATTAACTCTAATCCTTGTATTGCCTATTTAATGGAAGAAAATACCCTGACCATGCAAGCGCTTGTTATAGCCCATGCTTGCTATGGGCATAATTCTTTTTTCAAGGGTAATTATTTATTCAAAACGTGGACCAGTCCTGATTCTATTATCGACTATCTCGTATTTGCCAAAAATTATATAGCTGAATGCGAAGAGCAACATGGGATCGATGAAGTAGAAGATATTATCGATGCTTGCCACGCACTCATGAACAACGGCGTCGATCGCTATAAGCGCCCTAATAAAATATCGCTACAAGAAGAAAAAGCCAGACAAGCAAACCGCGCTGAATATCTGCAATCACTAGTAAACGAATTATGGAGAACCCTACCTTCTCCAACGGCTAAATCGGGTGATGTCGCTCAAAAACGTTTTCCCGATGAGCCTCAGGAAAATATTCTGTACTTTGTGGAAAAGCATGCACCTTTGCTAGAACCTTGGCAGCGTGAGATTGTGCGTATTGTACGTAAAATTGCCCAATACTTTTATCCTCAAAAACAAACCAAAGTCATGAACGAAGGCTGGGCTACCTTTTGGCACTACACAATCATGAATCAACTCTACAGTGAGCAACTGATTAACGATGATTTCATGATGGAGTTTTTGCATAATCATACCAATGTCATTTATCAGCCATCATTTGAAAGCCAGTTCTATTCAGGTTTGAACCCTTATACTTTGGGCTTTGCCATGTTTTGCGACATCAGACGGATTTGTGAAAATCCTACCGATGAAGACAAAAAATGGTTCCCCGATTTTGCCGGCAGCAATTGGATTGAAACCTTAGATTTTGCCATGCGCAATTTTAAAGATGAAAGTTTTATTGCACAATTTCTCTCTCCTAAAGTGATGAGAGATCTCAAGTTATTTAGCATTTTAGATGACGATGAACATCCGGATTTAGAAGTGGCATTGATCCACAATGAAGATGGTTATCATCGTATGCGCCAATCATTAAGTGAAAATTATAATTTAGGTAATTTGGAACCTGATATTCAAGTGTATAACGTTGATGTCCGTGGCGACCGATCACTCACCTTACGCTACACACAACGCAATCGTCGCCCTTTGGGCAACACCAAAGACGAAGTGGTTAAGCATCTTTATCGCTTATGGGGATTTCCCGTCAAACTTGAGATGGTCAATGATGAAAATCAGACCGTTGTTCTAAGTGAGTGCCCACCGAAGGCACATCCTGAGAAGCATTAGATCTGTCAATCTGACACAGCTGCTCCACTTAATCTTGCCAATACTACCACCCTTCTAAAATGAGTTATTTAGCACACCGCCAATGTTGACGGGGGGTAGCTGCTCCCCGTAAAATCGGTATCCTTTATCGGCAGTCTACCTAGCGAGGTATCATGTTAGACGAACTTAAATCTGCCCTTTCCATCTTCGTATTGATACCCCTCGTCGCCATCGTTGGCATCGTTTTCTCGGTAAAATTTCGATTTGTGCAGTGCACACACGCTTTTAAAGCTTGGAAATTCTTCTTAAAAGATCGCGATAGTTCCGATAATCGCTCCAGCTCCTTCAGTGCCGTTGCCGCCGTGCTAGGTGGTAACCTGGGTACGGGGAATATCTCCGGTATCGCCGTTGCGCTTACCATGGGCGGGCCTGGCTCCATTTTCTGGATGTGGGTTATGGCAACGGTTGGCTCTATCCTCAAATTCGTCGGCTGCGCCCTGGGCGTGCTGTATCGCAAAAAGAATGAAAGTGGCCAATTCGTCGGTGGCCCTATGTACTATATAGCCAAAGGTCTTGGCATGAAGCGGGCTGGAAAGTTTTACTGCGTGTTAGCTATTCTTGGGGCGCTAACAGTCGGCAATATGGTGCAAATGAATTCATTAGCATTGCCCTTTACCCAAGCCGGCATACCTCCTTTATTAACAGGCGTGGGTGTCGCTCTGCTAGTTGCTGCCGTGATTTTAGGCGGCTTCCAACGGTTTTCGACTGTTTCCTCTTTACTCGTTCCCTTTATGGCAGTTGGGTATGTACTGGCCTGCGTTTTCATATTGCTCGTTAATTACGACAAAATTTTGCCCGCAATGGATTTGATTATGCATGCGGCATTTAATCCTACTGCTGTCGCGGGCGGCATCGCCGGCTTCACCGTATTAGAAGGTATACGCACCGGGTTCGATCGCGGACTCTTTGCCACTGACACGGGTGTTGGTATCGATGCCATTATTCATGCTTCTGTTGATAGCAAAACTTCCCTGTCGCAAAACGCGTTGACCCAAGGACTTATCAGCACGGTATCACCGCTGGTGGTCATGCTGGTTTGTACATTAACCGGCTTGGTGCTAATCATTACTGACTCCTGGTTAGTGCATGGTTTGGAAAGCACCAATCTCTGTATTGAAGCCTTTAAACGGGGTTTTGCATTTGAGTATGCAGGTCACATCATTACTGTCACTTTGTTTTTCTTTGCCTTTACCACCATTTTGACGTGGTCATATTGCGCAGATAAAGCGGTTGAATACCTATTCGGTAGCAAAATGATCCGCACTTTCCAATATTTGTTTGTTGCTTGCATTCCAGTGGGCGCATTAATCCATGTGAAATTCGTCTGGACGCTGGCGGATGTGTTCATGAATTTAATGTTGGTTCTAAACGTGGTGGCGCTCATCGGACTCTATAAAGAAGTGGCATTATTGTTCAATGCACCTGAAAGAAAGCAAGTATTCTTAGAAAGCAATTAAGAGAACGCCCCCAATCTCCTTGGGGGCTTATTTTAAACCTCGTAAAGCAACTTATAGCCACTGTGTTTACGAATATTGATCACCCCTTCCTCGAAAATTAAATATTGGCCTTTGATCCCTAATAGTGCGCTATTAATTTTGGGATGTTTATCAAATGACAACGATGAGACTTTCGCGGGGTAATGTAACACCGGGTAAGTGAATTCATGCAATGTGGCATCTTCAAGCAGCACGATGCTTTCTTGGCCAAATTGCTCGCGAATGCTCGCAATCTCCAAGGTAAGTTTATGGATTAATTCATCTCGATAAGCCAACAAATCTACAGGCTCGTTCGCTCCCATCAACATACGTCGCCAATTGGTTTTATCGGAAACATGTTTGGCAATCGCCACTTCCAGAAGACCTGACACTCGACGTGATGAAACTTCAAAAATGGGAAGTGCAGCAATCGCGCCTTGATCAATCCAACGCGTTGGAAGCTGGGTTTTGCGCGTAATGCCCACTTTGATGCCTGAGGCATTAGCCAAATAAACACAATGGGGGATCATGCAATGGGTTTGTCCCCATTCAGGCTCACGACAGGTTCCTAAATGAAAGTGACAACGTTCTGGTTTAATAATACAAAGATCGCAACGGGCTAACCGCTGCGTGCAAGGAAAGCAGTAACCGTCTTGATAGCTCTTTTTAATGCGCTTTTGACAACCCATGCAGTAAATTTCGCCCGAAAATTCTAACTTAAGCGTTTTACCTAAATGCGTATTAAGCGGCGTTAAGAAGGAAGACAGCGGTAATTGATATGACACGGGTTGTGTCGCACTGACCACCATTTTCGCAATCGTACCTTCGAGTATCATGACAGCATTTTGTCCTAACTTTGATTTAGTTGAGGTTCAAAATAATGCCATAGGCAATCAGAAAATGCAATTTGTGCTTAGTGTTGAGAGGTAGAACCCGATGGTGGCAAATGACGGGTCATTTTATAGAGCGGACGCTGATTAGCCGCTTCTGGGTTGAGAGGTTCCATTTTGGTACCCACAATGCAATTGCGGCCCGTTTGTTTAGCTTCATAAAGCGCACTATCTGCTGCTCCTACCAACGCTTCGCCGCTAAACTCTTTCGTGGCATCCGCAGTGGCAGCACCAATACTAATCGTAATAATACCCTTTACCGAATTTTTATTCGGAATTTGCAATGCCTCAACAAAAAGTCGCAAGCGTTCAGCAACATGCAAAGCACCCGCAATTGGGGTATCAGGCAAAATAATTGAAAACTCTTCGCCGCCATAACGAGCACCGAAATCCGTTGCACGATGAATGCCTCGTTTAAAGACTTGCGCAACCTGTTGCAAGCAGCAATCACCC
>CAZCXZ010000015.1:25631-41985 GCA_964502705.1 Uncultured Candidatus Berkiella sp. | reverse complement strand
AAACGAGGCTAAGACGCGTTAGACCACAAATCGTCCCATTCAAGACCATTTTCGAGCGTCCAAACTAAGGTCGACAAATGCTTAAATTGTGCGAGAGACATTTGACCGCGTGTATTCGATGCGCGGCGCTTATCTAAGGATTCTGCAATATCGGCTTGTGTGGCGATATATATGGCATAAGGTTCATAATTCGCTTCATAAAGCACCAAGGCGCAGATCTGCCAATCCCCACCCAAATTGAGTTGCCCGATTCGATATCCTGATTTGCTTTCATCGAAAATGACACGGCTCTTAACTTGAATAAGTTGCTCAGCCAAAGGTCCTTCAACGCCCTTAAAATCGACGCCTTTTAACGGTGTTGGAAGTGGGACTAAAGCTAATAATCGTGCAGCATCATAGCGTGCTAATTCACCACTAATAGGGAGAGTCTGTCCGGTACTCTGTCGGTATTGGGCTGCCAGACGCCTTGTCTCTTGCATGAGTTTATCAATTGAAAAGACCGTCACTGATAATATCTCCAAATAGAAAACCGCCAACAAGACTCACATCGCTTGAGTCTAGATGTTGACGGTTTAGCAGCTAATCTAAAACTAAGCAGCTTTGCGAATATGTCGATAGTGTCGCAGATGAACTACTTTTTTACCAGCCGTTTTACGATGGGTCGCTTTGGTTGTTTTACGGGGGGTCGTTCTGGCTTTGGTTGTTCTTGCTTTCGTTTTTGATTTAGCTTTTGTTTTAGTTCGGGTCTTGGCTTTGGTTTTATGCGTTTTTTGCACTTTCGTTAACGCTTTAGCATGTTCTCTCTTTAATTTCTTAATAGCGAGCATATGCTTTTTGGTTAACTCAGTCCGAGCTTTTTGAGCTTGCTTGGTCTTTTTCGCAATCATGGCACGCACTTTTTTACGCATTTTTAACAACGCTTTTTTATGCTTACGCATAAATTCGCTGAGTTGTTTTACGGCGCGTTTTTCAGCCATTTGAGCAGTACGCATTTTTTGCGCCAGCATCGATGACAACGTTCCTTTTTTCTTAGCCTTTACTCGTGATTTCGCTTTGGTTTTCGTCTTAGATTTCGTTTTATGTTTTGTTAATGTCATATTTTTTCTCCCATTAACAGTCCTGCAAAAAGGTGCACATAATTTACCATAGCACAATGTTAGCTGAATTCCACATATTTTTAAGCGAACGCTGATCATAAATGAGGGACACAAAGCCCCTCATTTTATAGGTGGGAAATTAAGATAAGTTACGAAATATCTCGTCGCAAACAACCAAAGGTGGCTGCTCACCGCTGACTTTAACGTAGGCAGGCGCATCTTCAGCATTTGCTAATGCAAGGCCCATGTAATAGGTAGAAACTTGTTTAGTTTGTGCATGATAAATCAATAAACGTTTACGAATCGTTTCTTCTTTATCATCTTCTCGCTGAACCAGCGGCTCACCGGTGACATCATCAAGATTCGGTCTAGTTGGAGGCTGGTGTTCAATGTGGTAAACACGCCCAGAACCTGGGTGAACGCGTCTTCCAGACAAACGGCGCACAATTTCGTCGTCAGATACTTCTAGTTCAATGATCTTATCTATTTTGAGGCCAGAACTGGTTAACGCTTGCGCTTGCCTAACCGTGCGTGGAAAGCCATCTAAGAGGAAGCCTGCACTGCAATCTGGTTGCTTGATCCTTTCTTGGACTAATTTAATGATAATATCATCAGATACTAAGTTACCTGCATCCATAATGGACTTGATTTGCATTCCAAGGGGTGTTTTGTCAGCAACACTCTTTCGCAGCATATCCCCTGTAGAAATTTGCGGCACTTCATAGCGTTCCATGATGTATTGGGCCTGCGTTCCCTTGCCAGATCCCGGGGGTCCAAGCAGTATTAACCGCATGTTTTAGTTCCTTTTAAGGCTTAACATAACCGACACTGAATTATAACCAGAGTTTACAATCGGGCCTAATCACAATCAAAGAATTATAGATTATTTGTTAGGTAAACATCTAATGTTGCAGATTGATAATGGTATAAATACTGATCTGCCATCACGCTTCTTCTTCAGCAGCGGTAGCTGCGTAGGATTTTAGCCCCGCGTGTAGGCTTAGGAGCCGAAGGCGAATAAGCCGGAACGTGGGGTATAAAGCCCCCTCTCTATTTAAGCCGCGGCGGCGGCGAAACATCTTATATTTTTTATTTACTCTTTTAGTTTCGCCGCTGCCGCGGCTTGGTGTGAGGTGATGGATGCGTTTCCCCCACGTTCCGGCCATCTTCGCTTTGCTTCGACGGCCTACACGCGGGGCTAAAATCCTACGCAGCTACCGCTGCTATGGAATATATAAAAAGTAATGGGCATTTTTTTAACCCGTATTCTGCATGCCGGCGGCGATGCCGCTAATACTCACCATCAACGCATCTCGCAATACCTCCGCTTCATCCGCTTTGAGTGTTTGACTGCGTACGCGCCAGAGTAATTCTGCTTGCAGGGCATGTAAGGGATATAAATAGGGCGATCGATGATTAATGGTTCTTAATAAAGTTGGGTTACTCGTTAATAAGGCGTCGACTGCTAGCACTGCCTTTAGTTGGTGATGGGTTAATTGAAATTTTTCTCGTAGCCTGCTGCCAATTGCATTCATATCGCTAGCAAGACGATTTTCATAACGAGTTGCAATCGATAAATCAGTTTTTACTAAAACCATTTCTATCATGCTAAGCAACGTGCGAAAAAATGGCCAGCTTCGAGCCATGACTTGTAATTCCGGTAATATGCCTTGTGCTATAGCGTCACTTAAGGCTTCCCCTACGCCTAGCCATGCGGGCAACAGTAGGCGGTTCTGTGTCCAAGCAAATACCCAAGGAATAGCGCGTAAATTTTCAATGTCATGTGAACTCGATTGTCGTCTCGCTGGACGTGATCCCATCATGAGTGCGCCAATTTCTTGCTGCGGCGTAACCGCTTCAAAATAGGGCACAAATTGCTTATCTTGTTTGACAACCTGGCTGTATGCTTCAAAACTGGTTTGACTTAACAAATTCATGACATCACGCCATGATGGGTCAGGAACTACTTGTGGCATCAACATCGCTTCTAAGGTTGCGGTGGTATAAATTTCTAATGAACGCCGAGCGCGTTTTTGTAAACCATATTTATTGCGGATCACTTCACCCTGCTCAGTCACTCGTAAACTGCCGGTTAGAGCGCCTTTGGGAAGTGATAAAATCGCAGTATGCGCTGGTGCGCCACCGCGACCAATTGAGCCACCACGTCCGTGAAAAAGCGTTAATTGAATGCCATATTGTGCAGCCACTGCCACCAATTGTTCTTGCGCTTGATATTGTGCCCATCCGGCAGCAATAATCCCTGCATCTTTACCGGAATCGGAATAGCCAATCATCAGTTCTTGGCGGCCTTGGATAAAGCGCGTATACCATGGGTTGTTGAGCAAGGTGTTTAAGCAATCTGCAGCGGATTCTAAAGCCGATCGCGTTTCAAACAACGGCACCACACGCAATGGATGTTGAATACCCGCTTCACGCTGTAGCAAACAAACCGCTAACACATCGCTTGGCGCATGCACCATTGAGATCACATAAGCCCCCAAGGAAGCCGGTAATTGCCTTGCAATCATTTTAAACGTATCCCATACCACTTTACTCTGATCACTCAGCGATAATGGTACTGGAAAGTTTTTTTGCGAAGATGATAAGCATTTATCTAAAAAGGCAAAACGGGTTTTTTCATCCCATGCTTTGTATGAACCCTGCCCTAATTGTTGCGATATTTCATCTAACAGCTGGGTATGCTTTTCGGCAGTGTCTCGAATATCAAGCGGTAATAACGTTATGCCAAACGCATTGACACGCCGTATCGTATCGGTCAATTCACCTTCAGCTATCGGAGATGCATGCGTTGCTTGCAATGACGCGTAACAGATCATTAAAGGCTCAAGAAGATCTTGTTTATCGAGAATAATATCAACGCTACTTGCCGGACGATTGGCTAATGATTCTTCAAGAAAAGTTTTTGTTAAGGCTAAGCGGCGCTTTAATTGTCGCAAATAAGCACGATATGGTTCACTTTCCTCTCCAACTTTCTCTCGTAACGTTTCGTCACAAGTTTGCATCGAGAGCGCAGCACTTAATTGAATGACGTCTTTTTCATATAAATCCGCAGCTACCCATCTAGACATCAAACAGATCTGTTCAGTAATGGCTGAAGTGACATTAGGATTTCCATCTCTATCGCCACCCATCCAGGAAGTAAATCGAATGGGTGTCGCATGTATAGGCAAACGTGTGTTCGTCCATCGCTTTAAATGCGCATCTAAATCCCGTAAGAATTCAGGTAAAGCAAACCATAAGCTATTTTCAACCACCGCAAAACCCCATTTGGCTTCATCGATTGGTGTTGGTCTTCGCCTTCTGATTTCATCTGTTTGCCAAATAGCGGTTAATTCACGGTAAATCCCTGTTTTATGATCATGGTCTTCATCTGCTGACTGGCCGATAAAATTGGCGATTTTATCAAATTTTTGCATAATTGTACGACGCATCACTTCAGTGGGATGCGCTGTTAACACTAAATCGATGTTAAGATCGCTAATAGCCGTTTGGATTTTATCTTTGGAAAATTGTTGCAATTGAAAGGTTAAAAAAAGGGCTTCCAACGATCCAGGTTGAATGGACGATTGTAAATGTTGACGATACCATTTGGTTCGACGGATCCGATGAACGTTTTCAGCGATATTGGCTAAATTCAAAAAATGGCTAAAAGCCCGTACGACGCCTAACATTTCTTGCGGGGCTAATGCGCCAAGCACTTGATCAAGCTGATCAAACGCAGCAGGATGACCATCAAACGCCTCTTTTGCCAAGCGGCGAATGGTTTCTACTTTTTCATAAAGCGAGTCACCCACCTGCTCTTTTAAGGTCTTACCTAATAATTCACCCAGTAGTCGCACGTCTTTGCGTAATGGCGCTTCTGCGTCAAGATCGTTCATGGTATGGCCCAAATCGGGTTGATATCATCATTATAACAGACGCACCTTCGCTGGAAAGTCTTCTAGGCTGTGTTATAGTAAAAGTGTAACCATAAGAATTATATGAGGCTCAGCATGAGTAATCCTAAAAAAACAACAACTGTTAACGACTCTCTTATGGCACGCGAATCTTGGAAAATTTTTCAAGTTATGGCCGAATTCGTAGAAGGCTATGAGCGTTTAGTTCAAATTCCCCCCTCTGTTAGTATTTTTGGTTCAGCGCGCTTAGGCCCTGGACATAAATGGTATGACCTCACCTGCCAAACGGCGAAAGCACTCTCTGAAGCGGGCTATTCTGTTGTTTCTGGTGGTGGCCCAGGTTTAATGGAAGCCGCAAATAAAGGCGCACAACAAGGTCCTTCGTTCAGCGTGGGTTTAAACATTGTGTTGCCCAATGAAGAAAATGCGAATCCATTCCAAGATATTTCTATTCGATTCCGTCACTTTTTCACTCGTAAAGTGATGTTTGTTAAATATGCTTCTGCCTATGTCGTTATGCCAGGTGGCTTTGGCACCTTAGATGAACTCGTTGAAATTTTAACCTTGATCCAAACCGGTAAAACACGAAAAATTCCCGTTGTATTAGCTGTTGAACCCTTTTGGCGCGATTTGATCAAATGGTTTAAATCACAACTGGTTGGCGAAGGTACTATCAATGAAGCGGATTTAAATTTATTTCATGTTGCTGATACGCCAGAAGATATTGTGGAATACATTCAAGCGTTTTATCGTGAACGTGAAAGATCACCTGAACCATCTGTTAAAGAACGCGAGTTAATGTCTAACCTCTAATCATACCAACTCTGCTAGGCGGCAAACTACCTGCGAGCCGCCTAATCTAACTTTCTAACAACGAATAAATTGCCTTATTTGCGCTCTTCCCTTATGACTTTGAAGCTGATAGTTTGGTGATAGTTCACATCAGCATTCAGTGTATTTAAGTTATTAAATCCTCTGAATACTCTACACCAAAGGAGATTGGCATGAGTAAGTATGGACCTTCTAGCAGCAGTTCCAATAGCGCCTCAACATCATCATCAGAACACAGCCCCAGTGCTATTGAAGCAATCTATCAAGAATTTCATGAAAAAATGTCTGCGTTCTTGCACAATAAAAAACCTGAGCCAAATCAACTCACTCATGTGCAAGCGTTACACCAACGTTTATTAGACCAAAGATTAGATAATACTAGAGATTTAACTCGTGATGATTTCGCACAAATAGATGAGAGAGCCAAGCAACAAGCCAGATTATTAATTGAAGCAGGGAGTCTAAATAGAAGCTTTGCTGAAACACAGCGCCAAGTTAATATCTTTTTAGAGGTGATTCGTAGGAATCTGAAGTCACCTGAGGCGCATATTACACCCGATATATTAAAAACACAGCTCAGCGCACTGATTATGCAATTTGAGTTGAAAGCTCGTGCTAGATCTTATGCTGTCGCATTAAGCGAGAAGCTAAATCAGATTAAAATTGATATTATGCACCTTGAAGCAGAAAAGCCGATTTCTGCAACCACGCCTTCAAGCTCTAATGCAGTACCTGCTCCCAGTTTGCTTGAAGTTGCAAGAACCGCGCAGGTTCAAATAGAAAAAGACCTTGAATCAGCAATTGCGGATGCGAATAAGCCCACCGATATTCCTGCAGAATTAAGAGATAGTTTTATTGCTTTTGCTAAGCACGCTACAACTGTCGACAAAATCTTACAGGCAATTACCTATGAAATTCAGTTCCCTTCTACAAAAAGCGCTCCTACTCCAGCACAACTAGAGGCTAGCCAAGCGCGATGGCAAACAGTGGAAGCTGGAAGAAAAGCACGCTTAGTCGATGTAGATAGAAGTGGCGGCCGCTTTGCCGGCATTCGCGCGCGCGTTGAGAGCTGGAATGCCAAAATGCCTACGGCATTAAGTAGCGAGGAAATGGCTGAGCGGGACAGCATTACTCCCTATGTGGAGGGTGAAATGCCTGAAGACCGACAAGCACGTATCAAGGAAGTTTCTGGACTACCCTTTCGTCGACTCCAAATGGACCAAAAAGCGGTTGCCAAAGATAGTGGTTCGAGAAGGAATCAGCAGGCTACTCCCGTTGCTAAACAACTACATGAACTTGACGATGAGTATCGTCGTGAGTTTGAAAAGCTCGGCATCAAATCACTTCCCAAAAATCAACAAAGTGTGTTGGGTGCGGTGTTTCGCAGCGTAACAGGGGCTGAATACTGGAACGAACAGTTTGAAGATGAACCAGCTGAACCTAAATCACCCAATCCACCCCGTCGCACCAGTATGGAGGCTGACGTGCCTAAAGCGTTCCCCCCAGAAGAGCGCATTATACCGCTGCATTAACGCCGCTATTGCAGCGACATTTGCAATTGGGAGCTAATACTGACCAGCTCGTTGGCAGATGGGTTAAAAAGGGCGATGCCTATTCAGAAAAGGTCGAAACACCTGATATGGTAGCGCTCACTGAAAAATTAGCGAAAGTAAAGCTCTAATGGTTATTCGATGGAGCGGGGAAACCTGCTCCATCACTCTCTTTCACTTTTTTTCACGCGTTGCCAATAATCTTCTAACTCTCCCAAACTATGGGCATCCCATGGCTTATTGGATGTTTTAACCTGTTGTTCCACACCCTTAAAACGCCGTTTAAATTTTTCATTGGCTAAACGCAAGGTTTGCTCTGCATCAATCTTGGCATGTCGCGCAAGATTAGCGCACACAAATAAAATATCCCCCAATTCTTCTTGCATGGCCGCTTTGTCACCTGATGCAAAGGCTTCTTCGAATTCGGTAATTTCTTCATGTAGTTTCGCAATCACAGGATGCACATTCGGCCAATCAAAGCCAACCGTGGCGGCTTTTCTCTGCAATTTTTGCGCAGAGGATAATGCGGGTAAGTTCATTAATATGTCTGACAATAATCCATCTTGGTTTTCTTTTTTTTCAAGCTTTTTAAGTTCATCCCATGTTTGATATTCTTCACCATTAAACACATGCGGATGACGACGCAGCAGTTTATCTTTTAAAGACAAAAGCACATCATATAAATCAAACATCCCTTGCTCTTTGGCCATTTGGCTGTAAAACAAAATTTGATGAAAGAGATCACCTAATTCGCCTGGAAGCTCTGTTAACTGATTGCGCTCAATCACATCGGCCACTTCATAGGCTTCTTCAATGGTGTGAGGCACGATTGTCGCAAAGGTTTGCGCCCTGTCCCAGGCGCAGCCTTCATTTGAACGGAGTTTTGCCATGATGTTGAGGAGGTCTTGGAGGATATTGGAATTATCTTTTGTCATGTTTAACACCACCACTCTTTAGCAGCGGTAGCTGCGTAGGAATATAGCCCCGCGTGTAGGCGCGTCGAAGCGTAGCGAAGACGGCCGAAACGTGGGGTATGCAACACACAAAAGACTAAACCCCAGCAGGGGTGAAACATTTTAAGATACTCATAAAGAAGTTTCGCCCCTACCGGGGCTTAGAGAGTGTGGGGTCTCAATTTTCCCCACATTCCGTTTTATTCGCCTTACGGCTCATAAAACTTCATGCGGGGCTATATTCCTACGCAGCTACCGCTGCTAATACATTATATTTAAGTAATTTAAAATCTTACTTCTTCGCTTCGTGCACTCGTTCTGCTTCTAATACGTTCGGTATTTGCAATATTTTATTCAAAATGGTCATTAACCCACCCAAATCGGCAATTTCTACCGTTAACACAAGGCGTGCCATATTGTCGTTTTTATTGGTAAGCGTATTCACCGCAATAACATTCACTTTTTCATTACTTAGAATCGAGGTGATATCGCGCAATAGTCCTTGTCTGTCATAAGCACTGATTTTAATATCGACAGGGTAAACGCTACGCATGGTTTCCCCCCATTCAACTTGAATAAGGCGATGCTCTTCTTCTGGCTTTTCCAAAATATGAATACAATCTTGACGATGAATCGTCACGCCTCGCCCAAGGGTAATAAAACCGGTGATACGATCCCCTGGTAACGGTTTACAGCAACGACCAAAATGGCACAGTAAATTCCCAACACCCTGAATCGTGATTTCAGAAGGTGTACTAAACGATTTACTGACATGCGCAACGATTTCATCTTCTACCGGTTCAGTACGTTGAATTAAATTCACAATTTGTTGAATGCGCAGATCACCGCCCCCAACGCAGGCATAGAGATCTTCCATCGATTTAACGCCTAACTTAGGCAGTAATTTACCAATACCGCTTTGCTCTAAGCCCATGCGCTTGAATTCTTTTTCAAGCATTTCTTTACCGTGGTGCACATTTTGATCACGTGCTTGGCGTTTAAACCAATTATGCACTTTTGCGCGAGCACGAATACTTCCTAAGTAGCCTAAGCTAGAATTTAGCCAATCCCGGCTTGGATTACCCTCTTTAATCGAAATAATCTCAACTTGTTCGCCCGAGGTTAATTGATAGTTCAAAGGCACAATCGAACCATTGACCTTCGCACCGCGACAGCGATGTCCAAGTTCTGTATGAATTTGATACGCAAAATCTAAGGGAGTTGAGCCTGCTGGTAAATCAATAACGTCCCCTTGGGGGGTAAACACATAAACCCGGTCTTCCAACACTTCTTGCAATAGCACTTCTTCACTATCGCCATTCTCAGCTTGATCACTCCAATCCAGAATTTGCCGTAAGGAATTGAGACGTTTTTGGTAGCTAACGTCGTGCTTGCCGCCTTCTTTGTATAACCAATGCGCTGCGACACCCAGTTCAGCTTCTTGATGCATGTCTACGGTACGAATTTGAATTTCTAGCGTACGCCCTTCTGGCCCAATGACTGCAGTATGTAACGAGCGATAATTATTTTCTTTAGGTGTAGCAATATAGTCGTCAAATTCTTTAGGAATATGCTGCCACAACGAATGCACAATACCTAACGCGGCATAACAATCTCGCACTTCTGGCACGAGTACCCGCACCGCGCGAACGTCGTAAATATCTTGAAAATCGAGATTTTTACGCAACATTTTGCGCCAGATACTATAAATATGCTTTACGCGACCAGAGATTTCAGCATGAATGTCTTCTTTTTCCAGGGCATTTTTGATGGTTTCTATGACATTTTTAACATAGACTTCTCTATCAAGGCGCTTTTCATCAAGTAATTTGGCAATATGTTTGTAAGCATCAGGCTCAAGATAGCGAAAAGCAAAGTCTTCTAATTCCCATTTGATCTGACCAATCCCTAAACGGTTGGCCAATGGCGCATAAATATCGCGAGTTTCGATCGCTAATTGCTGACGTGCTTCTTTTTCTAATTGCGAAGCTGCCCTAAGTGAGGTGATCCGTTCTGCTAATTTAATGAGAACGACGCGGACGTCTTCAACGACCGCCAGCAACATCCTTCGTAAATTATCATGCTTAGAAGAGCCGCCTTGGCCTTTCGCCTGATGGGTATGGGTGGTAATTTGTATAACGCCGGATACTAATGAAGCGACTTCTTCTCCGAGGTGCGTTTGCACATTTTCAATGCTGAGTTCACCATAGTGCACTGCAAAATACACAACAGCCGCCATTAACGTAGCGATGTCAGGTTCAAGCGTCACCAGGGTTTCTGCCGTGAGCAACCCTTGGCGCAAGCAGGACTCATTCACACTGGTTAAATGATGGCCACCATTCTCCAAGGACAGCATGGCACTTTGTAGCAAGTGCTGCTTATCTTCCACCGAACGGTTGGCGCAAATACGCGCTGCCCATTGCTCTATATCAATGGTGCCGTCAGTTGCTTTGGGTAGATCATCTCTGATTTTAACCATGCTGAGTCCCTTTTATTTTGCAGACACGAACAACCCCATCGTTTCGATGTGTGCGGTCTGGGGGAACATATCCATAACCCCAAGTTTTGCTAGCTTGTAACCATGTTGATGAACCAGTATAGCAGCATCCCTGACAAAGGTTGCGCTATTACAGGAAACGTACAGGATCTCTTTTGGCTTCAATCGTGCCATATCTTCTACCAATTTTTGCGCACCACTACGAGGCGGATCAAGAATAATTTTATTGTAATGCTGCTTTGCAAAAGGCTGATCTTTGATCTCTTCTTCTAAGTTAAATGCATAGAATTCTGTGTTAGATAATTGATTGCGTTTGGCATTGTCTTTTGCCCGTGTGACAGATTGCACACTCCCTTCAACGCCAACCACTTTGGAAGCATACTTAGCAAAAGGTAGGCTAAAGTTACCCAATCCGCAAAACAGATCTAAAATCACATCCGTTGGTTTTGGATCCAGTAAGCTTAAGGCTTGATTAATCATCTTTTGGTTCATTTCGGCATTCACTTGCGTGAAGTCCATGGGATGAAACGCAAAGGTCAGATCTTGTGCTGGCAATGTATACGTTAAGTAGGGATTACCGTCTTGTGGCCATACCTTATGAACCGATTGATTGTTCGACGGCTGCAACCATAGTGAAAAAGCATTCTCTTGGCAAAAGGTGGTTAAACGCTGTAAGTCCGCATTATTGAGTGCCTCTAAATGGCGAAAAATTAATGCCACGTCATCTTTACTTGCTGCGACTTCAATTTGCGCGATGGTTTCTTTGCCTTCTAAGGTTTCAATCATCTCGCGTAAAGCTTTGATTTTATGCCCGACTCTCACATCGAGGGTTTCACATGATTCCAGGATGGCAATTTTGCTATTCGCTTGTTCACGAAAACCGACCAAGACCGTTTGCTTTTGCGGTACATAGCGCGCGGCTAAGCGAGCTTTTTGCCGATAGCCCAGAGGTTCGCTATGAAGAGGCTCAAGCCATTCTACAGGGGTTACCTTGCCTTGATGCATCAATTGATCGGCCAACCAAGACTGTTTAAGCTTCACTTGGTCATTAGGAGAAATATGCTGCAAACTGCAACCACCGCAGGTTCCAAAATGTTGGCATGGCGGTTTAACACGCATGGGCGAAGGTGTGATGACTTCAATCGTGTTAGCCTCTTGAAAGCGGCTATGAGATTTTGTGATTTGCACACGAACGGTTTCATCCGGCAAGGCGCCAAACACAAACATCACTTTGTCATTGACACGCGCAATCCCGCGACCATCATGAGACAACCCCGTTATAGCAACTTCAATCGGTTCGGGAATTTTTCTTGTGCGACGTGACATGTAAAAGTCTACTCCTGTTCTAACCAAGCTTCGAGAAAGGTCTGTAAATGCAGTTCATCTGAATCATGCAACATTGTTTTAGTCAGTATAATTTCATCTTCATACTGTGCTGGCGATAATTGGCCACGCATTAATTGGAACCGTAAATACACTAAATACGTATTCAAAACATCTGTTTCACAGTAATCACGGATGGTCTTCACATCCCCACGGCTGAAGTAATTTAATACTTCTGAACCGTCGATCCCCATTTTACCGGGGAAGCCTAACATTTTTGCGATATCATCTAAACGCGCATAAGCCTTGGACTGATAAGCGGCGAGGGTATCCATTAAATCCAAGTGACGCATATGATAGCGATTGAGGTAGTTATTATACTTAAAAGAATTATCCTGTTCACCCATATCCCAGTAAGTGTTCGCTGGAACGCCATGATAAAGTGCACGGTAATGTAATACCGGCAAATCAAAGCCCGTGCCATTCCACGAAACCAGCGTCGGCTTGTATTTGTCGATACCGGCAAAGAAGCGTTGAATGAGTTCTTCTTCAGAAGACTGCTCTGTACCTAAAGACCATACTTTTAAATTATCGCCCTGGCGTAACACCGCAGAGATAGCTACTATCTTTTGTAAATGGTATTTAACAAAGGTCGACCCCGTTGTCTCCTTCGTGATCGACAACAGCGCATCTAATACCACCTCGTCGGATTCACCTTGTAAGTTCAGTAGTCGTCTCGCGCTACACACATCGGGCACGGTTTCAATATCAAAGACAAACACACTCATTCATCTATCTCACTATGTAGGGCAGTTGGTTTGCAGGCCCCTATAATTGGTGTTAAGGTGCTGCTTGTCAAAATAATAGAAAAAAACCTATGTCAAACTCGCAAGAACGCAGTCTTTGGAGCTCTCGCTTTGCCTTCATTATGGTAACCGCTGGTGCTGCGGTGGGTCTTGGCAATATCTGGAAATTCCCTTACGTCGCCGGTAACAATGGTGGCGGCGCCTTTGTGGTCACCTATCTTCTTTGCACGCTGCTGGTTGGTATTCCTGCGATGATCGCTGAATTGCTGATTGGTCGCCATGGCAGACAAAATGCCGTTAACACGTTAGCAACGGTCGCAAAAGCGGCTAATCACTCCACACGCTGGGAAGGGCTTGGCTGGTTAGGTTGCTTAACCTTGCTCATGGTCTTAAGTTTTTACAGTGTGGTATCCGGCTGGTCAATTGCGTATTTGTTTTATGCTTTCAAAGGGACTTTCGTCAATATCAGCGCGGTCGATATTGTACAATTGTGGAGCAACCTCTTAAGTTCCCCTATGACGCTGATCGCTTGGCACAGCGTTTTTATGTTTTTAACCATGATTGTGGTGGCACTTGGCGTAAATGCCGGAATCGAAAAAGCCTCTAAATGGATGATGCCTGCTCTTCTGATTATCCTGCTCTTCTTAGTGGTTTATGCCGGTTTCGTTGGCGATTTTAAGCAAGCTACGCATTTCTTATTTTCATTTAAATTAGAAGCCTTCACCTCAAAAGCTGTCATCAATGCCATGGGACAAGCTTTCTTCTCGCTTGCAACCGGCGCTGGCGCCATCTTAATTTATGGGTCTTATTTATCTAAAAAAACCAATATGGTTGAAACCGTACTTATCATTTCAGTGATCAATGTGATGGTGGCCATTTTAGCCGGACTCGCCATATTTCCGATTGTATTTTCGCATGGCTTACAACCCGAAAGTGGCCCAGGGCTGATGTTCCAAATTCTGCCCATCGCTTTTAGCCAAATGCCAGGATCGCAAGTTATCGCTATCCTCTTTTTTACCTTGCTCCTTTTTGCAGCCTGGACTTCATCCATTTCCATGGGTGAGCCACTCGTTGCTTTACTCTATGAGCGATGGAATATCTCTCGCAAAAGAGGCGCCTTTTATATTGGCGTGCTTGCGTGGATTATGGGCTTGTTAAGTGTCTTCTCCTTTAACCTTTGGCAAAACGTTAAAGTTTTCTCAAAATGGGGCATTTTTGATTTACTGACCGATATCCCAATCAATATTCTCTTGCCAGTCGGCGCCTTTTTGTATTGCATCTTTGCGGGATGGATCATGAAGCCCAAAGACGTGCAAGCTGAGTTCGGTGAATCGATGCCTAAGATTTATCTTGCATGGCGCTTTGCCATCCGCTATCTCGCTCCCCTTGGCATTTTCACGGTATTTGTGGCAAATTTCATTTAGCGCTCTCCATTTAAAAGGATTTAAATCATGTTAAAACAAGCTGTTCTTCTTGCTTTGTTAACAGTTCAAACCACAAGCTACGCGACTGCGCCATCATCAGACATGCAATTTGGTGCAATCAGTTTAAGCAATACGACACAAAAGAAACTATATCATTCCGGCATGATCCAACTTGAAAGTGTCACCATGAAAGATGCTGCCGTTATTAATGGCTATATCATGGCAAAAGATTCCAGCTTTAAAGAACTCACCGTCAATGGACAATGCCAACTGGAAAATTCTGAATTAACAGGCCCCGTTAGCATCAATGGTCAAATGCAGCTGAAAAATGTGCAAGTGTCAGCACCGATGACCGTTTACGGCTTTTTGGGCGCCAGAAGCTCACAGTTTGAAAAACTGCTCACCGTTACCAGCGCTAACGTTGATTTAATTGACTCTTCCACACAGAACATCAATATCGAAGGTGTTCAAGGTGAACAACAAACCCTCAATCTGACTCGTACTCAAGTGAATGGCAATATTGTGTTCGCATCCGGTAAAGGGATCGTAAAAATGGATCCGGAATCTAGCCTAAAAGGTAAGGTTTCAGGCGGTACGATTGAAAAAGTAGCGAGTAAGCCAAAAGAAGCACCAAAAACTAACTAATACTGTAGGGGCCGACCACTGTGTCGGCCCGCGGGACGGCACGGTGGCCGTCCCCTACATACTTTTTATCTAATCTCTACCCCCGCCGGATATTCAGGTACTTCTGGAATTTCATTCAGACCATCAATACTTGGCAGACACGTATTGTTTTCGATTTCCGTTTCTTCGGTCAACGGATCACCTTCATAATCGACTGAATCGACATTTAATGTCGGACGGCGTGGTTGTTCTAAAATCTGTGGTTGCTGCCTATCACGAAAATCATCTTGCCATTTGCAACCTGCAAGCGACGCCAAAATTAAGGTAGACAACATAATTATTTTTTGTTTTTGCACAGTCAATCCTCCGTGGAATGTCTTTAGTTTAGCACCCAACAATTTATTTTGCTTAAGTTATTGCCAAGCTTAATAGGTAACTGTATAAATCAGTAAATTAGTGTTTTCTGCTGAGTAAAATGTCTCTAGCTTCTATCAAGACTTTTCACTTTTCGGTAGGGGCTTTGCTCTCCCTTTTGCTGTGGCACTCCGCTGCTTTTGGTTGCTCAACCATTGTCCTTGTTTCTAACAATAGTCACTTTGCTGTGGTGCATCGCATTGAAGCTGCCCTTTTCGGCAAAATACCTGCCAAAACAAAGTTAGTTCACTTATTAGCTGAGAATATGCATGGCAAGAAAACCTTACAAAATTATCCTCAAGCTTGTCTTGTCGTTGCGATTGGCTCTGAAGGCCTAAGACAAGTCTTACAAAGTGATACCCATCTTCCGGTATTAAGTGTTCTAACACGAAAAGCCATCTTTGAGCAGCTATTGGAAACGCATCAACGCAGATTGAATGATCCCAAACATCCCATTAGCGTGATATATCTTGATCAACCTTTGCAGCGTCAGTTAAATTTGATTGCCTGTTTATTTAATCGCACACCGCCAAAAATGGTAGGCATTATCCTGGGCTCAGAATCGCGCTACCATCAAGAAATGCTACAAAAATTATCACCCAAATATTCTTTTGACATCAATACGGTGGTCGTCGATAAATATGAAAACCCAGCGACGGTTTTAGACACACTGTTAGACGACGCAAAAGTCATCTTAGCAGTGCCAGATAGTCGGATCTATAACCTCAAAACAGCCCGTGGCATGCTGCTAACCGCTTTCCACAAACGCGTGCCTCTGGTTGGATATTCAAGAACCTTCGTTAACAATGGCGCATTCGCAGCGGTCTACTCCAATACGAAACAAATTGCAGACCAGACCGCAGAAGAAGTTATTAAAGTGATGAATAGCAAAGATAAGCATCTTCCTAAACCCCAATA
>CAZCXZ010000015.1:0-25621 GCA_964502705.1 Uncultured Candidatus Berkiella sp. | reverse complement strand
AATATCTTCGAGAATTTTCGGTCTCGGTCAACAACCAAGTCGGACGCTCACTGGGGCTCCCAACTGATAACGAAGTCACCATCAAACAAGCCATGGATAAAATGGAAGCACAAACCAAAGTAGGAATCGGCTAATGGTCAATGAATGGGGTATTAAGAGCCGCGTACTATTTTTAACGTTAGTGCCAACGATCATTATTTCGTTGTTGCTAAGCGCCTACTTTACCAGTACCCGAATTCAAGATTTAGAGAAAGCGCTTCGCGATCGTGGCTACGCGATTGCTTTACAACTCGCGCCTGCCAGCGAGTACGGCGTGTTCTCTGGCAATTGCCATACCTTACAACGCCTAGCGAATGATGCGCTATCTGAACCTGAAGTTCGCTCAGTTTCGGTATTTAACAAAGATGGCAGATTATTGGCCCACGCTGGTCACGAACATCAAACACCCACTAACATTCTATCGGTGATGGACCAATCGCACGGCATCACGATGGCCGATACGGGCAACTCGTTACTCTTTACCGTGCCAGTCACTATCCGCGATGTGATAATTGAAGATTTCGCCTATGCAGACTCCCCTTTTGAATTAGCTGAGAACCACGATAATGTTCTTGGGTGGATCAGTATTGAACTTGGCCGCATGACAACCACCATTCGGCAATACCAGGTCTTGTTTGCTTGCAGCATTATTGTGTTAATCGGTCTTGGTATTAGTGGTATTTTTGCCTTCCGAATGGGGCGTGACGTTACTCGACCTATTCTACAAATGGCCGCAGCTGTTGAAAAAATTAAAAACGGTAACTTTGATACCCGTGTTTACACCAATGCGCGTAGTGAATTGCGCCATTTAGAAGCCGGTATCAATACCATGGCAGCCTCTTTGAAGGCGGCTCATGAAGAAATGCAACAAAGCGTAGAGCAGGCTACCGCCGACTTGCGGCAAACCTTAGAAACCATTGAAATTCAAAATATTGAATTAGAAATGGCACGAAAAGAAGCCGAAACAGCCAGCCGCGTTAAGTCCGAATTCCTTGCCAATATGAGCCATGAAATCCGCACGCCTTTAAACGGTGTAATCGGCTTTATTAATTTGCTCATGCGCACCAAAATGGATCACCGCCAAACGGATTATTTATCGACCATTCATCAATCGGCGATCAGCTTATTATCGATTATCAATGACATTCTTGATTTCTCGAAAATCGAAGCGGGTAAACTTACCCTCGATCAAGTTGCAATGGACTTAAGAGAATGCGTTGAAGAAGGCCTCACGCTCATGGCACCCAATGCGCATGAAAAGGGCTTGGAACTGGTTCCTATGATCTATTCGGATGTACCCGAAAAGATCGTGGCCGATCCTTTACGGCTTAAACAAATTATTACCAATTTAGTTAATAACGCGATTAAATTCACGGACCACGGTAGTGTTGTGGTCCGCATCATGCTAGAAAAAGAAGAATCCGATCATATTGTGCTGTGTGTAAGCATCACCGATTCAGGCATTGGCTTATCCGCAGAAGAACAAAAATCCATTTTTCAGCCCTTTACGCAAGCCGATTCCACCACCACTCGCCGTTTTGGTGGCACGGGGCTCGGTCTGGTTATTTCTAAGCGGCTGGTACAGCAAATGGGGGGCGACATTGGGGTTGAGTCTGAACACTCCAAAGGCTCGACCTTCTGGTTTACTTTTATTGCGAAAAAACTCAATGAAGCTTCTGAATTCAAATGTCACCCTAAACTGAAAGAAAACCGTATCCTGGTTTATGAAGCGCACCCTACTGCTCGTTTAAGCTTAAACCACCTACTCTCATCTTGGGGAATCGATGTCGTTGAAATCGATGATCCTGCAAATATCCAGGATGCTTTATCCAATGCCAAACAAATTCACGTGCCCTTCCAAATGGTGTTAATCGGTGTAAACCAGCCCGATCCAAACAGTGACTTCATCGATAACCTCATTAAATTGGCAACTGTTGAATTCAATTGCCGAGTCGGGGTATTAGCGAATACCACCGATCAAAGCATTTATGACGACATTCATCATTCTGGTGCTGCCGTTTGCCTTGCAAAACCCGTTAGACGCAAGAAACTGCATGATGCCTTAGTCGAGATTTTAATTCCTGATGATATTGATGCTAAAACCTTCAGAGCCGATAAATTCCAAGGGGAAGAAACCTTTAATATGTCAGAGGTTTCATCAATTAAAGTATTAGCTGTTGATGATTACCCTTCAAATTTAAAGCTTGTAGCCGCTTTGCTTGAAAACTTAGGGATCAAAGTAGATTGTGCAAACCGTGGCAGCGAAGCCTTAGCGTTAATGCAACAAAATGATTACGATTTGATCTTTATGGATATTCAAATGCCAGGAATGGATGGCGTTGAAGTAACCAATCGGATCCGACTCAATGAAGCGCCTGGCTATCATATTCCGATTATTGCCCTCACTGCGCACGCTTTAACCGCTGAACGTGAGGCCGTCTTACGAGCAGGTATGGATGATTACTTAACTAAACCAGTCGATGAAAAAGAGCTTTACCGTATTATTCAGCAGTGGTCGAGAAAGTCCTTACCACAACGTAGAGCAAACTCGAATCCTACCCAACTGGTGGGCACAAACAAAGAAGATAACATTAGCCCTATTCAGTGGGAAAATAGCATTAAGTTGGCAGGCAACAATCCTGCTCTTGCTAAAGATATGCTAAAAGGATTGGTTGAAAGCCTAAAGCCTGCACAAACCAATATTAATCAAACCTATACCCAAAAAGATCTCAAAGCCATGCGAGAAGCCGTACATCATTTACATGGGGCTTGTTGCTACTGTGGGGTATTACCTTTGAAAACAGCCGTGGCACAACTTGAAACGGCGCTAAGCAAAAATGAACAGGATAAATTAAATTTCTTGCTGGTTGAGCTTAATAAGGAAATTAATCGCTTGCAGCAGTTTTACAAAGTGCATCCAGCGTATCATGTAGAAGAGCGACCTCAAGAAGCTTAAAGAGTTTGCTACAAACTGAATTCTATGAGAATAAAAAACAAGAATCTAGGGTGAGATTTACACTTTAGCAGTGAGCACGCTGCTGAACGAGGGCCGACTTACGAGCAGGTAATGAACACGATAAATTAACTTTCTTGCAGGTTGTGCTTATTTTCTGTTTTGCATCTTCGTTGGAGGTTGCAAAATATCATCATCTGATGACACAGCGTCACCTTCCCTAACTCGCTTAGCACCCTGAAAATTTCTGATAAATGGCTTTATAATAAAATCTTCTGTAACAACCTCTATCGAGCTTTTCTTATCGTTATTGGATTCTAATTGCTTTAGCTGCTCTTTTAATTCAATGTTTTCATTTTCGATACCTTTAGCAGCAACAAGCCTATCTAACTCTTTAAAAAAACAATCATAAGACATCGAACTTCTCATCATAATACTGAGCAACGATTCTGGGATGGGATTTAATAGCAAAGTATCTCGATATTCTGAGTGATGACTCAAATAAGTACTAGCGATTGCCTGTAAAGTTTGGATCTTAGTTTGTTCAGCTTCGATACGTAGCGTAAATTTAAGGGCATTCACCAAATGAATACGTCTGGCTTCTTTATCTAAATCATTGGTTGCCATGCCAATTAACTCCAGTGGAAGTGTCTCACATACTGCTTGATAATAGACTGAACTTTCAGGAACCTTTAAAAACATTTCAATAGCATCATCATTCATGGCTTTATCCTGAAAATGTGATGCTAATTCATAATAAGCTTCTACATAACCTGCTTGTTGAGCTTCTGCAGCCTTAAGATTTAACGTGTGAAGTTCAGCATCTTGCGCTATCTGAGTGGTCAGCGCTATACGCGACTGTATTAGGTTCTTGAGTTCTGAATTAATCCCTAAAGTATCATGTGCTTTTTTTAAAGCTGTAATGTTTAAATGGAAATGTTGCAAAACATAGCTTAATGGTTCAGGTGTATTCGCAAGAGCAGCCTCAATTAGTAAAGAGAATATATCTTTACTATAAACCCCTGATCCCATTCGTTCTAAATATTCTGCTGAAAACCCACTTGGAAACATTTTGAATACTTCAAGCAATCCGTCAGTTCGACCTTCAACAGCAGCTCTTGCTAAGAACCACAATGGACAAGTCCCCAATCGAACTCGTAAAGTAAAATCAGTAGCCGAAAAGGTATCTGTTACCTGCCTTAATACAGTCAACAGCGCCTCAGATGGTTCTTTGCAAATAACCTCAGCCGCAGCCAACAACCACAATGCGTTTATGCCTGCTTCACTACCTGCTTGAGTTTGAGCTGTAAAATCAGCCACACAAAAACCGTTCGGGAACATTTTTAACATTTGAAGAAAAGGTTTAGTTCTATCTTGACTAGCAGCCTCAGCCAACAACATCAAAACATTTTTACCCTTATAAATACCCTCTTCTATAAGCGCAGTAAAATCATTAGCTGTAAAGGTATCTGGATTCTGCGCTAAGACAGCCTGCAGTTGATTTATACCAACACTTTGTACAAGGTTAATTAGACTATTAGCCTGCCGAAATGGTTCTTTACCCTCACTTGAAAGAACATTATTTTTTGGACCATTAAACATACTTATTACTCCAGCGACCTCAAGAATCTTAATGCTGCAAATGAAGATTTATAAATCGTTCATATTACATTTTGTATAATGTCACTCAACATATTATCAAGACCCTGACTTTTCAGATCACTATCATCTTGAGTGTTAACGGTAACACCCTGATTAGTAGGTAAATTATTTTGTGGGCCATTAATCAGGCGCATAACGCCAAAGAAATAATGTTATCACGCTCACTATATAATGAAAATCATGTAAAACATGGGGTTTTTCGCAATTAGTTGGTTGCAGATGATTTTAATATAGCGTCTTTGCGGTTTTCTTGTGCAGGGGGGTAAGTTTAGGAACGTTTGGTAATGATCGCAAACGCTAAGGCATAATGTTTTTCATCTGACAATGAAATCATGATTTCATTAATATTGAGTTCTGCGTATAACGCGTTAGCTTTGCCTAATAATGCCACCACCGGCTTGCCAGTGGTTTCATTAGTAATGCTAATTTCAGTAAACGAAACATTCGCACCTATCCCGGTTCCTAAGGCTTTAGCAACGGCTTCTTTGCCTGCAAAGCGTTTAGCTAGAAATGAAATTGATTGATGCTGCTGATTGAATAAAACGATTTCATCTTCAGACAAAATGCGTTTAACAAAGCGCTCACCATGCGCTTCATAGAGCGCTGCTACACGAGCGATATCGACTAAATCTGTGCCAATGCCGTGCATTAGCTAATCCCGCGTGCTTGCAGCATGATTTTTTTCATCTCTCGAACGGCTTGTGCAAACCCAACGACCATGGCATGGCCCACAATCGCATGCCCAATATTTAATTCATGCATTTCGGGAATAGCAGCTACATCCCAAACATTATGATAGTTTAAACCATGACCTGCATTCACTTGTAAACCCAGGCTATGCGCATATTTAGCCGCTTGCTGTAACTGTTCTAATTTAGCTAAACGCTCGCGACTTTCTTTTTCGGTATGAGAATAAGGGCCGGTGTGCAATTCAACAATCGTGGCACCCACTTCTTTTGCTGCGGTAATTTGCTGCATGTTGGCATCGATAAATAACGATATTTTAATCTTCTGCGCACTCAATTTAGCAATAATTTCGGTTAAGTATTCACGGTTCTCGGTCACCGCCAATCCACCTTCCGTGGTAATTTCAGTGCGGCTTTCAGGAACAATGCAACAATAATCCGGCTTAAGTTCCAAAGCATATTCGACCATGGCATCCGTTGCAGCCATTTCAAAATTCAGATGGGTTTTTACCAGTTGTTTTAATAAATTCACATCGCGCGGTTGAATATGACGCTGGTCTTCACGTAAATGTACCGTAATACCATCGGCCCCATGATCTTCTGCAATTAAGGCACAATGCACCGGGTCAGGATAGACCGCTCTGCGTGCTTGTCGCACGGTAGCAACATGATCAACATTTACCCCAAGAAAAATTGGCCGTGTTAGCGACATACTTACCTCAATGACTCTGTTTAGCCGTAAAAAATAACTTGCGGCTCTGTAACGGCTTATTGCCTAAATAATAATGTAAAATTGAACGCATTAATTTCTTTGCTTCAAGGCGTTGCGCAGCGGAATCAAATTGCTGACGTTGCAAGGCTAGTATACAAGCGCCAGAGACCACCACATGTTCAGGCCCTCGCAAGATTTTAGCTTCAACAATCCCTACGCCTGGCTCAAATCCATACAATAATTCAGGTACTATCTCTTTTTCGAGATCAAAACCATAACCTAATTCTGCAAGTAATTGATATTCAAATTCGCGTAGGCTGGTCTCTTCATCAACCGCATTCTCACTGTTCGATAATTTCGTAAGCGTGGCATCGTAAATATGAAATAACTCTGGGTGCGGATCCATCTCAACACACAGCCTCACCAATAACTCATTCATATAAAGACCCAGCTTAATTTTAGCGCCTGTGAGTTTAGGGTATAGCGCTACTGCTTCAACGTGCGTTAGCGTTTTTAAATCACTTTTGCCGATAAAATCCATTTGTAACAACATAAAAGGCTGAGCATAACTATACCAACGGGAACGTGGTTTTTTTATGCCTCTGGCAACCACCGACATCAATCCATTTTCTGCGCTCAAGCAATCTAAAATAGCGCTTGAATCCCTAAACGGGCGACTATGGATGATGTAGGCTTCAATCACGCATAACCCATTTCTTGCAATGCATGACGGTTATCTGACCAACCTTCCTTCACTTTAACCCACAATTTTAAGCAGACTTTTTTACCGTAGAACCGTTCCATTTCTTCACGTGATTTTGTACCAATATCACGCAACATTTGGCCTTTCTTGCCTACAATAATAGGCTTTTGACCTTCACGTTCAGCGTAAATAAGCGCATGGATATGAACTATTCTATCTTGATGTTCTAAAGCTTCAATTTGCACATCAATCGCATAGGGTAATTCCTGTGACAATTGGCGCATTAATTTTTCACGAATAATTTCCGATAAGTGAAAGCGCTCAGTGTGGTTAAATAGTTGGTCTTCTGGGAAATAGAAAGGGCTCATGGGTATATATTGATCTACCCAGCTTTCGATAACATCGATTTGCTGGCTTCTTTTAGCCGAGAACGGAACCATTTCTGCTTGTGGCAGTTTCTCACTAATTTCTTGCATAAACGCCAATAATTGGGCCTTTTCTTTAACAAGATCGATTTTATTGATCGCAATCATGATTGGGGCACTGTGCTCTTTAACCATTTTGAGGACTTTATCGTCTTCTTGGGTCCATTTTAATGCTTCAATCACGAATATAATCGCGTTCACATCTAGCATGGCTTGATGCGCCACTTTATTCATTTGGCGATTTAACGCTTTATGTGCACCATGGTGGATACCGGGTGTATCAACATAGACTGTTTGCTTTTTTTGTTCCGTTTTTATGCCTAAAATTTGATGACGGGTGGTTTGAGGTTTGAAAGAAGTGATACTTACCTTCTGACCTAAAATCACATTCAAGAGCGTTGATTTGCCCACGTTAGGACGACCAACAATTGCCACAAATCCGCAACGGGTGTCATAAACCGCATCGGTTAGCTTGTCAGCACGACATTCAACGCCACCATTTGATTCTAATTCTTCATCATCGAAGTCATCATCATCTTCTTCTGTGTCATCTGCCGAAAGTTCAACAGCATCTTCAATGTCAAACTCTTCAATATCAACGTTGTCTTCATCTTCAACATCATCATCAATTTCAGCTTCAACGTCGATTTCAACGCTTAAGCACTCTACCATGTTTTCTATTTCAAATTCTTCAATATCAACGTTGTCAGCATCTTCAACGTCATCATCAATTTCAACTTCTACGTCAACTTCGATAGCGGTATCATTTAGCATTTATTTTCTCCAACATTTTACGGGCGCACCTTTGTTCTGCAATACGGCGACTTGTTCCCTGCCCTTCAACTAAAAGAGATAATTCCGCTATCTCACATTTTACGGTAAATATTTGCGCATGCGGTTCGCCAACCATCGAGACTACCTGATAACGGGGTAGTGGTTTTTGGTTAGCTTGTAGCCACTCTTGCAACTGCGTTTTAGGATCTTTTTCTTGTTCTTCCGGCTTTAAAATGGCCAAACGACTCTGAAACCATTTCTGAACCGTGTCATGTGCCGTCAAAAATCCCATATCTAAATAAATGGCACCTAAGATTGCTTCTAAAGCGTCAGCCAGTATCGAGTCACGGCGAAACCCACCGCTTTTCTGCTCACCCATCCCTAAGCACAAATAATCGCCCAGTGATTTCTCATGCGCGATTTCAGCTAAAGTACTTTGATTCACCAAGCTGGCACGAGCACGTGTTAGCTCACCCTCGGTTGCATTTTGGAATTGCGAAAACAACAAATCAGCAACAGCGCAATTTAAAATGGCATCACCTAAAAACTCAAGACGTTCATTGTGCTGATGATGAGCACTTTTGTGTGTCAAAGCACGCTTTAATAGTGCTTTATCTTGAAATTCATATTGTAAAGAACGCTCTAACAGTTCGAGCCTTAAGGGCAAACTCACTCGACTTTCACCTGCTCATCAAATTTAAATACAAAATCAATATTTCCAATCACAGCAACGCGCTTTTCGTATTTTAAAACAATCAGCACTTTGCCATCTTGCTTATCAATCACTAAGTTATCAGTAATGGCTGCGTTAATGCCGTCAACTTGTAAACGTCGCTCGAGTTTGTCCTTTATTTTGCCTTTACCCATCTGGGCAGCATTTGGCTCTTTCGCGATATCATTAAGCGCCTCTCTAACAGCATACGCCTGCATATAAGGTGGTAGTGCTTTAATCACTAACAACACGGCAAAAATAATGATAAAAATAGTAACCATCATTCCGAGCACGGACATACCGCGCTGACGCATTAAGGGTTTCAACATGGTATTTTCCCTAATCAATTTTTTGACCAATCCTTGACCAACGGATATCTTTCGATTTTCCATCCCAACTTAACCACGTAAAAAAGGCTTTGCCCAAAATCAGCTCTTCTGGTACGAAGCCCCAAACTCGACTATCTTCGCTATTATCGCGGTTATCACCCATGACAAAATACTTACCTTCAGGCACGATGATTTCATCTAAAGCGCGACCTTCAACCGGGTGCACAAATATGGCATGTGGTTTATTTGGCAGCATTTCTTTGAATTGCTTTACTAAACGTGTTTGCCCATAGACATCGGTATCTTGTACTTTACCAGTAAACTCTTGTGATACAGCTTCGCCATTTAAATAAAGTACCTTGTCTTTATAGCTAATTTTGTCACCCGGTACCCCTACCACACGTTTGATAAAATCAATTGAGGTATTTTTGGGGTAACGGAAAACCAAAATATCACCACGTTGTGGCTCACCCATTTCAACCACTTTCGTACCCGTAACAGGTAATCGGAAACCAAAACAAAATTTATTAACCAGAATAAAATCACCTTCCAATAAGGTCGGTTTCATTGAACCTGAAGGGATCCTAAACGGTTCGGCAATAAATGAACGCAAAATAAGCACAATCAATAAAATTGGAAAAAATGATCGGGCATACTCTGCAATTTTTGGCTCATGCGTATCTTCTGTTTCATTGTTTCTCTCTAAACGCTTTTTCTTGAAAAATAAAACATCAATGGCCCATATCACACCTGTCACAGCAGTTGCGATAGTCAGCATGGCCGAAAAATCCATATACACCGGCATTATTTTTTGTCCTTACTGTCTGATACTTGTAAAATAGCTAAAAACGCTTCTTGCGGAATTTCCACTGAGCCCACTTGTTTCATGCGCTTTTTACCGCGCTTTTGTTTATCCAACAATTTGCGTTTACGTGAAACGTCGCCCCCATAACATTTGGCTGTCACATTTTTACGCAACGCTTTAACACTGGTTCTGGCAATAATCTGCCCACCAAGCGCCGCTTGAATAGCAACATCAAACATTTGCCTTGGGATCAACTCCTTCATTTTGTTCGTTATATCTCTACCGCGCGCATAAGCATTATCTCTATGCACAATAATCGATAAGGCATCAACCGGATCAGAATTGATTAAAATATCCATTTTAACCAAATTGGCTGCTTGGAAATGCTTTAAGTTATAGTCTAATGACGCATAACCGCGGCTCACCGATTTCAATTTATCGAAAAAGTCTAATACCACTTCGTTCATGGGGATTTCGTAAGTTAATGAAACTTGCGATCCCAAATACAGCATTTTGGTTTGCACACCACGCTTTTCAATACATAACGTGATCACATTACCTAAATACTCTTGCGGAACAAGGATGTGGGCTTCCACTATCGGTTCACGCATTTCTTCTATTTGGCTTGGATCAGGCAATTTTGCCGGATTATCAATCCTCACCACATCGCCGCCTTTTTTCACGATTTCATAAACTACCGTAGGCGCTGTGGTAATCAAATCAAGATCGTATTCACGCTCAAGACGCTCTTGAATGATTTCCATATGCAGCATACCTAAAAAGCCGCAACGGAAACCAAACCCTAAGGCTTGTGAATTTTCTGGTTCGTAAAACAATGACGCATCGTTTAAATTTAACTTTGCAAGTGCTTCACGAAACGCTTCAAAATCATCCGAACTTACCGGGAACAATCCAGCATAGACTTTGGGTTGCACTTTGGTAAAACCTGGCAACGGTTTTTCAGCCGCATTTTTCACATGCGTAATCGTGTCACCTACTGGTGCACCATCAATCGCTTTAATGCCGGCAACCATAAAACCCACTTCGCCAGTTTTTAAGGTGTCTTTAAATGCCTTCTTCGGTGTAAAGATACCGACGTGATCAACCACGAAATCACGACCACTGGACATCATTTTAATTTTATCGCCTTTCTTGAGTTCGCCATTTTTAATTCGAACCAGCGATACAACCCCTAAATAACTGTCAAACCATGAATCGATAATCAAGGCTTGTAGCGGACCTTCTGGCTCCCCTTTAGGGGGAGGGATCCGTAGAATTAAACTCTCCAATAGCTCACTGATGCCAAGTCCTGCTTTAGCGCTGACTTGCAAAGCATCGGTTGCATCTATGCCGATAATTTCTTCAATCTCATGACTGATCCTATCGGGATCGGCCTGAGGCAAGTCGATCTTGTTTAAGACCGGTATCACTTCCAAGCCTTGCTCAAGCGCCGTATAACAGTTGGCAACGGTTTGCGCCTCAACCCCTTGCGCCGCATCAACCACCAAGAGTGCGCCTTCACAGGCTGCGAGCGAACGGGATACCTCATAGGAGAAATCCACGTGGCCTGGGGTATCAATAAAATTAAGTTGATATTCTACATTATTTTTTGCTTTATAGGTAAGGGTTACGCTCTGGGCTTTGATGGTAATACCCCTTTCGCGCTCGATATCCATCGAATCCAGTACCTGCTCTTGCATCTCGCGCGCCGTTAAACCGCCACAAAATTGGATTAAACGGTCAGAAAGCGTTGATTTACCATGATCAATGTGAGCAATGATTGAGAAGTTTCTTATATGCTCCATAACTACAGCCGTAGGCTCCTTATATCCAGATCAGGCTGTATTTTACGCAACACGCGAGAAATGAGCTAGTGATTAATCTAATTAAGCCGTAGTGGCCGACCTCCGTGTCGGCCATTTAATGGCATGACGGGCACCACAAAATGTTAGTTTCAGAACTTAACTGAAATATAATGCTGCATCTCCCCAGGTCTAACAACTAGCAGCGGGATGCTTTTATTTTCTTTATTTGCTTCGCGCATCATTTTGTAGAAGTCGTTCGCGTTATCGATCTGTTTGCTGTCCACTGACACGATGATATCGCCTCGACGTAAACCTGAGCCGATCCAAGGCTTCGCTGAGGCATATACCACCGCTACACCGGTTTGATCTTTAGCCAAAGCGCCATGCTCATACTCTTCTAAATCGCGCACGGTGATCCCTTTTTGTAGCTCATCTAATTTGCTACCCATCGATACTTTTTTACCAATACCTTCTGATTTTTCAGGTTGGCTATATTTGCTGAGAACAATAGCTACCTCAATTTCCTTTTGATTACGGATCACTTTCATTGGGACTTCGGTATTAATTGACAAAAGGCCGACAATAGGTGGTAAATCCGTTGCTTTGATAATTTCATGACCATTGAATTCAGTGATCACGTCGCCTTCTTTGATACCCACTTTCGAAGCAGGGCTATTAGGCAATACTTTTGAAATTAAGGCCCCTTTGGCTGTTTTAAGGCCAAATGAATCAGCAAGTCCACGATCTAAGTCTTGGAAAGCAAGACCTAACCATCCTCTTGCTACTGAGCCTCGGGTTTTTAATTGATCAACGACATTTTTTACCACATCCACAGGAACAGCAAATGACAATCCGGCATAATTACCTGATTCACTGACAATTTGTGAGTTGATCCCCACGAGCTCACCTTTTTCATTCAATAAGGGTCCACCACTGTTACCAGGGTTAATTGCCGCATCGGTTTGTAAAAAAGGCACATAACGTTCTTGGCCAAGGCTCCTTCCTAAAGCACTGATAACACCCACCGTTACGGAATTTTCAAAACCAAATGGTGCACCAATGGCAATCACCCATTGGCCTACTTTGACTGAATTTGGGTCTGAATAGGGCAAAAATGGCAAATCTTCAGCTTCAATTTTTAATAACGCAAGATCTGTACCGCCATCGCTACCCACTAACACAGCAGGATATTCTCTTCTATCTTTTAGGCGTATAACAATTTTGTTAGCGCCTTCAACGACATGGAAATTCGTCACCACATAGCCATCAGCGGAGATAATAGAGCCAGAACCCAAGCTTGGGCCTTTGCCTGACAATTTTTCTTCTAATTTTTCACCATACATTTGTTTTAAAAGTTCCATTAACGGTGTGCCTTCTAGATCCTGACGTACATTGTCTGGAACCAATTTCGTAGGCTCATCTTTAGTGGTAATAACATTTACAACGGACTTGCCCGCTTTATCAACAATAGGGGAAAAATCAGGATTCGTTGCCAATACAGTTTGTGCAAAAAAAACGGAGCCAAATAGTAGAGCGGTTGCCGCAAAACGCGGTTTATATAAATGATTCATGGTTATCTCCACCTGCTCCCCCGGGAACAGCATTTATCATTGTTGTTTTGTGGATTCCATTCAAAAGTGTGTAATAGGTTCCAATGACCTATTATATCACTCGCATGTTAGTTAAATAAACAACACGTATATTCAGTTTTGAGGGAAAAAGGGCTGGATATATGCCCTAAATGCTAAATAGCAGGCATTGATGCGTGTACTTCATTGTATTAAGTGGCATTTTTGTACAGATTCAATTAATTCACTGCGATTGCTCTGGGTTGCTGCAATCCCTGCATAGTAATCTTGCATGTATAACCAAGTACGATAATTGAAGGTATCTGCCATCGTGCTACTAAGCGTAGTAGAAGCCCCCTCCATAAAGCACTTCAGCTTTTCTTCGTTTATCGTTGAAATGTCATTTTTAACGTAGTGATTTAACCGATCTGTTTTTGTATTAAATACAAGGATATCTATCAATAAGTGTAGGCAGCTAAATGCCACTGCCGCTATACCTAGGGTATAGAAGCTAAGTGAAATACCCACCAATGGCGCAAAATATAAGCAAATAGCCAACATAAAGCCTGCGAAAGACGCCCGTAGTAATGCTTTTAACCAATTCATTTCAATAGGCTTTGTTACTCTCGGCGCTTTAACATCTATTGGCTTGCTTTCACTTCGCGCTTGCATACTAGGAATTTCTGACACTTTTGGTAATATTTTTTGGATAATGCACTCTAATGGCTGTAGAAATTTATCACCTAAAATCACTTTGCCATATTTTCTCAAATGATCTTCAATGTTTTTCAATTGCAATGCGGTGGGTTTAGGTGTTTTCTCTAATTCGCTGGTTAATTCGATTTGTAATAAATTGGTAGCAAATTCTACTTGCAATACTTGTGAAATGGCTTCGCTAAATATATCAATATCTGCGTCGTTCTCATAACCTAATCGGTATTGACAAGCTGCCATCGCTAAAATACGAATCGGATTTAATCCCTCTTTCGCTAGCCTTTTAGCCAAAGGGAAAAGAATTTTCGTATATTGCTCAACCGACATTTTTTCTTTATCTTTGAAATGCTTTTCAAAAAGAGCTAATAACTTCATCTTGAGTTCAGTATCAGAAAATGCACTTGGTTTGTCCTCAAGTAGCAGCAAATTCTGCTTTAAATCATACCAATCTGATAAGCCATTATTCGTTAGCGTTAGTGTATCAAGTTCCTCTTCTATTGGTGTTTCAGATTGCAAAAGCTTATCTAAATAGTCATTAAGAACGGGAATTTCTACGACAGTTATCTTTTTACTTTTTAAATTATCAATCAAACGCTGATCGGCTTGCCCATGATAATAAAGGGTATTGCTCTTTTTCAAATAAATCGCAGGATAAGAAATGACATAGTCATCTATCATGTCACTTTTAATAATAGCATCTGATTTTGCCATCGTAGAAACAATGTTAAAAAGTACAATCCCTATGGTAAGTTTTTTATATGTTTGATAGTCACTCAAAAAATCAAGAATAATATGCAGCCTACCATCTGAAAGGTTGCAATACACAACACCTTCGTCATCAAGAATATTATTAAAGTGTGGAACGAAATAGGCGCTATCACAACAATCAAAGACAATATTTTTAACTCTACTCTTGTTTTTACGTTGCAAGCCATCAGCTAAGCGAACCACGTCCGCTTCGGGGATACCATTTAAGCGCGCAGTGCCATTAAAATTACCATGTGTACCCGTAAATAAGAGCGTATCAATTTTTAAATCATTTGGTAACTTATCACAACCAGATAATAATCCATTCTGACTTGCGTGATAGTCATAATGGATATGGTGTTTGGGTTTAAATGAAGTGCCTGGTAGTTCGATTTGTGAAGTAAGCAATAATGCGCGCATCTTGGCCCCTGCCCATCAATATTTTGCTGTGGGCTTATTATTTTGGTAGCTATAACTCTAACTATTTTGATGAAACTTAATATTAACATCTGAGTAAATTCACAACAAGCAAATTAACTTCGAATATTAAAAATGATTACAAAAATATTTACAAAGAGAAAGATTTGCCATGTTATGCATGGCGAATGCAGGGGTTTCATTTATGGACGTGCTAGTGTTGGGGCTTCTTGCCTTCTTCGATCATTTCAAATGCGACACCTGTTGAATGCACCATAACTTTACTCACAAACTCATCCGTACTTAAACCCAATTTAACTTGTTTGCGCATAATGGCTTTAATAATATAAAAATGACGCCATTTTTCTAATAGGGTTCCATCGGCTTTGATTTGTGACATTAAAGCGGATTCTTCACAGGGAGATAATTCGTTATCGACTAAAGCAGAAATTGACTCAAAAAGACTCTCTTGATTGTCATTAACATCCTTTGACACCATATTACTTCTCCTTAAGTTTCATTCAATAGTGGCTTGATCCGTCTCTCAATGGCTTCGCGTGCTCTGAATATCCTAGAACGAACTGTACCCACTGGGCAAGCCATGATACCTGCTATTTCTTCATAACTCATACCTTCCAGTTCTCTTAAGGTAATGGCTGTCCGCAATTCTTTAGGCAAATGCGCAATCACTTCATAGACTGCATGCTCAATTTCGTCATCTAATAGTATTTTTTCTGGTGCGGAATAATCTTTTAGGTTGGCTTTAGTCAGCGTTTGCTCCATATCAACCGTTTCAACATCGGTTTCGATGATACGGCGGCTTTGCGAGACCACATGATTTTTGGCTGTATTAATCGCTATGCGATACAACCAAGTATAAAAAGCACTGTCGCCTCTAAATTTATCTAGCGCGCGATAGGCTTTAATAAAGGATTCTTGGGCAACATCCATCGCTTCACTCGGATCATTTACATACCGATTGACAAGCTTCAAAATTTTGAATTGGTACTTTTGCACCAATAAATCAAATGCTTGCTTATCGCCATGCCGTACTTGATCAACAAGTTCAGAATCAGCATTGATGCGTTTACCAGGCTCTACACGCTCGCGCATGACACCTCAAAGAAATTCGGATAACCACCATTGGTTAGGTTATCGGCTCCAAGCGCAGGATCTATATGCCGTCAAAACCACAGCTTCGCTAGCAATGGCGTGTATTGTTGCGGTGTGGTTGCATCTTTTGGGATTAAAACCGTGAGACTACGCTTATCTTTAAGTCTGATAAAGGTCGCAATACAAAGGTAGGTGCTGCGAAAAGCCATGCCATTATAGCGAACGCGCCATCGCTGCTTGGCAGTATGTAATGTCCAATATTGCGCATCTTCTAGATAATGCATCGCAAGAATGGCATTTTCTGAGTTACGCCAAGCGTGTTGTTGCAAACAGTGGCGGCCATAAAATAACATCGCTGGCACAAAGCAAATTGCCCCGAGCAGAGGCAACGCATAGAACGAACAAAATAACGCGAATCCCACAAGCATCAAGATCCATCGCTGTAACCACTTAGAGGGCTGTAAAATTATACTGGTGCCTGAATTCACGAATTTTAATCACAAGTTTCAAAATATTGGGATCAACGGGATCATTATGTCCCATAAACCATCCTAGCAATTCAGGATCGGTATGACAGAGCATTTCGCTGAAATGCTCTTGATCTTCATGGCTAAAGGTATCATAAACATTTTCAAAAAAGGGTACTAAAAATAAATCAAGTTCTAACATGCCTCGTCGACATGCCCAACGCAGTTTTTCACGTTTTATTCTGTTAAGTTCCTGCACAAATTGCTCGCTTTTAAAATGAACTATTCGGTAATGTGAGAAAAACCATTTCTTCTTGCGTGTTTTCACGCTCTAAAATGGCATTACGATGTGGAAATCGATGGAAATTGCGAATAATATCGTAATGCTGCTCAGCATAATCAAAGGCTTGTTCCATCGCTTGTAAATACGATAAATGATGCTCTTTAGCTTCTTGAACCAACTGTTTCATCAAGGCTAAACAAAGCTTTTGATCGTTGAGATCTTCTGAATGTTCTAACGGCATATAAAAAAATTGCCGTTGCACAATATGCAATTCTTTATCCAGTTTATGTTCCCTACCACGCACACATGCGGCTCTAGCACGCGCATCTTGAGAAAAGGCTAAGGGGGTATTTCGATAAATATGCCGTGAAAACTGATCGAGTAAAATGATATAGGCCAAACACGACAAAGGTTGATTCAGCCAGGCATCAAGTTCACCGCTCGCAGCAAGATGATGCACTTTTGCAAAGCGATTACTAATTTCCAGATCGATTTCAGGTTTTGCACTCCACCACATAGCGGCATTGGCTAAGTAGTTTTGCTTATCTGAACCAAACCAGAAATGTAAAATTTCGTTGACTTTTTCAAACATGATTTGTCAGCCAAATAACAATTTTATTATGAATAAGATTGGTATATAATTCGCGTAATATACCATACAAGAAGATATGTCTATGCACACAAAATGGCAAACCGATTTAGGTTTTGGTCAACTTTTATCAACCAGTCTCATTGCTGTCACTGGCATTGATGCAGAAACCTTTTTGCAAGGTCAATTGACGGTGAATCTCAAAAACGTCACCACCAGCATGAGTCAACTGGCTGCACATTGTAATTTAAAAGGCCGTATGCAATCTGTCTTTCGGTTAATTAAGATCACGAGCTCACCCAACGACGCTTTTCTGTTATTAACGCCTAAAGCCTTATTACCCCTTGCCGTCACTAACCTTAAAAAATATGCCATTTTTTCCAAAGTGACGTTGAATGAAGCCAACGATTATACCGTGTTTGGTTTAGTCGGAACGGGCGCACCTTCGTTGTTAAACGCAGTAGATTTACCTATCGGCGGCTGCTTAGCGCGTGAGCAATACATTATTTGCCGCATTCCAGGGGTAACACCTCGTTTTGAAATCATTGTTCCAACAACATTCGCTGAAAAATTTGCAGCTAATTATTCAACAAATACCGTTTCAATCAACGATGAAGTATGGGAACGACTCGATATTGAAGCCGGGATCCCAACCATTTATCCAGAAACGCAAGATGTGCTGCTTCCTCATCACGCCAACTTGATGGATCTCAAAGGCATTAGCTTAGATAAAGGCTGTTATCTAGGACAAGAGATCATTGCCCGCATGCACTACAAAGGCAAAATCAAACGTCATATGTATCGCGCCTTGCTGCCTAAAATGACAGAGGTACCTTATCCAGGTGATCTGCTACCTATTATTGATGCACCCAATGAAGCACCAGGGATTGTGGTTCGATCTGCCCCCAGTGACGAGGGTTTTGAATTATTAATTGTTCTTGATGAACAATATGCTGATTTTGAAAAAATTCGCTTCAAGAAAGCTGATGGACCAAAACTTCATCGTCTAGACTTATCGTATTAAGGGTTCGTCACACAGCAACCACAGTATCTTATACAGTAGTGTGCAGTTTGGAGTCAGATTCATGGATTTATCACTCAATGCTTCGGCAACGTTTTTTATGGATTTATTAGAAGCCATCGAACGAAACCGCCTCCCGCTGCCAACACAGCCTGAAGTGGCCATGGCCATTCAGGAACTCAATCAAAATCCTTATGTGACCATCGAAGAACTCGATAACATTATTGGCAAAGACCCTGCCCTCACAGCGCGTGTGATCCGACTTGCGAATAGTCCGCTGGTACGTGGTCGCGTCACTATTAATAGTCTTGAAAATGCCATTAGCCGGCTTGGTGTGAGATTCGTATCCAATATGGCGCTCGGTTTAGCAATGGAACAACTCTTCTTGGCAAAGAATAAATATATCGAACAAAAACTCAAAGATGCTTGGAAACACAGCGGACAAATTGCGGCAACTTCTTACGTTATTGCCAGCCACACGAAACTGTTACCGCCTGATGAAGCGATGCTTGCAGGTTTATTGCATGAAATAGGTATCTTGCCCATTCTCACCTATGCTGAAACACAGCCTGAGTTGATGAAAAATCTTACCGTGCTCGATGAATTAATCCAAAACCACTACGCTAAACTTGGTGAAGCCATTTTGAATTCCTGGCAATTTCCAGGCAACATCGCTTGCGTGCCACAGAACATGACACAATATTATCGCAAAATTCCTAAAGCCGATCTTGCTGATGTGGTGTTAGTGGCTAAAATCCTCGTTCTGGCTGGTAGCATGCATCCCCTTGCATCAATTAATAAACAAGAAATCCCAGCGTTTGCAAGATTAGGACTTGATCCTGAAGAAGATCTCTTGATGCGACCTGAATTTCAGGAACCGTTGCAAGCAGCAGAAACCCTCTTCAAAGCTTAATCACGATATTGTAGTGGCCGACCTCTGTGTCGGCCATGTACTCTGTGCTAGTCCGGGACGACACAGAGGTCGTCCCCTACAATAGCTATTTAGTTGGCGCGCATATGTGGGAACAATATCACGTCCCTGATTGAAGCCGAATCGGTAAAGAACATCACTAAACGATCGATCCCAATCCCTTCACCCGCAGTCGGTGGTAAACCATGCTCTAAAGCGGTCACGAAATCATCATCGTAATGCATGGCTTCGGCGTCCCCCGCTTCAAAATTCGCGACTTGTGCTTTAAAACGCGCGGCTTGATCTTCAGCATCATTTAACTCAGAGAAACCATTGGCAATTTCGCGGCCACCTAAGAAAAATTCAAATCGGTCGGTAACCTCAGGGTTGTCATTGCTGGCACGCGCAAGCGGTGACACTTCTGTTGGATATTCAGTGATAAAGGTGGGTTGAATTAGCTTAGATTCAACCGTTTCTTCAAAGATTTCAATATGAAGTTTACCCATGCCATGATCTTTGTTGATAGTAAGGCCAAGTTGCTTCGCATAGCTTTCACATTTTTCACGACTCTCTAAATCAGCGGCACTCAAGCTAGGATTGTGCTTTAAAATAGCTTCTTTTACCGTCATTCGCGCAAAAGGTTTTCCTAGCTCATAGGTATCGCCTTGATAAGTAATGGTCGTCGTGCCTAATAATTTGTTAGCGATCGTGCGTAACAGATCTTCAGTTAAATCCATTAGTTCATGGTAATCGGCATAGGCTTGGTAGAATTCCAGCATGGTAAATTCAGGATTATGACGGGTTGAAACCCCTTCGTTTCGAAAATTACGATTAATTTCATACACACGTTCAAAACCACCGACCACTAAGCGCTTTAAATAGAGCTCTGGAGCAATGCGCAAAAAGAGCTGCATATCCAACGCATTATGATGTGTGATAAAGGGACGTGCAGCAGCACCACCTGGTATAGGTTGCATCATCGGCGTTTCTACTTCAAGAAACATTCTGTCATTCAGATAGTCACGAATAATTTGAATGATTTTTATTCGCGCTTTGAATACATCACGTGTGGAATCATTAGATAATAGATCTAAATAACGCTGACGATAACGTGTTTCTTGATCAGTTAATCCATGATACTTTTCAGGCAAGGGTCGCAAAGCTTTAGTGAGCAATTTCAAATTTTTGGCTTTGACCGATAATTCACCGGTTTTGGTCTTAAATAATACGCCTTCAACCGCAACGATATCGCCCAAATCCCAGTGTTTAAATTCTTCATAAACACCTTCTGGCAGTTCTTCCATTTTGGCATAAACTTGCATTAAGCCAGACATTTCCTGCAAATTAAAGAAACTGGCTTTACCCATATGACGACGTGTCATGATACGGCCCGCCATTTTTACTTTAATCGCTTTCGCTTCTAAATCAGCGGTTTCCAATGCATCATACTGTTCATGCAGTTTTCCGGCAAACGCATCACGTCGAAAGTCGTTGGGAAAAGGATTACCCTTCTCGCGAATTTGCTTTAATTTTTCACGGCGATTCAAGAGTTGTTCATTAAGATCTTCTACTTTAAGCGCTTCTTCTGTCATGTTATAACCCACTTTTTAAACTGGCTGTAATGAATTGTTCTAATAGGTTGCCATCTAATACGCCTTGCGTATTGGAGGTTTCTACTCCGGTTCGTAAATCTTTTACCCGTGAATCGTCAAGCACATAAGAACGGATCTGACTTCCCCAGCCGATGTCAGATTTTGTTTCTTCCATCGCATTTTGTTCAGCTTGACGTTTACGCATTTCAAGTTCATAAAGTTTACCGCGCAACTGCTGCATCGCTTGCGAACGGTTTTTATGCTGGGAACGATCACTCTGGCATTGTACAACGATGCCCGTGGGAACGTGTGTGATACGGATCGCAGAATCAGTTCGATTCACATGCTGACCACCTGCTCCACTTGCGCGATAAGTATCAACGCGTAAATCTGCAGGGTTAATCACAATATCTATTTTGTCGTCAATAACGGGTGAAACGAATAAAGCAGCAAATGAGGTATGACGACGATTACCTGAATCAAAGGGAGATTTACGCACAAGGCGATGAACACCCGTTTCCGTTCTTAACCAACCATAAGCATATTCGCCTTCCACTTTAATGGTGGCGCTTTTGATACCTGCGACTTCACCAGCAGAAGCTTCGAGTAAGGTTAGGGTAAAGCCTTTGCGCTCCCCAAAACGCAAATACATGCGAAGAAGCATTTCTGCCCAATCTTGCGCTTCGGTGCCACCAGAGCCAGATTGTATTTCAACATAGGCATCATTGGCATCCAGTTCACCTGAGAACATGCGTTGAAATTCTAATTCTTCAACGATGAGTTGCAATCTATCACCTTCTGCCACGAGCTCTTCAAAACTAGCCGTATCATCTTCGTCTTTGGCGAATTGTAAAAGATCCTGAGCATCGTCGACGCTTGATTGCGCTTGAGATAAGGTATTGACCAATTTTTCGAGTTGGACGCGTTCTTTACCGAGTGTTTGTGCTTGTTCTGGATCTTTCCAAACTTCCGGTTCTTCCAATAAACCTCTGACTTCCTCTAAACGCTCACGTTTTTCGTCAAAGTCAAAGATACCCCCGAAGATCATCCAGTCTTTTACTGAGGTCTTTTAAAAGCGTTTGTAACGGTGCAATTTCCACGATCGATCTTATTTCGAATATCAAAAATAGGCTGATTATACAAGAATTTACCTGAAATCCTACTATGTAGGGGCAGACCTCTGTGTCTGCCCGGGACGGCACGGAGGCCGTCCCCTACAAGCCAATCACTTAGTTAGAATACTTCTAAGTGCACTATCTGGCAAGAGAGCTTCATTTGCCCTCTAAAAGTCTGCACTTTCGGCACATAGACAACTTTAACGGTATCGCCTGCTTTCACCGGCAAAGGCTCATTGGGATCGCAGCTATTAAACCACACTGCCTCAAACCAAAGTTCTTCGACGGATAGCCCTAACTTCAAGTGGGTTTTGGTCTGGCCCATGACACTGGCACTCACAATCTGCCCTTGCAACTCAAAGGATGGCGGCTCAAATTCTCGTCCAAACGGCTCTAAGCTATCCAGCATTTGTTTAACAAACGGTACCGTTATGGACTCAGCAGGAAGTTCGCCATCTGACCATACAACGGGACCTAATCGGCTGGCTTCAATTTGCTCTTGGATAGCATTCTCAAACGCTTGCGAAAATAGGCTCAGTTTATCTCGGTGAATCGTTAACCCTGCAGCGGCTTGGTGTCCACCAAATTTAATCAAAACATTCGGGTTGTTGTCGTGAATGGCTTGTAGTGCCTCACGTAAGTGCACTCCCTCTACCGCGCGCGCTGATCCTGTTAAGACGTTGGGCTCGTCTTGTTTGGGACATAAAATAATCACCGGTCGCCCAAAGGCATCTTTAACACGGCTCGCACTGATGCCATGCACACCAGCATGGCCCTCTTCTAAAAAGATACACAGGCTGCTTTTTTGCTGGGCATATTGTCGTAAAGCTTCTTCGATCGCCTTTTGGGTAATCGCATCTTGAATGCTTTTTCGTTCGGTGTTCTGTAATCGCAAATGCTCTACCCATTCCTTGGCTTCTTTATCGGTTTTAGCAAGCAAAAAACTCACCGAACCCAAAGCACAAGCTAATCGACCATCGCTGTTTAACAGTGGGCCAATTTTGAATCCGAGATCTTCTGATGACAACGGTGACGACATTGTCGGCAATAAAGCACGCCAGCAAGGACGTAAACCTTGCTGAATAAGCTTCATGCCATAAGCAACAATCGCTCGGTTATTTTTACTGCGGGCCACACTCACGCAATCTGCTATTGTTCCTACGGCAACAAAATCTAAACATTCCGCCAAACTCGCGTATTGCTTTTTTGTTCGACTCACTAAATGATTTCTTACCGCTGCCATCAGTAACCAAGCAACCATACAGCCAGCAATACAGCGATCGGGATATTGGCTGTCTTCGCGTGTTGGACTAATCACGGCATAAGCGGTTTGTGGTATCCCTTCTACAGGGATTTCATGGTGATCGGTCACAATCACATCAATACCCGCATTTTTTAATAGCGCTATTTGTGCCTCATCTGACGAGCCATTATCAGCAGTGATAACAAGTGATGGCCTGGGTTCATCTGCCAAAATACGCATGGCGACTGAATGAGATAAGCCATAGCCCTCTTTTAATCGATGCCCAATGTAAGAACGTACTTTTTCTTCTGGGTGCGCGAAAATATGCACTAAAGCTGAATGCAACACAGCGTGGCTAGTTTGCCCATCACAGTCGTGATCGGTTTCAATACCAATCACTTCACCCAATTCAAATGCACGTACAATTCGTAATACTGCCTTATCAATGTCTGGCAAAGTGTGCGGCGGATCAAGCATTTTTAACTTAGGCGAGAGCATCTCGCGCACCGATTCCGTTAATAATGTTGGTCTTGAGGCAAGAATTTTGGCCAAAACAGGATCTAAGCCTTCATGCTGTGCGGCTTTTTCACGTTCTTCATTCACCACACGTCGAATGACTTTGGCTAGCGGTAAAGCTTTAGTTGTCATTAATTTTGATAATCCCTTTAAGTGAAGAAAGCCGTTAAAGGCTTTAATTTACGCCAAAAAAAGCGTAGTTGAGATTTTTTAAGCGTATAGCTTGTTTGTGCGTCTACCACTAATGTGAGCGAATCCACCCTGCCTTGTTGCAGATCAGCCAATAAAGGCTCAATCCATGCTTGTTCAAATTGGCGCAATTCAGACAAGCTTTCTGCAGGTCCAAGATCCGAATTGATTGCAAAACGCCTATCCACCAATAAAGGGTTGGCGGTATTCAGCTGTAAATCACCATAGTGCGCAGGCATTGCTTGCCTATTCACACCCGCGTTAAATGCTTGCGCTTGCAAAATAGCATCGTTCGTAAACACCGCATCAAATGGTGTCGTGAGTTGAACATTATCAATACCATTCCCCCAAAACCACACACTGACTGTTTGCGAAAGTAACATTTGGCATTCGGTTAACAATCGACGCCAATAAACTGCATCCTTACCAGTCGGTAAGAAGCGTCCCATGCTTTTACCAGCAACTGTTGAAATATCGCTAAAATTAACCTCGGTATGATGCTTCATCGAAAAAAGCCATAAGCCATCGTTTAATATCTCAAGCTGGATATCATCTTCTTGCAAGAATTGATTTAAGGTAGCGACCATCGAATGCTCTTCTGCTAGATCGAGTTGTGCCTTATCAATGATATAGACCGTTTGTTGGTCAGCATGACAGAGAATTGGTGATGCCAAACAATAGGGCATGCCCTTGGGATAACCCTTGGCAGTTGCGAGCAATGCTGCCGTTGATAACGGATAGGCACCCTTGAAAAGCGGTTCGCTGTTAACCTGCTTACCTTTCGATAGCCACAACGCTAACCCCTCACTAGGTAATGGGGCACCGTGACCGGCTAACCACTTAACACGCTCAAGAAGATCGGGGGTATACAGGGTGACTATTTTACGCATTTAGTTTGATTCATAGCTTTTACAACGAAATTATAAGTTATGCAGGCCATCTGCTAGTATATGCTTTAACGAAACTGAAGACTAAATTCTAATCCATGATCATACAGCAAGATGAAAGCGCCGCCACCTACCAAATTCAACGTTATGAGCCAGGCAAAGTCTGGATCAACACGGTGTGCTACGAGCAAAGCCTGATTGTTAGGCCCCATACCTTGATTCATCCATGGGGGGCAGTCTCCTTGTCTGCGCTAAATGCATCACATTTTACACCGCTATTTGATAATAAGCCGGATATTGTGCTGTTGGGCACAGGTGACACCTTGATGATCCCTAACGATGATTTGTTACAAGATTTATGGTTAAAAGGCATTGGTGTAGAGTTCATGGATTCAAGACGGGCTTGTTTTACTTACACGGTACTTGCAGCAGAAGAACGTAATGTTGCAGCTTGTATAATATTATAGAGATGATTTACTTTTTACCTTTAAAGGCTCTCGCTTCATCTCAATACGCAATAAATAGGCTCGTCCAATCGGATGTTGTTGACAGGCCTTTCGCAATTCCTTACGTGCCACCTTTGCTTTTTCAAATAAATTTTTAGAGCAGCCATTTTCTCGATGAGAATTAAACCGAACAGAATCA
>CAZCXZ010000014.1:34201-42928 GCA_964502705.1 Uncultured Candidatus Berkiella sp. | reverse complement strand
GCCACCACACCACCTTTTACGAGGTTGACAATGCTTTCTGATTCCATATATCGCCAGGAATCTACAAACTGCTTAAAGAACCACCAGGATGTGCGATCATTTGACATGGTTCGCAGCAGAGGTCCTAAGGTATAGAGATAAGTACTGTTATCTTTAGAGCGTGTTTCAATCAAAAAATTTTCGCTGCTCAATAAATACAGCCATTTTGTAGCGCGATGTGGCGATAATTCTAAAGCAGAGATAATCTGCTCTTGCGTAAGGCATCCATCTAAGCCGATGAGCTCTACTAATCCTAGATCCATAGCGGATTCTAATAGCTTTAATCTAGGGCCGCCTGCAAGCACGTTATAAAAACAGTCTATTCGCTCCCTTGGTGAGACCGCAGGGTGGTTTTTGCTCATTGAATGTCCTTATTCATTTTGCATCGCGCAATTTTAAGATGTTTCTAAATACTGTAGCTGAGTTTCACTGATTAAAATAGTATAGCAATACCAAATGTAACAGTATTTTGGATTATTGACTCATTTTCTTCGCGCTTAATATGCCTCAGTACACCATGATCACGCTCATGTTCATATTCTACAAACACATTCATCCCAGGCATGATTCTGTAAAAGGGAGTTAGCAGATAGCGCATTTGATTTAACCCACTGCCGATTTCATCATCCAGAAGCGTTTTAGTTGCGATAATGCTGCGAATACCGCACCCGATAAAGAAATTGTTGGTAATTTGTGTTTCGCGATCAAATTCCAGATCAAATTTGAAACTGCCATTATGATAATAAGCTCTTGTGTCGGTTTCAATAAAATAAGGCATTAACCCTTCAATCCCGATTCCCGGCTGCCAATAGGGTGTGCTTGCTGGGCGATAAAAGTAATTCACGCCTGCTTTTACTGACCAAAACTGATCAATTAAATGCCAGTAAAAGATGTCAAGATCGGCATTTTCAATTCTGCCTTTTTTGACCTCGGCATCATTAACAAACAGTTCGATTTTGCGGTAATCTGGGCCATATAGGCCTTTGAATGTAAAACGCTGTACGTTATGAAATGGATCAGATCCCGCTTTAATGTAATTTGAATAATAAAAGCCATGGGGATGCGCCATGGGATGCTTCACCATCGCTTTTGCAATGGGGCTCAATTCATCTACTCGCACAATCGGTCGATTATGATAATTAGATAATTCGACTTCATTTTGAGGTGAGGTTTTACAGTTTGCTAGTTCAATGAGGCTAGAATATTGAAATACGCGCGACATGCCGGTCATCATGTGATAAAGCAAATGGCAGTGAAAAAGCCACTGTCCACTGGCATCGGTGTCTACGTCAGCAATAATCGTGGCTCCCGGCGGCATATCAATGGTATGCAGCAGTGGATCATAAGCACCGTGTCCACTTCGCACAATAAACCAGTGTCCATGTATGTGCATAGGGTGATGCATCATTGAAGTATTTTTAAAAACTAAACGATAGCGTTTGTTTTTCTCAAAAATAATTGGTTTTGCTTCATGTTCAGGCACGCCATTAATAAACCATATATAACGATCCATCCAACCATCTAGTGTCATATTGATGGTTTGATCAACAGGCTTATTAGGATCGTTAGTCGCAACAAGTGCTTTTACTTTGCGGTATTTGGTTTTCGCAATTTGGCTGGTTTCTTTGAGTCCTGTCATTTTATGTCCGGACATTTGATGACTCGCCATATTATTCATGTCATGTGAGCCACTGTGATTATGATGCATCATGCCATAAGTCATCATTTCTCTAGTAACGGGAACAGGTGCAGCAAAAGCGGTGATCGCTTGGTAATTGATGCAGGATTGGTTTTCTGAAACTAATGCACCATAAACTTTACCGACCTGATCAAGCGATTCAGCATAAATAATCGCTGGACTTTCATTTTGGATTTTAACTAAAACATCATAAGTTTCACCGGGGGCTATGGTAAAATCACTGACAATATACGGTTCGACATCATTACCTTGAATATGAATCATTTCCATTGGCGTATTAGGCATTTTAACATGAAAAATGCTACTTCCACCGGCGCCGATAAACCTTAAGCGCACAATATCGCCGATTTCTACGTTACCAAGCCATGGGTTTGCTTGAGTGTGTCCATTTAATAGAAGTGCATCATAAGCTACATCAGCAATATCATAAATACTCATGCGCATTTGTTGCATCATTTTATAATCGGCCACCAGTTGCTTGCGCTCTTTGAGATCCGCGGTTCGATAGTCTTTAATAAAACGTGATAGAGAAGGTTGCATCGGGAATCGCGGTGAATAGTAATCACCTTCTTTTTTTAAATTAGCCAGTACCTGTTTAGGATTTGTGTTGATCCAATCCGATAAGACAATGACATAATCCTTTGTGTAATGGTATGAAGGTGGCGTTAGTGGGTCAATGATAAGCGCGCCATAAATTCCTTGTTGTTCTTGTAATCCTGCATGTGCATGATACCAATAGGTACCCGATTGTAATGCCGTAAATCGATATTGAAATTCTTCACCAGGTTTAATGCCTGATTGCGTTATCCCTAATACACCATCCATTTGCCAAGGAAGAATGATCCCATGCCAATGCATGGCAGTGGGTTCTGTTAATTGATTGTGTACATTGATAGTAACGTTATCGCCTTGTTTAAAACGCAAAGTGGGGCCAGGAATTTGATGATTAACTGCAAGGCCGCACATATTTTTGTCAGCGAAATTAACGTCTTTGCTGTGCACCGTTAAATCGAACGTTTGCTCAATGCTAAAAGCATTGACGTTAAATAAAAGTAGACTAATCCATGTCAACGATTTTTTCATGTAATATCCAAATCAAACAATAGAAATTCAGCATCGTTTAAACAATTAATATTGAGTAAAGCTTCATTTTCAATTTTTGCGCCATCCCCTTTTTGTAAAGGGTGGTTGTTAAGGGTTATTTGGCCCTTGAGTACCTGAAGCCAACCTGAATTTTTTAAGGGATGGCTAAGATTATTGCTTGCTGTCAAACAACCCAGATATAAATTAACGTTTTGGTGGATCTTAATTGCGTTTTTGCCGCCCTGGGGCGATCCAATCAGCATTAATGCATTTTTTGGATTAGGTGGCAGTGTGATTTGTTCATAGCTGGGGGTTAACCCTTTCTTTGAAGGCTGGATCCAGATCTGTAAAAAATGGACAGGTTCAGTTGATGAGGCATTAAACTCGCTATGCGCAACGCCTATGCCTGCTGACATGCGTTGGATTTCGCCAGGCTTGATAATAGAGCCCGTTCCCATGCTGTCTTTGTGCGAGAGCGCACCAGAAATGACGTAGGAGATAATTTCCATATCGTGATGCTGATGAGTGCCAAAACCTTTGCTGGGCTTAACGCTGTCTTCATTGATAACACGTAATACGCCAAACCCCATTTGCGCTGGGTCATAATAGTTACCAAATGAAAAGGTATGTTGGCTATGAAGCCAGTCAATCTCTGTTAGTCCACGGTCATTGGCTTTGCGTATTGAAATCATCTTGTTTGCCTTTAGGTAGGTTATGGCTCTATATTGCCGTAACGTATGTTGTCTTACAATCAGCCAGCAAACTAAAATCTTAAATTGGGAAGTAATATCAATGTCTATGATGAAAATAATGAAATACCTGTTGATTGGTTTGGTGTTATGCAACATGAATTGCTTTGCTAACGAGCTTGTCTTACCTGAGAAATGGTCTGCACTGAGTAAAATCGTTACGGATCGCCAAACACAAGCTGAGCGAAAAATGAATCTGAGTGAACAAAACGTAGTATCTCTACTCGTTTTTTTAAATTCGCCAAAGGCTAATAATCTGAATCAGCTCGAAATCTTGCAAAAGCAACTTCCCAAGACCACATTAGAATTGCTTATTGCGATACAAATAAGGGGATTAAACCCTGTTGAAGCAGAAAAAATGGCAACGTATTTACAAAATGTGCCTTCTGAATACCATGTTAAAGATATCGCTGCTTTTGATGAAAACACTTCTCATATTATTGGAAGAGAGTGGCATGAAATTGATTACAGCGGTGAGAACATGACCTGGTCAGAACAACGTGCAAAATATGCGCCTTATGGTATAACCAATTTTAAGACCCTTGAAAATTTACAGAAATTTTTTCCAGTGGAATCAAAATTGCCTTATTTTCGTCAGGCTTACGGTGATAGCCGCCAATCAGTTACTTCTGATAAGTGATGCGGTAAATCGCGTTACCCGTATCATCTGACACCAGCATTGATCCATCAGGCATAACAAGCACATCAACCGGTCTTCCCCAGGCTTTAGAACCCTGGAGCCAACCTTCAGCAAAGATGTCGTAACTTTGTTTGGGATGGAGCGGATCGACAACGGTGATACGATAGCCGATAGGGGTATCACGATTCCATGAACCATGTTCTGCAATAAAAATCTTTCCATGGTAACTTGCAGGAAACATTGTACCGGTATAAAAGCGCATCCCCAAAGGAGCAACATGCGGGCCTAGTTGTACCGTGCTTGGGGTATATGCTGCACAATTGAGACCTTTGCCATATTCCGGATCTGCAACGGAATTTCCATGGCAATGAGGAAAGCCAAAATCCATGCCTTTTCTAGGTGCATGATTTAATTCATCCGGCGGGAAATTATTTCCCATTAAATCGGCGCCATTATCGGTGAACCAGAGATCTTTCGTTTTGGGATCCCAGTCGAACCCTACCGAATTTCGAACACCTTCCGCAAATATTTCAGGATCTGAGCCATCGGCTTTCATGCGCATGATGGTGCCAAATCGGGGGTCGGTCGAAACACAAACATTGCAAGGTGCGCCTACGGGTACGTAAAGCCACCCATCAGGCCCAAAAGCAATAAATTTCCAGCCGTGGTGTGTTTCAGTAGGAAAAGTATCATTAACGACAACAGGCTTAGGCGGGTTTTGTAGGTGCTGTTCAATATCATCGAAGCGCAATATCCGGTCAACCGCTGAAACATATAATGAGCCGTCTTTAAAAGCCACACCCACTGGCAGTTGTAAGCCTTTTGCGATAATGAGCACTTTGCCATCTTTAATGGCATACACGTTACCCGCTTTCATGGAGCCAACAAATAAGGTTCCTTTATCACCTAAAACCATGCCACGCGCATTGGGAACATTGGCATAAAGGTTTATTTTAAAACCAGGTGGTAACTTTATCGATGCTAAAGAAGTAGCAGAAGGGGGAGACTCTTTGCCGCAAGCGGCCAGTCCAATTAGGAGTAACCCAGCAGTTAATTGTGGCAACTGTTTCATCATCGTGCGTTAGGACCATCATGAGCTTTCTATTAACATAGACTAAATAAGATAAGTGATAGTACGCAACTGAATAAGGGTCTAGTGCTGGGTTATAGCAGAAGTAACGAGTTACGCCTTTTCTTCAATCGATTTAAAGACCCATACAGTTACATCAATGGTCACTTCTAACTCTTCTAAGGCAAACAATAGTTCTTTCTTGATCATACTTGAACGCCAATAAAACGGTGTCATTTTCAAGAGGTTCTCAATGTCGGCGCTAGAAGTCAGTTTAATGGTTTCATGAATGGCAATCGATTCTTCAATCTCGAAAAAGCCTTCTGTTTTTAGAATGAGCTTATCTTCATCGATTTCTTTGAGTTCATCGAATAAGAATCGTCTTAGTTCAAAAAGATGGTTACGTGCAGGCGTTACCACAAAAACTCTGCCATCAGGGGAGAGAATACGTTGTACTTCTTCATTATAAAGTGGTGCAAAAACCGATAAAACGGCATCGATGGAATCCGATTCAAAAGGGAGATTTTTATTACTGCAAACTAACCATGAAATCGCTTTGTCATATTGATTAGCGCAATGAATGGCTTCTTTTGAAATATCCGTTCCATAATATTGTGTTGTTGGATAGCTTGCGAGCAGCTCTTGTCTTAATTTCGCAAGGTAATAGCCAACACCGCAGCCTAAATCAGCAATTTGAGGTACTTGGTTCGTAAAGTTTTCCATTCGACGACTGATTGCTGAATTAATGGCTTTTACAATTGGCAAATAATAATCGCGATTTAAAAAGTCTAATCGACTTTTCACCATTTCTTTGTTGTCGCCAGGCTGTGCTGTTTTCTTTTGATTAGAGAGCAATAAATTCACATAACCTTGTTTTGCGCGATCAAACGTATGCTTATTTTCGCAAGCATAGGATTTTTCATAGGCATGAAGAGTATCGGAACAAACAGGGCAAGTTAGAATAGATTTTTCTGCAGTTAACATCATTTTAAGCTCAAAGAATTTGGGTAGCTATCTTTGCATATTTGGCAAGGATATACAACGTATTCATCGGATAAATTAAGAATAAGGCAGCTGACTATATATTCACCTAGTCTCATAGCGAAAAATGCCGAGATTATCATGTGGAGTATCGTATTTTTTATATAGAGGTTAGCGATGATCAAATCTGTTTCAATCCTTAAGACATGCGTGGCCATGATTTGCGCACTATTTGTTGGTAATGCGGTTGCTTTAGAGCAGGAGCCCACAAGTTTAGCCGCGGTGATGAAAGAGCCAAAAGCAGAAAATGCTGCAAAACCGGCATCCGATAATCAGATAGCTGATCAAGTGCGGGACAAATTCGTTAAAGAGAAATTGTTCGGAAAAGATTCATTTGCTGATATGGGCATTCACGTTACCGTTAAAAAGGGCGCAGTTACGCTTACCGGGAAAGTGGGTGCAACCGAAGATGTCGAAAAGGCGCTAAAATCAGCTAAAGAAGTGGAAGGCGTTAAAAGTGTTCAGTCCAAAATAGTCGTGAAAGAACCCATTCGAAAAGATAAAAAGGATGATAAAAAAGCGGATAAGAAAGCAGATAAAAAAGCTAAGAAGAAAAAGAATACCGACGAATAACCTATTCACTCATGGAGAAAAGCTAGCGCTTTTCTCCATAGTCTGCACTACAAGAATTCCTTATCCAGATCAATTGAAGATGAATTACCCAGCTTGTCGTAGTTTTCATCTAGCCATATTTTAGCGACATCACGTCCTTTATCGCGTAGGTAAGTTAGAAAATTCCAATCGGTATTCATTTTGCTAGATACACTATGAGTGACCATTTCCTCGTCTGAGCGAATTGAATGAATAAACATTTTCTTCATTTTATCTGCAGCGATGATTTTATTGTCAATCAGCTTAGAGACAAATGAAATTGCTCGCATTTCCCGCATGAGTGAAGAATTAAAACTGATCTCGTTCACGCGGTTTAATATTTCGGTAACCGTTTTAGGAACCCCTTTGCGGTTAATGGGATTAATATGCACAATGACGACATCCTGTGATGTACAACTGTAAATGATTGGAAATACAGGTGGGTTACCAATAAAACCACCATCCCAAAAATGTTCGCCATCAATTTCAACGGTTTGGAACAGAAAAGGTAAGCAAGCCGATGCTAATACTGAATCGACGGTGACATCTTGATTGTTAAAAATACGAATTTTACACGTTTCAATATTGGTTGCGCATAAAAAGAGTTTTAAAGAAGATTTTTGGCGTATATCATCGAAATTGACCGTTTCTTCTAGTGCTTTGCGTAACGGATTCATATTAAATGGATTAAATTGATAAGGGGACATCACTTTTGTCATCATGTCGAATGTATAATACAGCAGTGAATTATCGAGACTATAAGTGTCTATATTCCCAAAATTTGGAAAGCCAGGATTAGCAGGGGGTTTAAATGAACTGTAAGGGATACCTTTAGCGCTGATATTTTTCCAGAAGTCGTGTAACACGGTTCTGGCTTCTTGATAATTATTATTTAAAAGACCTTGAGCTAGCACCACAGCGTTTGCAGCGCCAGCGCTGGTTGCGCTTACTCCTTCAAAATGCAAGCGCCCATCTTCTAATAAGTAATCTAAGATCCCCCAACAAAATGCACCATGCGCCCCACCGCCTTGCAGCGCGAGGTTGACAGTTTTTTGTTTAGGATGCTTCATGATGAACCTTAATGAGCAGTCCAGCCGCCATCAATGCACAAGGCTTGACCGGTAATCATCCTTGCTGCATCGCTACATAGGAATACGGTAAGGGCGCCCAGATCATCAATCGATACAAATTCTTTAATAAAATGATCTTTCAAGAGCACTTTTTGGATCACTTCATTTTCTGAAATATGATGTTGCTTAGCTTGATCAGGAATTTGCTTTCGAACGAGTGGGGTATCCACATAGCCGGGACATAATGCATTAGCGGTAATCCCAAATTCAGCTAAATCAAGCGCAGCGGTTTTGGTCAAACCAACGACACCATGTTTTGCGGCAACGTATGCCGATTTATAGGGCGACGCAATAACGCCATGTACTGATGACACATTAATGATGCGACCCCAGCGCTTCTTTTTCATGCCGGGCACACAGGCTTTGATCGTATGAAAATTTGAGGATAAGTTAATTGCAACGATCGCGTTCCATTTGTCTTCTGGGAATTCTTCAATGGTTTGCACATGTTGTATCCCAGCATTATTAACCATAATATCAACTGCGCCAAAGGCCTTTTCAGCGGCTTGGATCATTTGTCGAATTTGATCAGGTTGGGACATATCTGCTTGGAGATATAAGCATTTAATACCGTAGGTTTTTTCAAGTTCGAGGCGTTCATCTTCGATATCTGAGCGCTCACCAAAGCCATTGATAACAATATTAGCACCTTCTTTTGCTAATGCATGTGCAATACCCATACCAAT
>CAZCXZ010000014.1:0-34191 GCA_964502705.1 Uncultured Candidatus Berkiella sp. | reverse complement strand
TGAACCAGTAATAACGGCAGCCTTTGATTTTAATGACATGGTTTTCCTCGCCCTAGACTACAGTCGCTTATGTTCTTTTATAAAGTTTAGCTAAGAACCAATGAAATTAGTGATCGATGCCGGCTGTCAAAAACAGCAGGTGCAATTACGCTGCTAGGAACTTATTTTACGATTTAGCTATCTTAAATAATAAAGAGGTTAATTGAATATCATAGGTAAAATCGAAAATGCTAAAAGATGTATTAGCAGTTCAATTTTGGGGGCTTAGAGGCAATTTGCCAGTACCCGGTAATGAAACGCTCACTTATGGCGGCAATACGAATTGTGTTACATTAACGTTTGCAGATCACCAGCTATTCATTTTTGATGCAGGTAGCGGTATAAAAAGCTTGGCAGAGCATCTTAAGAAAACCCGTTCAAACAATATCACAGCAAGTGTCTTTATTTCGCATCCGCATTGGGATCATATCAATGCTTTACCGCATTTTGATCCGTTCTATTCTAAAGGTAATCAATTTGCGATATATGGCGCATGTAATGATGACACCACACTTGAACAATTGATATTTGGGCAAATGAAGGATCCACATTATCCAATCACGATTAAAGAAATGTCTGCACAAATATCGTTTCATCGGTTAAAAGAAGAAACTTTCAATATTGATGATATCCATATTCAAACCATGCGATTAAATCATCCAGGGTTTTGCTTAGGATATCGTGTTACTTATCAGAATAAAGTATTTTGTTATGTTACAGATAATGAACTGCCCCTTAAGGGTACGTCAGCGTATGATCAAGCCTATGTGGATAAACTACTGAATTTCGTAAAATATGCTGATTTATTAGTAATTGATAGCACCTATTCCGATGATGAATATCAAACTAAAGTTGGCTGGGGACATTCCTGCACCAGTCAAGTAGTCAGGCTCGCTCATGATGCAAAAGTGAAACAATTATGCCTATTTCATCATTGTCCCATCCAAAAAGATCGAGAAATTGATGAGAAAATTACAGAAGCTCGACGGCAGTTGAAAGCGCTGCAATCAACCACGATATGTCTTGCACCAAGTGAAAGGGATATTCTACAGTTGTAACAGGTAACGTATGAGTGACGAGGAATATAGCGAAATAGAATCTGCTCTTATCTATAAAAACGTGTTGCAGAATATGCAAGATGGTGTAATCGCTATTGCCTCAAATGGCAAAATAATCACGCTCAATAGTCCAGCAGCAAATATCCTTTTGATTAAAGATAAGGAATATATTGGTGAACCTTTTACGAGCATTTTTTCAGAATTGCTGCTAGACCCGCGTAATGATGAACTCAATGATGCCATGTTAAGTGCTATTTATGAATCAAAGACCACACACCATAAAGACGTTAAATATTATGCAAATGGTACCTGCAAGGATTTACTCGTTAGCTCGACGGCACTGTTTATTGAACGAGAGGGTATCAGTGTCAAAGTGGGGATGATTATTGTATTAAGCGACATTACGCAAAGACAACGTTTAGCGCATATCCAAAATTTATTTGGCAAATATGTCGACCCTAATATTGCAACCCGAATTATTGAACAACCTGAGAATGAGTTAATGAAAGCTGACCGTCAAGTAATTACGGTGAGTTTTTGCGATATGAATCATTTTACATCTTTATGTGAAACATTATCTCCGAGTGCAATGGAAACCTTAATGAACCTGTTTCTTTCTAAGATGTCGCGTTCGGTGCATAAAAACCAAGGAATCATTGATAAATTTATTGGTGATGCGGTTATGTCATTTTGGGGGTTCCCCTTTATCATCGGTGTCAATCATTCTAGTAATGGCTGCCAAACTGCACTCGATCAGATTGCAAGTTTAACAGAGCTTAATCAAGAAATTAAATCAATTAAAGAAATTGAACATCTTACGATTAACATCGGGATAGGGATTGCAACGGGAGAGCTTATCATTGCCAATGTCGGATCAGAAGAGCGTAAAAGTTTTACGGTGATGGGTAATATTGTTAATTTGGCGTCAAGATTGGTCGGCGTGAACAAAATTTATGGCACTCAAATTTTAGTGTCGGATGAAGTATTCAACAAAACAAAAGCCGATTTTACGTTTCGGGAGATTGATACCATCGTGGTTAAAGGTAAAGAGCAGCAAACCACTATTTATGAATTACTTGGCACCAAAGTGTCCATAACCGATGAAAAGCGCAAATTCATTGATTGCTATACAAAGGCTTTAAATTTCTACCGAGCGCGTGATTGGCGTAATGCAATCACCTATTTTGAGAAGGCACATCAGCTTAACCCCAATGATAAGGCGTCGCTGCTATTTTTGGAACGAATTACCCACTATAAAGCCAACCCCCCAGACGATTCCTGGCTTGGCGTGTGGATTTTAGATAAGAAATAGCAGATATAGGTAGACATCTAAATACTTATATGACATCCTGCCACAAAGCAGACTTGATGGCGCCGCCTAACCTAGATATAGTCCGCTATCTGTATTTAGAGAGTACCAAATGAGTTTGCTAACTATTTTTGACGATTCCAGTCCCGATATACCCCTGTTTACTACCGATAACCAAGATTTAATGAGAGAGTCGCTGCACAAAATAGGCATTCGTTTCGAACAATGGCCTACCCATGCAGATATTAGTGAAAATAGTCATTTTGACGATATTTTAGCTGCGTATAACCCTCAAATCCTAAAACTAGTGCAAGAGCATGGTTACCAATCTTGGGATGTGGTTTCCTTAAACCCAACACACCCAGATAAAGCGACCTTGCGCAAGAAATTCTTAAGCGAACATACGCACAACGAAGATGAGGTGCGGTTTTTTGTTTCAGGTCAGGGACTTTTCACTTTGCACATTGAAGGCAAAGTTTACAACGTTCTCTGTGAAAGAGGCGATTTTATCAGTGTACCAGCAAAAGTTTTACACTGGTTTGATATGGGACCCGAGCCTCATTTTGTGGCTATTCGTTTATTTAATAATCCAGATGGTTGGGTCGCACAATATTCCGGTAGTGATATTGCAGATGCCTTTCCCCGAATGATTTAAAAAGGTGAACCTTGTCCGATATTCTTAAGCTGCTACGACCTGAATTGCTTGCGATAAAGCCATTTGATGCAAAACGACCCGGATTTGAAAACGGTGTTTTGCTTGATGCCAATGAAACTCCTTGGGCTACTAATCGATTCGAAGATGTTGCATTAAATCGTTACATCGACGAAATGTTTGATGCTGAATTATTGGAGCCTTTAGCCGCTTTTTATCAAACATTGCCTACGCAAATTTTGCTAACCCGTGGAAGTTGTGAAGGTATAGATTTGTTGGTACGTGCATTTTGCAGACCTCATCTGGATGCCATAGTGGTAAGCCCACCGACCTTTAGCATTTTTGCGCAATGTGCTCTAATGCAAGGGGCGAAAGTCATAACGGCACCTTTACAAAGAGAACATGATTTTAAATTTGATCGCGCATTGGTATTAGAAAGCGTTACCGAAGCGACCAAACTCGTATTCATATGCACGCCTAATAACCCCACTGGGAATTTAATTCCTATAGAAGACATTATATTTGTTGCTCAAGCCTTGCAAGGCAAAGCCATGGTGGTGGTTGATGAAGCCTATATGGAGTTTGCAAGAGGCACGAGCGCGGCATCATTCGTTGAACGCCACAGTAACGTGGTTGTGTTACGAACCTTTTCTAAAGCGTTTGGTCTTGCAGCGCTGCGTTGTGGGGCGATTATTGCGCAAGCCCCCGTCATCAGTGTGTTAAGTGCGATGATGTTGCCGTTTCCGGTATCATTACTAACCACGCGTGCACTCAAGCAAGCTTTACAACCTAACAAAATGCAACAAATGCGCGATCACATTGCTGACATTCAGATTTTGAAAGCGGCATTTAAACAGCGTTTGCAACAAATGCCCATTGTGAAGAAAGTGTGGAACAGCGAAGGCAATTTCCTGTTTGTGCAATTCAATCATGCAAAAAGCGTACTAAAGGCATGTCAAGAAAATACCATATTAGTACGTCACTTTGTTGGCGTGAAAGACTTTGACGATTGTTTACGAATTACCGTTGGTTTAGCAGAGCAAAATGAAGCCTTTTTGCAAGTGTTAGCGAACGTATGTACCGAGGCGGAGGTTTCTTAATGCTTTTCTCAACGTTGCCACTTGGTGATGATACCCTTAAAAACCTTGATGCACTTGGCTATCATGAAATGACGCCGATCCAAGAAAAAAGCTTACCTGCCATATTAAATAAGCGCGATGTATTAGCCAAAGCGAAAACTGGCAGTGGTAAAACGGCTGCATTTGGATTGGGATTATTAGCAAAAATCGATCCCTATGAGCTTGATCCGCAAGCGATGGTGCTTTGCCCAACCAGAGAATTGGCTGATCAGGTGAGTAAAGAAATTAGACGTTTAGCAAGATTAACCCCCAACATCAAGGTATTAACACTTTGTGGTGGTAAACCGTTTGCCATGCAAGCGGAATCGCTACGGGTTGGTGGTGCGCATATTGTGGTTGGAACTCCTGGTCGCATCATGGACCATATCGAAAGAAGAACGTTACCTTTAGATGTTATCAATACGCTGGTGTTAGACGAAGCTGATCGCATGCTAGATATGGGGTTTTACGAAATAATCATGGATATTATTCGTACACTTCCTGAACCCAGACAAACATTGCTCTTTTCTGCGACCTATCCAGATGAAATTGCGGCGATTAGTCAGTCTATTCAAACCGATCCGATTGATATCAGTGTTGAATCTATTGAAGATGTACCGCTCATTACCCAAATGGCATATCAGGTTGATCAAGAAGATAAAAATCATGCCTTAATGGCCATACTGGCGCAGCATACTGAAAAATCCGCAATCGTGTTTTGTCGTACCAAGGTCAGTTGTGATGATGTTGCGATTATGCTTTGCCAAAAAGGCTTTCATGCCTTAGCGATTCATGGTGATTTTGAACAACGTGACCGTGAACAAATGCTATTACAGTTTGCGAATTCGAGTTGCTCAATTTTAGTTGCAACTGATGTTGCGGCACGTGGATTGGACATTAAGGATTTACCCATGGTGATTAACTATGATTTACCTTCAGATGCTGACAGCTATGTACACCGTATTGGTCGTACCGGGCGGGCTGGTAAAGCGGGTTTAGCCATCAGCCTTTTTAATAGTAAAGAACGTTTTAGACTAGAAGGCATTGAAGAATTCACAGGTGCAAAAATAACCATTGAAACTCAAGTGCCGAGTTACAAAAACAAAGGTGCAATTGCTTTACCGCCAATGCGTACGCTTTGTATTAATGCAGGAAAGAAAAATAAAATGCGCCCTGGCGATATTCTAGGTGCATTGACTGGAGAAGGTGGTTTATCAGGGAAAGATGTAGGCAAAATTGATATTTTTGATTTTCACGCCTATGTTGCCATTGCAAGAAACCACTCTTCGCAAATTATCGATAAATTGCAAGGCAAAATTAAAGGAAGAACATTTAGAATGCGATTCTTAGATAACTTATTATAATTAGGCGTATTGAATGACATTTGAAAATTTAGGCTTATCTGCGGCTATTGTTAAAGCCCTCGATGACAAAGGCTACACCGCCCCTTCACCCATCCAAGCACAGACAATCCCTGTGATTTTAAAAGGGAATGATATTATGGCCTGTGCACAAACTGGCACAGGTAAAACAGCAGGTTTTGTATTACCTATCTTGCAATTATTAAGCGAAAGACCTGCGGCGAAAAGTAACCGTGCGCTTTCGTTAATATTAACCCCCACCCGTGAATTAGCAGCGCAAATTCAAGAAAGTGTGGTCAGTTATGGTAAATATGAACGTATTAATTCAGCGGTGGTATTTGGTGGAGTAAAAATCAATCCACAAATGATGCGTTTAAGAAGAGGCGTGGATATTCTAGTTGCAACGCCAGGTCGTTTATTAGATTTGTATCAACAAAATGCGATTAAATTTAATGATATTGAAATATTAGTGCTAGATGAAGCCGATCGTATGTTAGATATGGGTTTTATTCATGACATTAAACGAATTTTAGCTTTGTTGCCTAAAAACCGTCAGAATTTATTATTTTCTGCAACCTTTTCTGGCGAAATCAGGCAATTAGCCAAGGGCTTGTTAAATAACCCTGTAGAAGTGAGCGTGAGCCCGCAAAACACCACGGCAACGACTGTTCAACAAAAGCTGCATCCGGTGGATAAAGGTCGTAAAACACAATTACTGAGCCATTTGATCCGCAACGAAAAATGGTCTCAAGCATTAGTCTTTACTCGCACCAAGCATGGCGCCAACAAATTGGTAAAATTGCTCGCGAACGATAGCATCAATGCGGCAGCTATCCATGGTAATAAAAGCCAAGCGCAGCGCACCAAAGCGCTTGAGAGCTTTAAATTAGGTAAAGTGCAAATATTAGTAGCAACTGATATTGCAGCGCGTGGTATTGATATCGATCAACTACCGCAAGTCGTGAACTTTGATTTGCCGAACGTGCCGGAAGATTATGTGCATCGTATTGGCCGTACCGGTCGTGCAGGCTCAAACGGGCAAGCCATTTCACTTGTGAGTCTCGATGAATTTAAGCAGCTGCGAGATATTGAGCGCGTGATCAAGTTTCAAATCGAACGCGTAGAAATCGACGGTTTCCAACCCTTTGAAAAGTTGCCTGAATCTAAATCGAACCCCTCTTCCGGCGGCGCACACCGTTCGTTTAAACCTAACAATCGCACTAAACAATTTAGAGGCGAGCAACGTCGTAGCGATCATCAGCGCAGCACTCAGCGCGATTAAGTCTATTTCAAAAACATGGACTTGTTCGCAAGTTCATGTTAAGAAAGTTATACAGACCTAGTACAAAACACCCAATGAACTAGAAGCTAACTAACAACGGAGGTTGATATGTCTAACACATTGATAGAGCTGATAGGTGACTACAATATCCCACCCGATGTTTTTAACCAATTATTAGATGCGCTAGACAGAGAGAAATCCCCTAAAGTACGTGATGTAAAAGTCGATTATGATGGGATCAAAAATAGTCATTTGTTGGATTTAATTGGTGCAACACAATGTACCAGTTTAGCGAGTTTACATATGGCCTTTACAGATTTGGATGCTTCTTTTGCACGTAACCTGCTCGAGTCTGCTGATGTAAATCGAAATATTGCAGAATGCTGGTTTTTGCTAGGGCAACATCAATTTTACTACCGCACTGGCGTGATGGTTGATGCGAATATGATGATTCAGCTCTACCATAACCCACGAAACGTGACCATTGAATGCGAAAAGTTAGATGATAAGCAAGCAGATGATTTAATTAATATATTATTGCGATCAAACAGCTTACATTTAAACTTGAAAGTTACCGATATGGATGAAGATAAAGCACGCGCTTTTGCATTTCGTCTGCAATCTGAACACAGTCCATTTGAAACATTGAAATTACAGTTGGGTGCTACAACTATCACTGTTGAACCGCTCGAAGAAGAAGCAGATTTAGTGCAGCAATTTTCTACATTAATGCAAAGCGTTCGAACAGATGTTGCAGAATTATCTGCTGCAACCTCTGGTATTGCATCGAGTTTATTTCAACAAGGCAGAACCTGGTTAAGCAGCTTTAGCAATCCGATAACGGCTTGTGCATCTGCTCCAGTGATGGATGATTTGCTAGATGAACAACCGCCAACACCTGATTTAAACAAAAAAGAAAGATTGGGCAAATTAGCTTAAGGAGACAGCTGCACGATTTCCCAAAGGTTATTGTGCAGTCGATATTCAAAGCGATCGCTCATGCGGTGATCGCGACCTTGCCAGAACTCAATAGTTTGGGGTGTTAGGCGAAAGCCACCCCAAAAATCGGGGCGTGGCACTTTGTTATTTTTAACTTCATCTTGCAATTTTTGGAATTTTTCCAGCAAATATTCTCGGTTAGGAATAACTTCACTTTGTTTTGAAATAGCGGACGCAATTTGAGAGTCTTGCGCACGGCTTGCAAAGTATTCATCGGAAAGATGCGCTTCCAAAAGCGATACCGTACCGGTAACACGGACTTGTCTTTGGCAAGTTGGCCACCAAAAAACTAATGCGGCTTTGGGAACGGCTTTTAAAGCTGCGGCTTTTGGGCTTAAATAATTGGTAAAAAAGACAAAACCTTTTTCATCAACCGATTTCATTAACACTGTACGGGCAGTGACATCTAATTGTTGATTGACGGTGGCGAGTGTCATAGCATTAGGTTCAAGCTGGCCACTTCGAGCCGCGTCATCGAACCATTTTTGAAATTGACTAATAGGTGAGGGCAATAAATCGCTTTTGGTTAAAGGTATTTTTGTAAAACTTAATTCTTCAACAGCCACAATGCATCCACTTCAAACTTGTCAGCAATTTCTTTTAATAATTTTTTGTTTGGCACTTGTTCGCCGGCGAGAACGCTTTCACTTTCCTCGATTGGCAGACTAAACAAGTTTGAAAAATATTGAACGCGTTCAGGTTTCGTTTTAGGAACGCGATTAAAATCGAGTAGGGCATGAATATTTTCGAGTATATGCTTGTGCACTGGCATGGTGAAAGACGCAAATACCTTTGTTATTAGACAATGTGTTTGATTATATCTGGAAAGGGCTACGAGTAAACAGTTTGCTCTTAATTTTTTTATCTGGCAGTAAGCTATTGAACCGTAAACAAAAATTGTGGTAGTTTGATAGTAAGCTAAGATTTGGGGTTGTCATTTTATGCGTTATCAAAAGCTTCCCAAGGACTTTTACCTCTCTCAAGATGTGGTGGGAATAAGCCAAGCATTATTGGGAAAGTTTATTGTTACCCAAAACCAAGGTGAGCGTACTGCAGGCATGATTGTGGAAACGGAAGCTTATCGAGGTGCCGAAGATCGGGCATCCCATGCGTTTAATCATCGTCGCACGACACGTACTGAAACCATGTATCAATGTGGTGGGGTGGCCTATATCTACTTATGTTATGGCATTCACCATTTGTTTAATGTAGTGACAGCGCCCGAAGATTGTCCTCATGCGATTTTGGTTAGAGCAGTAGAGCCCTTTGAGGGGCAAGATATTATGCTGGCACGTCGTGGGATGAAAAAGATGGCCAGCAGTTTGACTGCTGGGCCTGGGGTCTTAGCGCAAGCATTAGGGATCACCACTGCGCTAAATGGTAGTTTGTTGACAAGCAAAACCATATGGTTGGAGGATAGATCAATTCAGGTAGCTAAAAAAGATATTATTGCGAGTCCACGTGTTGGGATCGATTATGCCAAAGAGCACCGCGACTTACCTTGGCGGTTTCGCCTCAAAAATTCTGAATGGACTAGTAAAGCTAAGTAAAAATGAATTTTCAATAAACTATTTGCAAAGTAGGACGACTTTAGTATTCTGTTATTGCAGTTCACTAAACAAAACAGTCTTTTGAGATAATTATTAAGTTAGATAATTTAAATTAAAATTACAAGAGTGCCCACATAGAAAACATGTGGTGCTTTAAAAAACTTATAAAAAAACAAGGGTACTCAAAATGAATAAACTACATATGCTTGATGTACTTGAAGCGTTAACTTCTGAAGAACGCGAAATTCGTTTTAAAACGCCTTCTCTACCCGTTGTTTCTGAAGACGAAGCTACTTTGAGAGCGATGTCGACTAGCGAGAGTTACCAAGCCTTATTAAGTCATCTGATATTGTTAGCTCTACCGACGCCTTCACACCAAGTACATTAAGTTCTAGAGAGCACAACCTAACCAATTAGACGGTAAAGTTGTATGCTTTGATAACAAGGCGCCGTATTGTCCGCAATGCGGCGCATTAAAGCACACTGCTGGATCAAAAAAGTGCAATTCCTAAACTGTTCCTGGATCAGGCTAAGCAACTGTTGCACATGTAACGGGTTTAATGCCTTTGCGTTCCTGATTCTACCCAGCGTTAAATGCGCGTCATACTTTTTGTTAGCTTCAAATTGATAGCGGTTATCCGAGCCTACAGCCAGTTTATGATTCATCTTTTTATGGATAGCTAAAAAGCGATGATAAGGTTCGCATCGTAATACGATAGCGCTACCATAGATTTTGATCTCATCAACGGTAGCGAGAAAAGGAGCATCTTGCGAAACACTGTTTAAATCCATGGCAATTCTGCGAATATCGTTTTCCTGCACTTGTGAAATGTACCCCAAAGTAAGATGGAGATCTTGAGCGTGGGTCCAAGCAATTTTCGCTAGTGGTGAATGCCGTGCTTCACACGCTAAAATCTTTTGAGCGATTACCATACGGTTATCATGGTTTGGCAGGGCAGCTAAAAATAGATTCGTGATCATCTGTTTTGCCCCTTAATGATGATTGGCAATCAATGGCACAAACGCAACTTGTTCTAAAATGGTCTGTACAACACCTTCGTCTTTTTTTTCTAGTAAGGTTAACATCTGTACTTCACCTGGATCGCCTAAGGGGATCACCATAAAGCCCCCAACAGCAAGCTGTTCAAATAATGCTTGTGGAACCTGTCTGGCAGCTGCAGTTACCATAATGACATCAAAAGGGGCAGCTTGTGGCCAGCCCAAATACCCATCACCCAGAGAATAATGAATATGCTTGAATCCCAGTGTGTTCAAACGTGCTTTTGCGCTTTTGTGCAATTCGGGGATCCGTTCAATGGTCCATACTTCGGGGATCAATGTCGCTAAAATAGCTGTTTGATAACCAGAACCTGTCCCAATTTCAAGTGCTTTTAAAGGATTTGGGTGTTGTAACAGTGCCTGAGTCATCAGTGCGACAATATAGGGTTGTGAGATGGTTTGAGCGCAATCGATAGAAAGCGCCACGTTGGCATAGGCTTGCGATTTAAAATGGGGAAGTACAAAAACATCTCGTGGTATGGATTTGAGCGCAGCAAGCACCTTAGGATTTGAGATCCCTTGTTTTTTAAGATTATTCAATAGTTTGCTTTGTGTTGACATAGGTTTGCCAATTCAAACAATCCATAATTTATACTATACGCTTTATCGATTAAATTTGAAAAATCCGATGTAGTTACACCTCAATCAGCAAATTATCCTGATTTTACTATACTAGTAATGAACGTAAGAGGTGGGTGTAAAATGGTTGATGTGAGTTTTATGGAAGATAAGTTTTCAGTAGATGAATTAGTTGAACATTATCTTGCTGAAATCAAAAATCTTCGTCAAGAAGTTCAAACGCCAGCAGATGAAACTAAATTACAAACCTACTACCAAGCGGCCAGTACTTTCAAACGTATCACTGTGAAAGAGATTGTGCAATTTGCATTATCATACGGGCGAGAGGCTTCAGGAAAATCTGCCGAAATGCAGCGGGCTTTCCCAACGCTGGTCGGTAACCGTGTGCAACAACCCTCCAATATTGATATCGCTTATGCCAAATTGTTACTCGCTTATGCCAATGGCTTTAAGCAACACCGCGGTCATTTGAAGGAATGGATGCTGAGATTCGTGTTAAGTAGCCGTTTCTCGCCAGTGTCGCAGTTTGTTGAGCGTGAAATAAACCATGTGATAGAAAATACTATTCGAAACATCGACAGCTTTAAAACTCAGATAAGATAGTTTTCCCTACATTCTATACAACCAAGCTATAAGCAATACTCAGCATCACAAACCCCATGATAGTATCGAGGATTTGCCAGGCGCGTGGATTGCGGAACACGTGGCTTAGCATGCTTGCGCCATATGTTAAACCAAAAAACCACACAAATGATGCCACTAACGCACCAATAATAAAATGGGTTTGCTCGTCCAAGGGGTGTTGAGCGCCAATGCCCCCTAAAATGAGAAACGTGTCGATATAGGTGTGTGGGTTTAACAACGTAAAAGCCAACAATGCCAAAAAAGTACCCAAACGATTTCTTTTCATGGGGTTGTCTAGTTCTGCAACCAATGCATGCGGTTTGAAAACGCTCATAAATGAACGTATTGCATAAGCAACCAAGAAAGTGGCTCCTCCCCAGCGTAAAACATTCTCCAAAGTAGGGGAGTCACTGATCACCATACCAAGGCCGCTTACACCGAGCACAATTAAGATTGAATCGCAGATAAAGCAGGTAATGGCAGTTAAAAACAAATGATGACGTTTCAACCCTTGTTTTAAAACAAAAGCGTTTTGTGCGCCAATTGCCATTATCAGGCTCGCGCCCATGCCAAAACCTTTTAATAAGGGTGTGAAAATCATGATGGCTCTCAACAGCTGTGTTTATTAGGAAAAAATGCTTGAATCAGCCAAACTATTCTAATAGATAGCTCGCGCTTTGCAAGTGTTTCCAGATAAATAGCGCATAAACACGCGTTAATGGCTGCTTTGCGAGTTAATCTTTGGTTTTAATCCTTCCGTCAGCCAGCAGTATCTTTGGCAAATCCCATTGGCATATTCTAAAAACCTTACTTTATTCATAACATTTACATTATTGGGGAATCCACTATGTCAAACCAAGGCCCAACAACCGATACAACGGTTACAACAGAATCCACGCCTGCAGCTGCACCAAAAGCTGCAGGACAATTTGTATTAGACTTAAACACGTTAGGCACTTTGCGTGGAAAATTGCGTTCAACAAAAGCAACACCAGCGCCTTCTGCTGACGCACCACTACCGGTTCGTGTACAAGCTACTGTGGTTGAGAACAAACCTTTAACAACCACCGTAACTGTTAGGAATACCAACGATTTGGCTAAGCCGGTTGTTAAACAAGCAACGATTCGTCAAGCAACACCAAAAGCAGCAGCTGCCGTTCAAGCACCTGTGCTACCTGTACGTAAAGAATCGTTAGTTAAAAATCCTAATCTGAATCGCCCATTACCCGCTGCTCCTAAAAAGCAACCTGTCGCTGCAGATGTTCCGCCACCGGTACCACCTAGAGATGATATTGCGCCTGTTGCGGCAGTAAATCCTATGGTTGTTCCACCAGCGCCTCCTGCACCACCAGCGCCTCCTGCTGCGCCAAAGATGCCAGCTCCAGCCGCTAATCCTGTTGGCGCAAAACCTGCTTTGTTATTTTCAGCAGCTGATTTAGCAGGCAAGAAATTAAAGAAAACCGTTACGGTTGATAAATCAACGCCTAAAACGGGTAAAGAAGTTGCGCATGTTGCTGTTCAACAACCGGTAGCTGCTATACCTGGTGCTATTGCAACACCAGCACAACGCGCAATGCCTGCGAATGTCGGTATGGGTTTTAACGACGAATTAAAAGCCCGTCTTGAAAAACGGACTGCATTAAAAGTTCAATAAACTTCTCACATCAAGGTGTGATCTCAAGCAATTGGGATCACACATTCCTTATATATTAGCAAGCCAACAAACAATTATGTTGCACTGTATAAATTTAAGATTTTCAAAATGATTGGGATCCGCTACGATAAGAGCAACTTAAGTAGTAAACTGATTAGGAGTTCTTCATGTCAAGTACAGGGCCGTCTGCTACCGACAATACAACAGCCGAAAATGCAACAGCTGAAGATAGTTCTTCACCTAACGACGCACTATCAACCTCTGCTATTGCCATACCTGCCTCGACTGCTATTGCCATACCTGCCTCCACTGCTGTTCCACGTTCAGCACCGATTCCGATTCTACCGGGTTATGATGCCTCTAGACCCATGGCAAGCTCTGCCCCTGGAAGGTTTACATGGGAAAGAGGTGATATTGATATCTTAGGCACATCCCCTCCTGATAAAGGCAGACCTAAGTTTTATAAGTGGTAAACGCCATTAACGCTTTTTACCCACAAAAACAAAATAGTGATTCATGGTGCCTGGCTTTGTGCCAGGCACATTCACTTCTTTAAAGTCGACAATTTCAAAGCTATTTAACAGTGCTATGGCTTCTGGTTTATTGTGAAATGTCATGGAGTGACGAAACTTTGCGGCAAAAAAACTAAAGTCGGGCGCAAAAAAATTACCAATAAAATAACCACCCGGTTTAATTTTAGAAACCACTTGTGGCCACACACGATTAAAGTCAGCCGATTTCATAAAAGGCAGCGAGAAACTGGCTATCAGCAAATCAGCTTGCGGGATTTCAGCAAAATTCAATTTTTCAAATGTTGAAACAATTGTTTTGACTTTATGCTGCTGGCTAGCCACTTCAGGCAGTTGTTTCATATATTCAAAGGCTTCAGGTTGGCTATCAATCGCAACCACACGATAGCCATTTTTCAATAATTCAGCGGTTTCATGGCCAACACCACAACCAAAATCGACTGCAATTTTATCAGGATGTGATTGTTTGATGGTTTCTAAGCCTTCAACAATAAATCCAGCAGGAGGATCGCGTAGTTTACTTTTAAAATAAGCTTCCCAATATTTATTTTTGGTGGGCTGTGAAGACTCGGCATAGCAAGTGTTGAAGGTAAAAAGCAGACTCATTAAGAGGATATACATGGTGCTAAGCGTTTTATGACTCATAAATGCTATTTCCCTGCCTTTATCATCAGCTTTATTTTGTTTAATAAAGTAATTTTTGCTAAGTTCCTTCTAATACCTGTATCGACACATTAGGTGAAATATGAAGCGAATTTACACATTAGTAGGATTGTTATTCATGACGGTTGCATTACCGGTAAATGCGACGTCAGTAACGCCAATCGCACCTGCTGCCCAGGCACCCATCAAGCCAAAAGTATCAGAGGCTGAGCTTAACCAAGGTGTAACAAAATTGTTGGCGATTATATTAGGTTGCGATCTCGATGATGTTTGCACCATTTCAATGCTCGATGTCATGGTTAAGAGTGATCCCAATTATCTTTTTACCACCTACTTACGATTGGCAAATCTTAGAAAAGAAGAAATCAATTTTAATGCCACTAACTGCAAAACAGAACAAACACAAGCCGTTAAAAAATTACTTGCAAATTGCTTGTCTACTTCTATTGGGTCATTAAATTCAATGGCTGTCTTTTTGAAGAGAAATACCGAAGAACTTACCGAGCAATGCATTGATAAACAAATGCCTGAACTCGCTAATTCAGGAAATGTTTATGCCTTAGCGATTATGACGGGTCGAACCTTAAAAAGTGGTGATACCAAAAATTATCAATATTGGATTACTTCGTTAAGAGGTCAAGTGAAATCGTCTGAAACCGGTAACATTCAAAAATGCGCTAATTCACTTGATGGGGCAGTCAAACTTTTTGATGAGACTATTCGCACCGTTGCTAAAGAACAAGGTATCAAAGTGCCGGATTAATCAACTTTTGATGTTGCATATGCAATCAAACTTTCTTTATTTTTAAAACCTTCTACGTTTGTTATAAAGGGATTTATTAGGATTGCATATGTTGGAAAAAACTGCATTTATTCTCATGATATTTTGTGCGGCTAACGCAGCTTATGCAAAATGTGCTGAGGTCAACGGTATTAACAAATGTCGTGTTGCAAAGTCAGGACAGATCCGAATCAACGATATCAGTCATGAAGATCCACAAACAGTTTCTTTTACCTTAAAAGAAAATAAAGTATCAGGCGATCTAGCACTGTATCAAGATCATGTTTACGACGACGATCATTATAAAGATGTCGTAAAAGGTGAATTTCTTATCCACAACCATTCGAACAATAAAAATTATATCCAGTACCAGCTGATTCTAAAAGGTAAAAATGGTCTTATTGCCAAGAAAACAGGTGATATTATGGTAGCTGCTGGGGCTAACCAACGAATGCCATTAGGAAATGTCCCATTAAGCCGAAAAGAAATTAATAACATCACGTCTTATGAGATTAAATGCGTATCATCAAACATTAGGTTGCATCGGCATTAAAGGATTAAAGGATTGAAGGTTTATGAAGGGATGTAAAGCTTTACTAATAGCCACTATGTTTGTCGCAATTAATGCACAAGCTGCCATTAAATCCCAGACATTCGTGTATAAAGCCAATGGCACCACCATGGAAGGCTATTTGGTTTATGACACTGAAAAAAAGAAAAAACAAAAGCCTGGCATCCTAATCGTCCATGACTGGATGGGCCCTAGTGATTTTACCAAGGACAAGGCAAACCAATTAGCCAAAGAAGGTTATGTGGCATTGGCTGTCGATGTTTACGGTAAGGGAGTGCGTCCTAAGAATAGTGAAGAAGCAGCAAAGCTGGCTGATAAGTATAAGGGTGATCGTGCACTCTATCGTAAACACATGCGAGCAGCCTATGATGCGTTGCTAGGCATTAACGCGGTTAACGGCAAAAAGATTTTCGTTATGGGATATTGTTTTGGTGGCACAGGTGCGTTGGAATTGGCTAGAGCGGGCGTTCCGCTTGCTGGCGCGGTTAGTTTTCATGGCGGGCTCTCAAACCCTACGCCTGCGGATGCTAAGAACATCAGAGGGCCACTATTGATTTTGCATGGTGCTGATGATCCTTATGTTCCACCTGCTGAGGTCAACGCATTCAAAGAAGAAATGAAAAATGCCAATACCACCTACGAATTCATTGAATATCCAGATGCTGTGCATGCATTCACGAATCCCAAGGCAGGCAATGATAACAGCAAAGGGGCCGCATATAACAAAGCTGCAGACAAACAGTCATGGGAAGCATTTGAAAACTTCTTAAAAGAACATCTTACCGATTAAGAGCTCCTAAAGCATCGGTCTGCTCTTGAACCGCTCTTCGAAAAGCTAACGGATCGGTGATGTTAGTAAAGGATTCACGGGTGCCGCCAGTGCCAATAATGGTAATGGTGCCGTAATTGAGTAGCCGTCCAAAAACAGATTGATCAACGGACACGGCTTCAATCTTCTGAAGTAACGTTTCAAGGGTTTGACGGCGAATGAGGCCAACTTTTACAATCACGCGTTTATTGGTGACTGCAAATTCACTTGTGGTGTACTGCACATAGGGTGACAGTAAAAAGACAAACGCAACGATGATTCCTATACCTGCGAAACTCGCACTATAAGTAGGGTGGATTAATATCCATAAGCTAATCAGAATTGCGACAATAGCAACGGCACCTGGCCATATAAAAAGGATTTTACTTAAATTGCTGCGATGCGCCACGACTTCGCCAGGTAGCAAATTTGAATCCACGTAGCTCATGGGGACCCCTAAGGTTATATCCAGTCAAATAAGGAATGACAACATATACTAATATAGCAGGTGGTGGCAATGGATTGTGTACACAAAGGGGTGGGGGAAGCATTATGCCGAATATCAAGCTGGGTGAGACACCCTTTTATTATGACTGCCAAGGTAAAGGCACACCACTCGTGCTGGTTGCAGGTTATTCTTGCGATCGCCAATTCTGGAATGCTATGTATGACAAACTCACGCCACATTTTACCATCTTAACTTTTGATAATCGAGGTATTGGTCAAACAAAGGATGATACAACGCCTTTAAGCATTGAAATCATGGCGCAAGATACCATGCAGTTGGTTAAGGCATTGGGATTAGAGCAACCGATTATATTAGGACACTCTATGGGTGGACTGATTGCGCAAGTCATCGCACGGGATTATCGACAGGAAATAGATAAATTAATTATTGCAAATTCCTCGATGAAACTGAATCCGAGATCCATGTTGGTATTGTCCTCATTATTAGAGATCTATCATACCAATATCTCAGTCGATACGTTACTCGATGCGAGTATGTCGTGGTTTTATTCGCCCGATTATTTAACACCCCAAAACATAGCTGCTTATAAAGAAATGTGTATAAATAATCCTTTCCCACCTTCTTTCGAACTATTATCACGGCAATTAAAAGCGCTGGCTGCATTTGATTCGTCAGCATGGGTACATCAGCTATCGATTTCAACCTTAGTGATGGCTTCAGAACATGATATTGTGTGCTTACCTAAGGAAAGCCAAAGGTTAGCGCAGACAATCACAGGGGCACAATTTACTCAAATTATGGGGGGACATTCAACACCTATTGAATGTCCCGAAGCGCTGGTACAATCCATTCTCGCTTTTACCAAGCCATAATTACATTGGCGGCTTTCCTGAAGGGTTAGCACCTCCGCCGTTTATAGCGCCACCTGGTGGGTGTAATGGAGCACAAGCTAATGGGCCTTGGTCATTAGGGCCTTTACGGCAATTACCCGTGATATTTTCGTTTTGTCTGCCTACAAATGAACAGCTATCATGCTCTGCTTTGCCATTGCAGGCATCAAGTGCTTCTTGAGGGGGGAAGTGATGGGGGCGAGCTCCATTAGGCTGCCCTTGTACTGGCGCTTGGCCGGGCGCTTGCCCTGGTTCAGTTTGAGCTTGTGCCGTAAAGGCTGTCAAGCTGAATAGTGTTGCAAAAGCGATACTGGATAGGGTGCTGATCATTTTCATGAAAAATCTCACTAAATCAATTTGAATGATCTGAGTGTAGACCTTGATGATACTGATCATCCATCAACGACAGATGTCGCCAAACCGTTTTAACCAATCAAAGTGATTTTGGTCAAGATTACCCGAAAGCGGGCTGCCTTGTTTCATGGCGATTTTAAAATGCACAGACGTTGCATCTTTTAATTTGAGAATAGTGTTTTGTGGAATAAACGCACCTTTAGACACTTGAACGGTGTTGGTGCCATTTTCAACTTTCAAAACTTCTGGTTTGTTGTCGTTGATATAAAGCAACAGGTAAGATCCAATGGCGCCAGGCGCGTTAATGCTTAAAAACACTTCACCACGCTCATCAGTGCTGCGGATCACGTCAACTTTAATATTTTTGCCATTATCGCACTTAACATCAAGATTTTTTATGGTGCAAGGATGCGTGTTCACGATCGTCGTCGCCGCTACACTTAGATTTGACACACTCAAGCAGAACAACAATGCGGTGAATTGAACGGTATTTTTAAACACGGTTATTACTCCGTTGGTTAACAATACTCCAATATATATTCTTTCAAAATCTAACCAAGCTAGCAACAATTACTTGTTAAAAAGACTGAAAATAACAGTGTGATTATAGGTAGGTCACTCAAGAATGTCTTTAAGATGTGAGTCTGCACCTGAAATAGACATCACTATTATGCTTAATTGAATTGTTCATAATGGCACTTATGTTTTAGCGACGTTTATCTATTGTAGACTTTTATTTGCTATGAAAATGTTGCTGTTCATCTAATTGCAGAGTCGCTTAGCAAACATGAATGTTATCGGTTAATGGATAGCGATAAAGGAAGTGGTGCATATTTATTATGGTTTGATATAATCCGTTTTTTAGCAAATGGAGTTAGAAATGAAGTTAATGAATGACCACCAGCTTAAGTTAGTCCATGGTGCAGCTAACTTGTATAGCACAGAATTACTGTCCACGGAAGGCCTTTCACAATCCTGTGTCAAAAAGCTGGTTGAAGTTTTGCAACCGGATTATTTTAATAATAACAGTGAAGAGCTAATTGCTTCGCAAATTCTTTCAGTTTGCACTTTTTCAGAGATTGATCTGTTAGATGAAAGATCGGAAAGTTCAACACCCATTCATGTTGAATTTAAATAACTAAGTGGAGTTCAAAATGAAAATTTTAGATTTAGAACAAACGTTAAAGGTTAGTGGCGGCGCTCAATATATACTCGCAACTTCTCGAATTGAGTTTACTGGCATACCAGAACATTGCATCGAACAATATTATAATGCGAACAAAGATAACTTATCGCAATTCATGGATGATGTCTTGACTGATAATATTATTAATCAATGTTCAGAATTGTGGGCCTCGGGCTCGTTTAGTACTGAAACGGATTGGATACCGGTGAGCGTTTTGCTGGTTGAGCGTTAATTCGCAATTACCTATAGATGATAAAAGGGGACCCGTTATGTCTGATACGATTCTAATTACTGGTGCAAATCGTGGTTTAGGATTAACATTCGTTGAGCAGTATGCAAAAACGGGTGCATTGATTCTAGCATGCTGTCGGTCCCCTTCAGAAGCAACTGAATTACAGCAATTAGCAAAAAATCATACAAACATTCAGATCCATCAATTAGATGTGTCTTCTCAAGAAAATATTGAATCTTTGGCAAATAAGCTCAATATGCCAATCGATATACTGATTAATAATGCTGGAATGTTAGAAGAAAAAGAATTAGGGCTTGGTAACCTATCGCAGGAAGCATTACTTAAAACGTTTTTGGTCAATTCAATAGCGCCGATTAAAATCACGGAAGCTTTTACGCAACATCTTGCGAAAAGCCATCGAAAATTATTGGTGAATATTTCAAGCAGCATGGGCAGTATTAGCGAAAATCTAAGCGGTAGTTACTATAGTTATCGTGCCTCAAAGGCAGCACTTAACATGCTTATGAAAAGCGCCGGTATTGATTTGGCGCCTCAGGGTATTAAAGTTTTATTGCTGCATCCTGGTTGGGTGAAAACGCGTATGGGTGGCGAACAAGCTGCTATTGAACCTTCTGAAAGCATTGCTGGTATGTGCAAAGTCATTGAAAACTATAACCCGGCACCGGGAGAAGTTCGCTTTTATCGTTATAATGGCGAGATTGTTTCCTGGTAAATTACCTGCATTCCATCGAATGACTTGCTCCGTTTGTCGGGGCAAGATCGCACTGACCTAACTTTCTTAGGTATTCTTCCTAAATATGCAAATGGCCTTGTTTAGGAATATCCATGCTTAGTTCCCCAACCGATTTAACACCGGTAGAGATTTTTGGAAAAACACTGACACCTGTATCAAAATTGGGAGAAGGTGAATGGGGTATTACTTGGCATGTGACCGATGAACATAACCATCACTACACTTTAAAATTGACTGATACTCAACATGGTAAGAACGAAGCGCGTATCAATCATAAATTAAATCGTTTAAAAGGTTTTGAACTTCACCCAGAAGACTCAACTGGCTGCGCATTGTTACTAAGCTACATAGAAGGTAATAGTCTTCACGCACTCTTACAACCTTATTATGAGCATATTATTGTTAATGAAATGGAAACATTTGAACCTGTTTTTAAACCAGGATATTTGAATAATCCTATTGAAAGTTATGCGAGCGGTTTGCTTCGAAATCTAACCTTGGCAATCGGTGTAACGAAGGCTTTGGCTGCCCTTCATGAGGTTCATATATCCCATGGCGACGTTGATCTTCATAATTATGTTTTATGCAATGCTGCCCATGCTACGATTGTGAAAGCAATCGATTTTGGCTTATCAAAAGATGTATCTGAAATGAGAGACCCCAATAATGTCGCATTTGCTATTGGTGGTGATATTATGGATCTGCAAGTGTTGCTTTCAAAAATGTTACCGGTCGATATTATGCAATCCATTGATAGATTATATGATAACGATAAGATCCCGTCTCTAAAAGCAGTGCAGAAGCTGTTATTGAAACATTTACATACCTCTCAAATCGATTCTTCAAACGCGATAGTTAATGCTTTTAAGCATGCAGCGAATGCCCCTAAAGATGAATTTGTATCCAGCATTACAGATAGTAAACCCTCAGTGAGTCTTTCAAAGTCAAATTGATGCTGTCAATTTAAACTCTATATATTACGTTGCACTGTTAAAACTCACTATACTTCTTAACTTGGATAGCTAAGGCATATGGCTTATATAACTGCAGTTAACAGGATGATTTATGAGTGAAAAAATACAAAAGCCAGAAAAAACCTATCTCTATGAAGATCCGGAGCAACGATCGAATAGACTGGCCTTATTCGTGAAGATCAATCTCATTTTTATGGTTCTATTCCTAATAGCAGGGGTTTACCGATATAATCTTTATGCGCAACTTTCTTCAGGCATCGCTATTACTCAAGAAGCGATTGAACAAGTAGATGCAGTGAATGGCATATTAGGCCTAGTCTATTTGATTATACTTATTGTAACGATAGTGCTTTATTGCAAATGGGTATATAGAATCGCGAATAATGCGCTGAGCTTTAAACCAACCGAATTTACTGAGACACCAGGTTGGGTTGTTGGTTGGTACTTCATTCCTTTTGCAAATATCTTTGTGCCTTACATACAAATTAAAAAAATCTATAAAATAAGCAAGAACCCAACCAATTGGCAAAATGAAAAATCATCAAGTAAAATGCTCTGGTGGTGGTTGAGCTGGATTATTTCAGGTAGCTTATCAAATGGTGCTGCAAGGCTTGAATTTAAATACCCCGATAATATAGAAATGATAAAGTTAGCCTCAGCTATTGATATCGCTTCATCGATAATCAGCATAATAAGTTGTTATTTGCTTATTTTAGTGATCAATGAAATTCTGATTGCGCAAAAATCGAAAAAAACCACTTAAATAAGACGCGATAATGTGATTTTCGTCGCATTATCGCGGACTCTGCCTAGCTGGCGACTGACTATTAGAATTTACAATATCAGCACCATCACCGTCTAATTGAATCTCTTTAAAACTTGTGCACAATGAAGACATTGATGAACAAGGCTGCTGTAAAATGGGTGATTTTGATGTGCTTGCCAAATCGACAGGAACAGATTCAAAGGCCGCCGACTTATGTAAAGTAGTGCTATAAGAGGGCCTTTTTGATGTACTTTTTATGTAGTCAGGAATGGATTCAAGAGCAATTGACTTACGTAACGTGCAACTAGAAGAAGGCGTTTGTGACGTACTTGCTAAAGAGGAAGGAACGGATTCAAGGGCAATTGGCTTATGTAACGTAGAGCTAGAAAACAGAGATTTAGATGCACTTGCATAATAGTCAAATATCGAGTCATATGCCTTGGATTTTCGTAAAACATGTAAAGGCGCAGGCACGATTGGATCCGCATCGGGTAGATTTAGATCTCCCACGCTATGCCAAGGCGAATATACAGGGTTAATTTCCAAGTTGAATGACGCTAAATTTTTTGTGATACAAACATCATAATCTGCTAAAGCATCAATCTTTAAATGACTCCCATGTTCCATTAACCACATTTCTTCTTCTATTTCATACTGGTTGTCTAATAAATAGTCATAAATTTTGTAAAGCACTTGGTTGGTAATCTGGCGGTAAGCTAAATTGGAACGAGTCGTCATTTGTAATGTTTGGCGTTCAACTAGAATGCTATCAAAAAACTGTGATGATATTTTCATGGTATCAAGTTGGGTATCAATATCTTGTTTGAGTGCGCAAACAGCTGTTGGATTTGAAAAAATGGCATGATTAGCATAAAGATCAATGGTAAAATTTGATGGGGTATCGCTATTAAACGCTAATTGATGCTTTTCAAATACACTTTCAATTGCCCAAAGTACATTCTCAACATTTTCATCATCTAAATTGATAAATTCATAATGAAGCTTATTTTCTTGTTTATCCATTGTTACTTTAAATTCAGAAGGCTTAATGTATTGCGAGAGTAATTCAATAATATGAGAGGCAATCATCTCAGATTCTTTATCTAGACTGTTGATGATTTTATTTAGTTTTCTAATAATCTGATTACAAGAGGGTCTTGCGCTTGGATTTGGATTTAGTAAATGCTTACATAACATGCTAGATAATTGTAAATTATTGTTGAATATAACGCCTAATGAATAAATATCGCATTTAGGTGTGATGCGATTCCCGACGGCTATTTCAGGCGCTCTATAAGCCCTTGTGCAAATTTTAACCTCAAGTGGCTTAGTTCTGCTTTTCCTTTTGGTTAATTTTGAAAAAAGACTTCGGCTTTTTAAAATGAATGACATGCCAAAATCAATCGGATAAATCGAGATCCCTTTCTCATTCTCATGATAAATAAGATTACTGGGTTTGAAATCGCCATGAAGCACGCCAAGATCATGAATCATTTTAAGCGCTTTCGCTATTTCACGTGCATATTGATATTTCCTGTATGTTGACATTTTGCAACGGGAGATGTAATTACTTCCATCATTTCGAACTTTGTAATGACCTAGCTCAGGGTGTTCCCAGAGATCTTTGCCTTTTATTAATGACGTAACCGTATATCGTTTTCCAATAATGTCGATGCTTCCAGTGATTTTTACTCTTTTACTGATTACTTCCTTTTGCTTTGATGGCTTTGCATCAAAGCGGCGTTCTGCATAGCCTTTAAGAAAGGGTAAATTATCAGGATCAGTAATTTTCGCTGAAATTTCAAGTTCAATCGCTTTATTCTTTGCCGCAAATTCTTGATCATGATTAATATTCATTTGCTCGATTTTAATTGCAAAATTTTCGCCCAACTCATTCTGTGCAATCTTAACGCAACCATAGCTGCCACTTCCTAAATAGTTTTGAATAGCAATTGCATAAATGACATCATTAATTTTTACAAACGAATGGGGCATCGCTTTAGCTTTACCCTTTAAGATTTGCTTGCGACTCAATTTTACGGCATTCGCATTTCCAGGATGATTAAAAAAGGCTTTTGCAGCTCTCCATTCTCTTGAAGGGATTGTTCCAAGAAGGTTCATTAAGTACTCCTGATTGCGTTATTCGTGAAATTTTAATGTGGTTAGTTTAATAAATATTTAAGTTAATTTAACTAAGAAGAATTCTTAATTTTTTATGGCCAGGCCTTTTGTAATTTGTTCATATAGGCAATGAACGCATTAGGTTGAATTACACTTATTAACACACTGAATGATTGAACAAATAGAAAGTGATCAAAGTCTCTCTGATAAGTACTAAGCTTTAATGTTGTAAACATTGTTGATACACGTGAAGTAAGGAGGAACAATGGCATCCGTTGGACCTGAAAAACAGCAAGGGGATATTTACATTTATAAAGCAATGGATAGAACCCAAGGATTTCGTATATTAAAAGCACGCAGTGAAGAACTGATTAATCTTTCAGAAGTTAAATTAAGAGGACAACCTTTATGGTTGCTTAGAGAAAGCAGCACACAACAGGGCATGCTCACTGCGGATCTTATTATATGGAATAGTCAGAAAGACCAATGGGTAGAGGGTAGTCACCGAGTGGTGTTACATAAAGATAAAGGCTGGGTTAATGCAAATGACCCTTCGGATCCAGATGTAAAAGAAGCCATTAAACACATGCAGAGTGTTGATTCAGAGTCGGCTGGTCGTTATTTGGAATCACTAAGCAATTATTTTAAGGATTTAAAAGGTTTAAATTTAGTCACTGTCAATAGAATGAATCCAGCCAAAGAGGAGCAAACAAACCAAGCTATCTATTCAGGGTATGTTGTAGTATCGCCGGATCTCCCGGCGAGCTCGAATGTCGCTAAAGTTTCTGTGCCACTGACACCACCGATTCTACAAGCCATTACTTGTGAAGTCTCCGGTAAAATCATGAAAGAACCCGTTGTGATGAAAGCTGATGTTAAGGTTAAAACAGCTGATGGGCGAGATTTCTTTCTCAGAAAAGGGCGAAGTTATGAAAAATCAGCGCTAGAGACAATGAATGTAAATCGTGATATCTATGTTACTAATTTTACGCTTAGCAAGGTCATCTCTCGTTTAGGTTGTAATGATGAAGGGCGTCTCAATTCATTAGAAGAAGAAAGACTCATCGATCCCGTTCCGCTTGAAACGATGTCTAATCCTTATATCATGCCTACAGGTCGTTCAATCAGTAAAGAAACGCTTGATGGGATGATTGCTTCTGGCAGAACACTTAAATGCCCTGAAACGAATATTGCTTTTCGTGCTGAACAAGCAGTGCGAAATATCAATTTGGATCGCTTTATTAGTGCATGGCCAAGTTGTCGTGAAATCCTTGTGAACGCAATCAAAGAGCCTGCATTATCTTCCTCAAAAGCAAAATTGTAAGAACCCATTTTTAGTCTGACAAAGCAGACGGAAAAAACCCCATTAATTATGGGGTTTTTCAATTGCCTTCCAGGTATTGTCTGGTGCAGAAGTGGCTATTTGATGAACTAGAGCTTTGGTTTTTTCACCAAGATCTTTTTCATAAATGATGCCATCTGAGGTAACCATAAAGGTCATAATCCCTGAATTTCCATATGTGACAGGCCAGGCAATCAGAGTATCATTACCTAGTTTTCGATATAAATAACCAAAAGACGGTTGTGCTTGGCCATGAGTTTTGATTTCGGTATGCTTAGTAAGTGCTTGAACGGTTAATAGTTCATTGCGTCCAACGCGGCGATTGAGAATTTCTTCTTTACCTGCATTCGTATCAAAATACCATTGATTGCCTGCCTTTTTTAAAGGAATAGGAAACGACCAATTATCGGTGCCTAATATTAGGATAAATTGCGATTCATTTTTCTTTTCAAGCTTATTGCCATCGCTGTAGGCTTTTAGGAAATTCTCGCGGTTACTTTTATCTTCTTTTGAATCACCCGATTCTAAAAGCGGTTTTGCACTTTCGCCCAATATGAGAATTAATTGTTTATTGTCATTTCCTTTAACGGAAGCTATTAATGCATGGACGGCCTCCTCAGGCGATTTGAAGTGCAGCTGCTTTATGTCTCCTTTGGCAGCGAAGACTATCGTGCAAAAAAGCACTGTAACAAATATGACACTCAGTTTCTGTACTAGTTTATACATTGTGTTATCTCCTTACTAGCGACGTCGACCACCGCCATGAAAACCACCGCCACCACCACCGCTGCGGCTTGCTGCACCTCGATCGCTAAAACGATGCATGTCTTCACCATGATTGATGCCTTCAAATGCATTCGGTCGATGGTTGTCGTGAAAATTTTCAGGGTGAAAATCTTGTTGAGGTCTGTTTCGTTGTTGTTGTGCACGATTATCTCGTGATTGCTGATTAATTCTATCTTGATGGTCTTGACGTTGTTGATTCATATTATTCTGGTTTTGCGTTTGTTGTTCACGCCTTTGACCATCGCGGTCCATTTGCTCTAGCGCATTGTGACCATCACGTGCCATTTCTTGTCGACCTTGTTCAGCGCGTCCACGGAAATCATCACGTGCTTTCGCATTTTGCAATTGATCTTTACCGTATTTTTGTTGTAAAGCATGGTTATTATAGGGCACGTTACCACGATGTGCAGGATCATGATGCCAATCATTATTGCTAATGTTCGTTCGGTTATAACGATTATACTCATTAACATTGATGTTGACGTTATGCCCAGCCCAATCACAATGCCCCCATAGCGCACTGCCTACAAATATTCCGCTGGCAAAGGATAATGCCATACCTGCATTAAATCCTGATGGATAGTAATAATACGGTGGGTATGCCGGGTAGGGCCAAGCACCATAGACAATATTAGGATCGTAGGTAGGGACGTAAATCATTTCAGGATTGGTTGGCAAAATCGTAATGTACTCACTACTTACTGATTGATTATCACTGGAAGCAGATGTGCTGTCATTATTTGGTGCGGGTGTTTGATTGCTGCTAACATATTGCTGATCATTGCTTTTCAGATTGCCAGTTGTTTTTGCTTTAGCTCTTAAGGCTTGTATAGCATCCATAACATCTTTTTGTTGAGCTAAGAAGGCATCGCCTAACTGCTCAGTCATGTCCAGTTTGGTGTTCATCATGTCAAGTACATCGGGAACAGCAGTCAGTGATTTCACACTGGGATCCCAAGTTTGTTGCTGTAGGGCATCCTCTAAGGTTTTACCGCTTAGCTTGGAATTTGCTTTTATCCAGCGATCTGCCGACACGACTTCGAGCGGGTAAGTTGATGCCATTAAAATCTGTGCCAGTAAAGGATCGGGGTACAGTGCTATGGGAGCAACCAATTGTTGAAGTGCTTCTTGTGATAAAGGCTGCTGTGTATCCCCGTAAGAGTGCCATGGGAATAGCGTTGCTGCGACCATTAACCATGTTGCAAGGGTTTTACCAATCCGATGATTCATTTAACCTCCAATGGGAGCACCTGTGATAAAAAGGCACTCATAGAGGTATAGAGCTTATTTTAGTAGAAGTGTTACTGTGCTTAAAAATAGTGAAGTCAATTTGCGTTGTAAATGCAACTTTTCGCTGTAAAGAATTCTCTTTTGCTATAAAATAGTGGTGAATTTGTTATCTGAAATTAAGTGATTTGCCATACAAATGGTAATAATTCTTTAACTAATAAAAACGATGAACAAACAAATATTATGGCTCAAACGAAAGCGAATCAAGATCCTCTGGCTTTAAAGCTCATGCGCACAGCTTTTAAATTGCTCACGCCTTTGTTGCCAGGCACTATGAGTCGTTATGCCTATAATCTTTGGTTGACACCGCCCCGTCCGAATCCACCTGAAAGAGAAGTGCCTTATATTAACAGTGCTAAGTCCAGCACAATAATGATAGAAGGTCAGAATATTAAACTCTGGACGTGGGGGATGGGACCCACCGTACTCTTTGTTCATGGTTGGGGTGGAAGAGGGACACAAGTATCGTGTTTTGTGGATGATCTCCTTAAAGCAGGCTTTCAAGTGGTGGGAGTCGATTTACCGGCACATGGAAGTTCCGATGGAAAGCAAACCAATGCGTTATTCATGGCAAAAGCACTTAAAGAAGTATTTAAGCAAATTGACAATTTGCATAGCGTCATTACCCATTCATTTGGTGCTGTGATCTTTGGTCTTGATTATGATGCAAAACGGCCACTACTCAATATTGTGATGATTTGCCCGCCTGCTACTATGAATACAGCGTTTAATCAATTTTCAAGCATGCTGCAATTACCCAAAACAATCATTGATTACATCGTTAAGACAATGAAGGAAAATTTCGGGAATGACATATTAGAACGTGTATCACTTGCAAATATGTCAAAAGAAATTGTGCAACCAACTTTGGTAATACATGACACAGAAGATGATGTTGTGCCCTTTAACGATGGTAAAGAGATTGCGAGCATCATTAAGCAAGGTGTTTTTTACGAAACAAATGGTCTAGGCCATCGAAAAATTTTATACGATCAAAGCATTGTAACCCGCACCGTTCAGTTTATTACTACCGCAAAATAGCTCCTGTTCTAATATTTTCGATTATTTGTTCAGCTTTACCCATCATCATCACATCATGATCTTGCTCACCTAATTTTCCTATTATTCAATTATTTTTGAACATGATTACAAAAAATTAAGTATTTTCAGCGGTTCATGTAGAGAGAGCAGAGAAAATAAATATGTTAGTCAACTATATGTGCAGTTAATCGGTCAATATTCACAGATAGATGACATTGTCGAGCAAAGCATTGTTGTTTACCTTAACGCATCAAAAAGATTTATGAAAAATATTATTTGAGGAGATAAAAATGTTGGGAATAGATATGTCGCCAACGACAGAAACAAATGTGAAATCACTTTTAGTGATGTCAACACTGTTAACATTAGCCGCATCTGTTGGGAGCTTAGTTGCTGGTACATCAGGTCTGATTGTGAGTCTTGGATTTTCTGCTGCATTACCGGCTGTGGTATTTTGGTTTTCAAGAGAAATTGCCGTTTGGTTAATGAAAGCAAAAGAAGTTCAGCCTGGCGAAAAAACCGAAGGATTTGATTTAAATGAGATCATAGAAAAGCTTAGGCATGAAGAAGCGGTTAATTTAACCCAAATGCCAAAAGTGTGTGTGATGGATTCAGAAACGAAAAATGCATTTGCAACCGGTAGAAGTCAAAATCATGCAGCAATCGCAATTACCCGAGGGCTCCTCAAAGAGGCAAAGTTGCACGCCAAGGATGATATGGCACACGCGCAACGCTTGATTGAGGCTATTTTACTTCATGAACTTGGTCATATCGTCAATGGTGATATCGCAACGAAAACGGTCGCTTCTGTTATGACAGGTAGCATCCGTGTGTTAAGTGAATCGCTCTATGAACAAAGAAGAAAAGAACACAAAATCGGTACTCATAAAACAGTTCAAAAGGGTATATCGGACGATCGTGTAAAACCTTCATTTCTTTCAAGAGCAGGGGAATATTTACTGTTTAACTGGATAATTCCTTATACTGGCACGTTACTAGCTTTGTGCCTATCACGCACCCGTGAATTTGCTGCAGATGATATGGCCGCAAAATGTGGACGTGCAAAAGATATGGCTGAAGCATTTGAACTCTTGCGTAAGCCAGGTGAAAAAGGTTGTCATCATCATTCTGCTCAAATGGAAGCTTTTGCGGGCATGATGTGTGCCAGTTTGAACCCGGTAGCTGATCAACAACGTGCTGACCGTTTAAAATCAAAAAATATCGGCTATTTTGAAGCATTGAGCTTAAAGGTTTCAGGATTATTTGCTACTCATCCTCCGCTTGATGATCGTATTAAACGGATGAATGCTCACGCAGAGCATTGCAAAAAGGAAATTGCCTCATTGAATAACAAACGAGTGACGTACCATTAAAACCAGATAGCCTAACGCCAGAATTATTCTGGCGTTTTAGGGTAATGGATAATATCGTGAATAAGTGCGTTGTTCGTGATGTTATTTCGATAGCCATGAGGCTGATCGGCATTAAATCGCAAACCTTCGCCTTTTTTTAACTTTTTCCATTGGTTATTAATCAACACTTCCATGCTGCCTTCGACCACAATCACATGTTCAATAACGCCGTGCTTGTGTGGTGGTGACAGATGCTCACATCCGGGTAGTAATTCAATAATAAAAATTTCAACGTTCAATTCATGATCAAATGGGAATAGGGGCATCACGCGAATTTTATCATCACTAGGATGAAGCTGTTGAGTTTGGCCACCTCGGTGAATGGGCTGGGTTAGGTCGGCCGCTGAGTCATCGATGAATGACGAGAAGGAGGTGCGAAAGCCACTGGCAATTTTCCACAAAGTGGCAATGGTAGGGCTCGATTCACCGCGTTCGATTTGGCCTAGCATGGCTTTACTCACGCCGGTTTCAAGGGCGGCCTTATCAAGGCTCCATCCACGTGCTTGGCGCAAGGTTTTCAACGTTCCTGAGATTTGATGGTTAATGTCTGTCACATGTCGCCTTTGATGGTTCTGAGGGTTGTGCGTTATAACGCACAGTGCTAGTATGACTTATTATGCGTTATAACGCACAATAAGTGAAATGCAATTACACGCTTTGAGGTAGTTATGGCTGTAGAGTTTAAGAACAAGTTGGTTGCTGTTTTGAATAAGAATATTGAAATCGGCAAATTAATGAATGCGCTAGCGCATATGAGTATTGGCTTGGGTGCTGCGATTGGGAAAGACCTTTTGCGCTTAACTCACTATAAAGATGCAGACGATGGAGACCATCCTTATATATCAGAGATCCCATTCATCATTTTGACAGCCAATTCAAACAAAATTAGAAATCTACGACTTGAAGCGATTACCCATGGTATTCAATGCAATGATTTTACCGATACGATGACGGTTGGCACTTATCACGATCAAATTGAACGAACTGTCAAAACCAAAGAACAAGATCTTAATTACTTTGGTATTGTGCTATTTGGCGATTGGGAAAAAGTAACTGAATTAACCAAGAAGTTCTCACTTTTACGGTAATAGGATAACCGCAAAACGAATCATGCAAATAATGCATTTTAGTCTGAAAAAAGACTATTTTCATCGGTATTCTTAAGCGTTTTATCTGTGCGACAGTACGACATTGTGTTTACTAATATAGACTGTTTTCTTCCACTAAAGAGCTAACGGCTAGAGAAGTTGTACCATTACTCAATTTTGATGATTTACTTGAGGCAAGCAGTCATAGTATATAAAGTGAGTCAACTATATCTATTTTGTCATCGAATTTGATTGCAGATTTTCCTCAGTGAAATTTTTGGTAGAATGATAACATTAGTATCCTTTTACAGAGTGTCATATGTTAGCAAGCCCTGAATCTAGTGTTCTTAACTGTATCTTAGAAAATGATTATATATTTCCTAGCGTAGAGCTGCTTGGTGAATTATTAAGTTCTCTCAAATTACCTGCTGAACTGTTTAAGTCACGATTTAGCAGCTTATTGGATTTAGCTAATCCTTCTATGATGAGTGAAGCATCTAAAAATGTGGTTTATCACGATGAAGATGAAGGATTGAGAGCGTCTGTAAAGCAAGTTCTCGGATCTGAAAATAAAGACTTATTAACAGATGTCTATGATGCTTTGTATGTGCTAAGACATCAGTATGTTCTTAATAAAAGCCCAGACAAGCAGAGTGATATTGAGAATAATGATCGGGTTGCGCTGAGAGCGGAACTGGAACATTTATCTCCAGAAGCCATTTATGAATCAACCGTGCCCCTTTTTGGCACACTGTTAAAACGTTTAGAAAAATTCGACAAAACTCTCGCATCCGATGCGCTTCGTCAGCTTGTGCTTGTAGCAATCAATCAGGCTAAAGAAAAAATCCTCAATGCGCCTAAAAAGGAAGAAACGACCATTGATCCTTTGTTATTAGCAAGCACCTTTGTGCCAGCTTATAAGGACCCTGTGTTGTTAAAGCGTAGGCAAGAGATCCAAGACGCTATCTTTGCTGAAGAATTAGCAAGACAGCTTGAAGAAGAAGATAACCTGCAAGCTGCGTTAGCGATACAAGCGCAGGATTCCGACAACGATGATGATAATGATAACGAAGACAACGATGACGACGAACCTGAACAAGTCGGTGCAGGCTCAGCCGAAGTGGGAGCAGGCCATAATGATCAAGAGGACGATGATGAACAAGAGGAAGAAGACGCTGCATTGAGCGATGAGCAGCCGAGAATGCGCAGGTCTAATCCTTAATCCATACTGGTAAGGGCTTAGGAATTCCTAGGCCACTTCCTTACCGTCTATTTCCCAAAGCCATACACAATAAACCACTGGGTATTAACACCATGGCAATTTTAATGGGAAGCGTGATTGGTTCATGTAAAATGAGCGATGAAAATAGTAAACCACTCATCGGAACCCCTAAAAATCCAACCGATACAGTAACCGATGGCAGTTCTTTGCTGATAATGGTGGTGCACCAGTATGCAAATGCGGTTCCTAGCAGTGCCGTGTAAAGCAATGTGAGCACGGCTGTTTGAGTTAATTCGATTTCAGGGTGAGGCACTTGGGTAACGGCGAGCACCACTACAGGTATAGTGCCAACCAACAGTTGCCAGGGAAGTAGTGATAGCGCTGGGCGATGCCATGTCATATTTCTTGCACACAGTAGCGATATCCCAAATGAAATAGCGGCCAGCAATAATAAGCCATTACCGAGTAATTGTTCTTTATTACTCCAAGCAATACTCCAAGGGCTAAATAACGTTAAAATCCCCAACATACCAAAGACTAATCCTAAGCATTTAAGCCAATTTAAGTTTTCTTTGAAATAAAAAACGGCAATCGGCAGTATCCAAAAGGATGTGGTGTAAGTGAGTATCGCTGAGCGACCTGCATCAACATAAAATAAACCTAGGTTAATGAGCATGGTAAAAAAGCCCATTTGAAAGATGCCGACGGTCAGCAAAATTGGTAAATCCTGCTTTGAAGGGATCACTAGCTTCTTTAGTGCAGCCACAATCCCAAACATGGTTAACGTCGCAAGGGTAAGACGAATTGCAGCAAACCAAATCGGCGGGATGTAGTTCATGCCGATTTTATTCATTGGCCAGCTAAAACCCCAGATCAAGATCACCAGGGCAAAAAGGACATAGACCTTTGAGACGGCTGCTTTTTGGAGTGTGCCAGCTGTGTGCATTGAATTTACCTGTTAAATAATGTGGCCAGATCATAGCCGAAGCCCAAGGCATAAAACCAGCAGTAACGACAAAAGGATGAATTACATTGATAAGAATTTGACATAGAAGCATTCATAGGAGTAGCTTATAGGTATGCCAACTAAATAAATAACAAATAAAGCGTATACACGGTAAAACGCAGGGGAATGAGAACATGGCGACATATGAAACCACACTAAATTTAGCGCAAGTCCGTCATAAATTTATGCAAAAGTTGGTGAATGATGGTTTAGAGCCAGATAAAGCCGAAGCGGCTGCAAATGCCATGTCAAAAGGCGATCTTGATCAAGTTCACAAGGATCTTAAACGTCACCCTAAGATTGTGATTGTTAATAAACAAAACGGCATGGTTATTAATGTATCCAGCGAAATATTCAATGACGAGTCAATCGTGCAATATTTCGTCGAAATGGTTGCTTGTGAAGATAAAGAATTATTTGAATACTTTAGCCAATATCTTCACCAAGGTTGCTTCTTGCATTTATCTGAGTTATTAACAGCCTATTATTTCGCGCCGGATACCCGCTTCGAAACCGACAACCGTGTTGCGACCTTCACACTCGAAGAAAATGGCGAAATGAGTTATGAAGAAAAATTTGATATCACGAAAGTGACAACGAATGATAACGAATTTAAACCGG
>CAZCXZ010000013.1:35894-43827 GCA_964502705.1 Uncultured Candidatus Berkiella sp. | reverse complement strand
GCGTCAATATTGATATTAATGACCCCTTTACACAAAATGTCATTAGATACTTAGCCATTCATGACCTTGGTGACTCTGCCATTGATTTTCTTCAGATTTTGAACACACCCAATACAAACAAAGCAGCCGAGTTGCTTAAGGGATTCAGACTAGAACACCAGCTATCTCACCGATTAGGTTTAACAGGTGAACGTACTGTTGAAGGCGTCCCGATTAAAGTCGAAGGTGGGTACGAAGCTGACATGGTTAGTCAATTGGTCGACATTCAAAATAAATTCTACGCCAATTCTTCACAATTAGATGTGATCCTTCAAGACATCTATCAGCAACCGATTGAAGGATCAACACTTGCGCAAGACATAAAAGCTGATCTGAGTGCGATTAGTTTTCGTAACAATGCTCAAACAGTTGCAACTGCCCAGATTGCAAACCGCGTTGTTAACATTCCTATCAATCTAGAAACGGTTGATCAATCTGAATTTGCAGGACATGCCGTCAATTGCTGCTTTTTTGATGAATTCTGTTTACTTGCCGATCGTAGTCGAACTGGCACTGATTCAGTCGCCGGTGTTCGGATCTGTAAAGTCACAAAACCTGACAATAAAGACTTAATCACGAATGAATTAGGTAATTCGATTACTGACCAGATGCCTGTTAAAGATGAAGAATATGAAAATTATGTAACAGAAAATTTAGGTTTAGTTGATGTTGGATTTATCCCAATGACGCCACAAACCGCTGGTAATTGTACATGGTCTAGTTGCGCAGAAATGATGCACTTATCAACGGTATACGCAAAACTCTTCCAATATGGCCTTAAAACAGGCCTTACAGAACAACAAGCAATGAGCAAAGCAATTGAAGGCGCAACGACAATCCATGAGGCATTTATTACTGATGATTTAACCAATTTAGTGCAGCAATATTTAACCTTTCAACAAGCATCAAGCCTAAAACTTGAACCCAGAACATTGGCTTTAGTTTATTTACGATGCGAGCATCATCCTATGCAGCAGCATATCGCTACAATGATCAAAGATGCGAATATTTTACAGCCAAACGACTTAACCGAGGCATATCATCACTTACTTAATGATGTTAAAAAACTGTTAAAACTCGAAAATGCTCAAGTAACGGGCCAATCTGGTGAATCTGATCATTTTGCTAAAACCTTATTAGATTTGTTCCTGCGCAATGATTTACCAGGTGCAAATGCTTGTTATACAGACTTCATTTCATCACAAACGCAAGCCATGACCGCTGCATCAAGTGAAGCACCGAATACACCAAAAACAAGACGTCAATCGCTCAGTTTTGATCAAGCAAGTCGTGTTATCAAGAAGGATAAGGAAGCACCATCATCAGATAGCAAAAGCCTTGTTAAGCCACTAAGTAAACCTAAATAGCCAGGTAGGAAAAAGCTTAGACCAGTATTTCCCAGCAAGGCTAAGTTTTCATCGGAAGCTATGCGCCAGTTATCTTATTTTTTTACAAAGTGATTTCCTATTTTGGACTTATGTGTACGAATTTTAAAGCATTTTAGCATTAATACTTGTGAGTACCTCAAAATCTAAGAAAAATTACTAATACTGAAGTTACTGACATTTAAATAACATACTCATAACTTGAAAATGAAATTCAAAATTATGAGGATTCGCATGCTTAACATGACTTACCCTGTTTTAGACCAAAATGCACCACCACAATCCATTACGCTAGCATTGAAAGAGCTTTATAAAGCCTCTTATTACGGAAAGCTAGATACAGTCAATCAATTGCTTGAGAATCCAGAAGTCCGTGTTTATGCAGCAAATAAAAACAAAGCTCTTCGCTTTGCTGCGAAGAGGGGGCACTTTGATATTGTGAATCGATTGCTCGAGATTCCCGCAGTGGCCGAGAATGCTGCGGCATATGACAACCAAGCACTTCGCTCTTCTGCGGATAATGGACACCTTGCTATTGTGAATCGATTGCTCGAGATCCCCGCAGTGATTGAGAATGTTGCCGCATATGACAACGAGGCACTTCGCGTAGCTGCGAGAAATGGACATCTTGCTATTGTGAATCGATTGCTCGAGATCCCGGTAGTAGCCAAGTATGCAGCTACAGATAACAACTACGCACTTTGCTCTGCTGCGAGAAATGGACACCTTGCTATTGTGAATCGATTGCTCGAGATCCCGGAAGTAGCCAAGCATGCAGCTACAAATAACAACTACACACTTTGCTCTGCTGCTAGGAAAGGTCGCTTTGAGATTGTGAATCGATTGCTCGAGTTTCCGGCAGTGGCAGAGCATGCAGCTGCAGATAACAACTACGCACTTTACTGTGCTGCGAGGAGAGGGCACCATGCTATTGTGAATCGATTGCTTGAGATTCCGGCTGTAGCTGAGAATGCTAACGCAACTAACAACGCCGCACTTCGTTTTGCTACAGGTTATGGACACTTTGAGATTGTAAATCGTTTGTTAAAATTTGATTCTGTTCGCGAACATTTAGCAGAAGATCGTGAAAACGTTTTGGAAATTTTTAGTACGATACTTGATTATATTAATAGAAAGGTTCCCTTTATCAACGGCTATTATGGCCCAGAGCGTCTGCGTGAGCCGCATGATTATGAAATTGAGATGATTAATGCTCTGCGAGAGATTGCCACCCTAAATAACATCCCGCTCAGCGGCTTTAGCGAAGAGCAAAATGAAGCATTACAATTTGCCACAAGTACAAGCAAATCACTCCTTTCAAACCTTTTTGCGTGTCTTGAAGACTGTCCTAAATTGACACCCACTCACCAACAGCTGCATTTATTTAACCAGGTGCTACAGTTCTCCAGCGGAGCAGCAAGCTCGCAGAACCCATGCTCAGATGATTTATCACCTGAAAGAGATGAACGAGATGCTATAAAAGGGCATCGCCCTTAACTTTTTTGTCGATGGTAATGTTGTCGCTAAGCAAATGAAGTTAAAAGATGATGAGGTTTAATATGATTGACTCTATTTTTGAACAAAACAACAATGAACTACCGCATGTCATCATTCCAGCGTGGCAAGAACTGATTCAAGCTACTTGTGAAGGAAACCTGGATAGAGTCAATCAATTGCTAGAGGATCCAGAGGTCGCGGCGTATGCGGCTGCAAATGACAATGAAGCACTTCGTATCGCCGCGAGAAATGGACACCTTGCTATTGTGAATCGATTGCTCAAGATCCCGGCGGTAACCGAACATGCGGCCGCACTAAACAATGCCGCGCTTCATTGGGCTACGAGTCATGGAGACCTTGGGGTTGTGAATCGATTGCTTGAGATTCCGGTAGTGGCCGCTATGGCAACCACAAGAGGCAACCTCTTACTTTGGGCTGCCGTGAAAAAAGGACACCTTGCGATTGTGAATCGATTGCTCGAGATCCCTACAGCAACCGAGACTGCAGCCGCACTAAGCAGCGACGCGCTTAATTGGGCAGTGATCTATAGAAAACTCGAGATTGTGAATCGATTGTTGAAAATAGATTCTGTTTGCGAGATATTTACGCAATATCCTGATGGCTTTTTGGCGTTTTTTAGAGATAGACTCAATGATATCTATCATAGAGAAGACTATAGAAGTGAGCCGTATGATTATGAAATTGAGTTGGTTGAAACTCTGCGAGAGTTTGCCGCCCGTAATAACATCCCGCTCAGCGGCTTTAGCGGACAGCAAAATGAAGTATTAAAATTTGCCACAAGAACAAACAAATCGCTTCTTTCAAATCTTTTAGCGTGTCTTGAAGAACCTTCTAAATTAACACCAGATCAGCATTCGTTTACCCAAGTGCTACAGTTCTCGAGTGGTGCAGCGAGCTCGCAGAACCCATGCTCAGATGATTTATCACCTGAAAGAGATGAACGAGATGCTAAAAAAAGCCATCGCCCTTAACTGTTATGTCTTTGTCTTAAACTAGGTTATACGAGTTGAACAACTTCCTGCACTGCCTGCTGAACTTGCTCTTGGATTGGCGCTGGTGAGACTTGAGAAGAAGGGGAGGAAACGTCCTGTGGCGGATTGCTGGAAGCAACTGCCACTCCCAACCCTACATCAGCAACAGTAAGCACTTTACCGCTACTGGTTTGGTAAGATGATTCTCCATAAATCGTATTGCCGTCTTTAATAACCACTTGATTGTTGGATTCCAGTGAAATCGAAACAATGCCCAGTTGATCTAAGGTTTCATATTTTCCATCGGCAAATAACACACCGAAATCATTAAAGCTTTTATCTAGATTATCTAGCACACTATCATGATTACTATCAAACGCCTTTAAACCTTCTAAATCGGTTTTTGCACCTGGTAAATAGGAGGCAAAGGCAATTTGGCTTAAACTACTAAACTCGCCGTGTCCTTTAGGATCATACATTAAAATGCCATCATCATTGGCTACCCAACCTACTTTTTCAATGCTATCAGAACCATTTAAGGATCCCAGTGTTACCGCTGATTGCGAAGGGGATAGAAGATGTATACCATCGCCAGCGAAGTCCAAAACAACCGGTTTTACACTACCGCTGCCATTGTCACCGTCACTGCCATCGCCATTTTCATCGCGGCTTTCAGTATGAACAGCAAAATCAAAGAAAGCACTTGCCAAGACAGAATTGCCTTGCCCATCATTCACAAAGAAATCTAAACTACCTGAGTCAATAGAATTGATCTGACCTTGAGCGACAGCGCTAAAGGTAAATGTACCATCTGGATTAATTGTGAATGAATCTGTGAAGTTACTCAACACATCATCTAGGGTAAGTGATGCATTCACCTGTTGAAATACATTATTACTGTCAAAGTCTGGTTCAATTGAATTTACAGACAGTGTCGTTCCTGGCGCTCCAGCATCACCTAATAGTAACGATCCAGTGATACTAAAACTCGTTTGATCAAGTATTAAACTATAATATGCATCAATAAAATATGTTTGATTTTGTATTTCTGAAATATGGACTTCATTCACTGTCAGATTGCCATTGGCATCTTTAACCTGATAGTAAAATTGACTGGCTTGAGGAAATAGATGGTTACTTTGAAAATCAAAGGTACCATTGGCATACTCCGTAATAGTACCACCACGTAGGCTGATTGGAACCACATTGCCATTTTCATCTAATTTTGACAGATTAAATGGACCATTTGGACTATCTGAAATCCCCTCTAATGTAAGCACTTTACCTATAAAATTTGGATTATCCAATAGCGAACGAAGTTTACCCACACCAACATTGACTGCTAATGCTTCAAAACTAAACATTCTTGCTGCGAATCCTTGTGATTCAGCACTGCTGCTGGTATTCACCATGTAATATTGCGTGGCAACATTAGAAGTCGTTGTGGATGTTGAGCCTGAAGTTATACTAGCAATCGGTACTGTATTAATACTATACAGTTGATAAGTACCAGAAGAATTTAAAGCATTTCCGGTCGATAAGTCATTCGCTTGCGAATTCACTTCACCTGCATTGGTATTAACCGACACATTTCTTGCCGCATCTGCGCCTTGATCGACTGGCGTATCCAGCAATTCTTCAAATGACGCATTAATGAAGTTGGGAGCACCATCGGCCTTTTCCAGTAATTTTAAATTGGCAATTTTTTCTTCGAATGCTTTTATATCTTCTGCCAGATAATCAAAAAAGGCACTATCAAATGGCGTCGACATATCTTCGTAAGGAAAAATGATATTAGCGATAGGGATATAGATATCGCCTAAATAGTTTTCGAAGTTGAGTTTCAACTCAAGCAGATTTTCTGCATTATCGGGGGTTGTTGCTTCTTTAATTGTGCTCATACACCCTTATTGCCCAATGCTATTGGACCTTTGTACTTGCAATTAAATCAATAACAAAATAGCTATTTAATCTTTATGCTATACAAATGCCAAGTCACTTAACAATACCCAGGAGTACTAGAATCGAATAAAAATATTAATTTAATTGGAACTTTTTCAGTTTGCTTGTTTTAACGATATTTCCTGGAAATTGCTATCCTTAATAGGGTAAGCATTCACATTAGGCATTTGAGCTATGTATGTAATCACAGCATCAATCACACAAACCTTGCGTACAGCCATTACGCTGGTGTTGGTTACCTTTTGTTTGCAAGCTTTTGCTAGCAACAAGCCCAGCCCCGAATATGTGAACTTAATGAGCCAATGGGCAGAGGTTACCAATTTTAGCAAAAATGCCTCTGATGCTGCCGTAGAAAAGATCACTGAGAACCTGCAGAAAAGCCCTAAGAATAAAAAGCTAATTACGCCAGAGTTAACTTCTGATTTGAAACAGTTCTTTTACGAGCTTTTTGGATCTAAGAAAATGATGGCAAACTTAGCATCTGCCTATTCGGAGTATTACACTCTCGATGAATTACTCGCTTTGATTCAATTTTATAAAACGCCACTAGGTCAAAAAGTGATAAAATCCAATGAACCGCTTTCTGAGAAAATTCAACAGCTCGCTAGCCAATTACTCAAAGAAAATGAAAATGCCTATATGCTGATCGTAGGCAAGCACATTACCCTCGAAAAGAAGAAATAAGCCTACTTTTTTACTGCTATAGCAGCAATTTCAACTATTTCAGACTAGTTATATTATAAAAACGAGTATTTTTACTGCTGAAGCGGTAATATTTCACATTTTATGTCCAATTTCATTGACAATCAACTAAAAATGAACCTATATTACTGTTATAGCGGTAATATCAAGGTATCATATTCATGGAAGCAACCTTCTTTTCGTATTTAGCCGATGTTATACGTCAACACCGTAAACAAGCGGGGTTAAGCCAACAAGACTTGGCCAAGTATGCGGGCGTTGGTAAAACCGTGATATATGACATTGAACATGCCAAAGAAAGCATTCAATTAAACACGCTATTAAAAGTACTTGGCGTTTTAAACATTCAAATTCAATTATCTAGCCCTTTACTTGCACAAATGGCGGTAAATAATGCGTGAAGCGCGTATATTAAACCATGGCATCTATGCTGGATTATTACTCGAAAAAGAAGAGGGTGGGTATGAGTTTGTTTACGATACAAACTACCAAGGGCCCCCCATTTCGCTCACCATGCCCGTCAATAAACAACGCTTTGCTTACAAGGGGTTCCCTCCCTTTTTTGATGGGTTATTGCCTGAAGGGATGTTGCTTGAAGCCTTGCTAAAAAATGCAAAAATCGACCGCAAAGACTTATTTTCACAGCTCGTGACCGTGGGCAAAGATTTAGTAGGTGCAGTGACGGTGGAAGGTGAGCTATGAAATATTGCCCAATTACCTATGAACCAATTGAAACCACAGAGAAATACTCTACAAAAGGGTTGAAATGGTTATCGCCAAAATTAACAGATCTAGATGATTTACCCTTCTCAGCCAAAGAATTGCAAAATGAAGCCTTGGCAAGAGCCGATAAAATGTCGATTCAAGGCGTGCAGCCTAAATTAAGTGCCATTTTAGATGTGCCTAACAATCGCTTTAATGTCGTTGATAGTGGTGGGCTTTATATCTTAAAACCCCAAAGTGCATTGTATGAGCAAGCACCTGAAAATGAAGATCTTTCCATGCGTATGGCAAAAATCATCGACATTGAAGTGCCTTTACATGGTTTGGTCTATTCCAAAGATCAATCCTTCACCTATTTTATTAAACGATTTGATAGAAGCCCGCGTAAGAAAAAAATTGCCATGGAAGACTTTGCACAATTGGCCGGGTTAGACAGAGAAACTAAATACCGTTATTCCATGGAGAAAGTGGTGCATGTGATTGAACAATACTGCACCTTCCCAGCAATCCAAAAGGCTGAATTACTTTTGCGTGTGTTATTTAATTTCATTATTGGTAATGAAGATATGCATTTAAAAAATTATGCCCTTATTACTCGGGATGGTATCACAGGTCTAGCGCCAGCTTACGACT
>CAZCXZ010000013.1:0-35884 GCA_964502705.1 Uncultured Candidatus Berkiella sp. | reverse complement strand
CGAAGGAAGAAATTGCTTTGACATTAAATGGTCGTAAACGCAATTTGCGGCGCAAAGATTTTCTGGATTATTTTGCAGTCACCATCTTAAAGTTACCCTCTACGGTGATCAACGATAAATTAAGTTTGCTTGAAAAAGCGCAAAGTGCTTGGTTTGATTTAATAAAGGTGAGTTTTTTAAATGATGAACTTAAAGATAAGTATCAGACATTAATGGAAAATCGTTTAAAGACGCTGATCGAATAAGGCCTCAATGCAGGGGTGATGCATTAAGGCCCATTCGTACTACTTATTAATTAACAATCGTCGCTTTAGCTTTATCATTCGCTTTCACAGTCGTCACAGCGTGGCCCGAGCGATTTTTCAGCGCATTAAATAAGCTGGTGTAAGAGTTAGTAGGGCTCCACACAAACCAGCCATCTGCTTTAGCATCTTCAGTCGCTTTAATTTGCTCTAACACATATTTCGATTTTTGAGCGGAATTCATGCGATAATGATAGTTTGATGCTTCGATGTAGGGTATGAGTTTAAAAGGGGTATTACCGTTATTAAACTTACTTTTCAGCGCTTCTAAAGACTTATAAACGGTTTTATAAGGCTCTTTAGAGTGTGATTGATAAGGATGATAATGGGATGGATATACCATTGGGCAAGCGGCATCGATCGTATCAGCAAATATTTGAATGTTTTGACCAATACGGGGTGACTCTTTAAAGCTCACTTCGCCAAAAATATCAATTTGCAAAGGTATCTTATGCATTGCTGTCTGTTGTTTAAAGAATTTAATGACTTCTTTAACATCTTTAGCATTTTGCGCAGATGGCGCTTGTTTACTCGAATATCGAATATAATCAAGTTGGATCTCATCCGCCCCCATTTTGATAGCGGTGTCCACTAATTTCCCTCTGCTTCTCCAATACTCAGTTGATTTGATCTGCTGAGCACGTCCACCGTCTGGGAATACCACAATTCTAGCAACATAGCGAATGCCATTTTGCTTGATCAGGTTAATATTCTTTTGGTAGTTTCGTGTCACCTTCGCTAAATCCACAACGAAAGTGTTGATACCAACCGCTTTAGACTCCCGAATGATTTCATTCAGCTTGGCAGAGTTCTCAAGCGTTCCTTGGTTAATATAAATCCCTTTAACAGTCGCTGATGCGCCTGTCGATCCTAGTAATGTCACAACGGCCACTAGGAGGCATGCAAAAATAGGAGATTTTTTCAGCATGATCATTCTCACTTTACCAATCGCTTAGTACAATCCAATTACAGCGACACATGTCAAATAATCGACACTAAGTGGAAAAAAGTTTAAATAATGGGAACTTTTATGCTTTTCTATATCAAATAGCAGTGTAAAGTGCTAAAAAAGCTGTATGTAAATATGGCTTATGCGTTGTTGGGTGTATAGCTGATCACGAAAGGCTATAATCACAAAGATAATACGTCAAAAGGGTTCAACTGAATGAAATTGCTTTCAAGTGTCTTTACGCATCTTGGCGCCATTCCCACACAATACACCTGTGAAGGGGATGATATTTCTCCACCCTTAAGTTGGGAAGATATCCCAAATGGGGCTAAAAGCTTAGTTTTAATTGTTGACGATCCTGACGCACCCGATCCTGACGCCCCTAAAATGACCTGGGTACATTGGGTGTTATACAATTTAGATCCTAAAAGCAAAGGTCTGGCAGAAAATACCAGCATCCCAAACGGCGCGTTACCCGGCTTAAACAATTGGAATAAGTCTAATTACGGTGGACCCTGCCCCCCGATTGGGCGGCATCGTTACTTCCATAAACTCTATGCATTAGATACGGTATTACCAGACTTAAAAAATCCAAATAAGGAAGCGCTTTTAAAGGCCATGGAAGGGCACGTAATTGCCTCAACAGAGCTGATGGGAACCTATCAAAAGCAAATGGGAGCATAAACAATGTATGTAGCCATGTTAGGTGCTTTGCTTTTCATCATGTCGCTGCTTGTCTTAGTGCCATGCTATGTAAATAAAACCCTGTTCAATAAGGTCGTGCCATTTTTTGTATTTCTGCTTTGTTGGTATTTGTTATACACCATTAGCGAAATCTTTGATCTTTACGTTTCAATCTTTATTACTGCTGCCATAGCAGGGGTTGTGGGTGCGGGCTTTGACTATTTACTCAAAACGAGAAAACTGGCTCTTTTGAATCGCTATTTTCCTGAAGCATAGCGCCTCGTTGTTCTTGATAGATTTTTGCACATTCTGAAGGAGAGTAGGGCGTGAAATAGCCCTGTTCTACTAATGTAGCCAATGCTGAGGCTGTAACGGGTTGCTGCATAAGACTTTTTAATATTCTTAATTTGATTGCTGACGATTGTTCTGCTTCTAATGCACGAAATAATTCCGTTAATTCAGGTAACGAAAGTGCTCCCAAATGTTGTTCACAGCATGCAACAATGTTATGGGCACCGCTGCGTAAAATGTCAGCGTAGCGCTTCATACCATCATGAATAAATGCATGTCCTTGTTGCGTTAAGCGGGCTGGATCAAACAACGCAACGCCGGTATTGTGATGAATCGCTTCATCTTTCACGATATCTAATAAGGTTCTCTGTAAGCTATTCCATTGGCAGGTTTTACCTAGAGTTTTGTAATAGGTGATACCCCAGCCTTCTAATACGGTTTGGATCAGAAAATACAAGGTATTCACATCACAGGCTTCAATCATATTAGAGATATGCTGAATAAACTTTCCTTGTGGTGTAACACGCTGATCATGCGTTAAATAGGGTGCAAGCCACGATAAATGCACAGCTTCATCGCTCGCTATCAAGCCATACATTTGTCGGATTTCCGTTGTTTCGCCAAGCGTTATCATTTTGGCACAATAAGCTAAACCTGCTTTTTCAATAAAGTAAGATTCGGTTAAGACAAAGTCATTGCAGGTTTTCGCAATGCATTGTTGTAGGTCGAGACTTAAAGATTGGTAGAGCGTGCTTTGGTGCAGCGTAAAAAGGTTAGCAGGCCATGCCAATTGCTGTTCATCATAGTCTAGCGACTCACCTAGTCGTCCCTTACGCCGCAAGCTGCCTTTAATGGTCTTATCTAAAAGGGTATTAGTGCCTTCGTGAGGAAGATAAAGACTATTGACGATTGAAATGGACATCGGGATGATAACGCCTTGTTGCAGATGACTAGTGAGATCAGTTTAGCGAGAATTCGCTTGAACCATCAACTGACGATAATGGGTAGTTATGAATATGAAGATTGAGATCAGAGCCGCAGAACTAACTGACTGTAAAGCTATCTATAGCATGGCCTATGAACTTGCCAAAATGCAGGACTTACTAGAACGTTTTTGCTTAAACGAACAGAGTTTAGAGCGCATGGTAACCGATCCTCTTGAGGCAACACGAACAATCACTGCTTACCAAGATGGCAAACTGGTTGCTTTCGCGATGTACACTTTGCTCAAAAACAATCGTCTGTATCATCATGGTTATGCCATGTACATCGATGAACTCTATGTTTTACCGGAAAACCGCAGTCAAGGGATCGGTAAAGCACTGTTCCAATACATAGGTCAAATTGCACTCGACAATGAATGTAATCGCTTAGAATGGTGGGTAGAACAAAATAATGAAGGGGCTTTCGCTTTTTATGAACATATTGGGGCAAGAGCACTGACCGAGTTCGTAACCTTTCGACTACAGAAACCCGCACTGGAAAACTTTGTTACCCACGTCGGTTAACATGGGTAACAAACATAACAGCAGAATCAAACCATTAAAAACTCGATTGCATCGAGTTTTTAATAATCATCATATCCGCGTTGTGAGCTGTCGTAGATCGCGCCACCGATAGCACCTGCGCCCGCACCAATTAATGCGCCAGCACCTGCGTTACCTGAAATAGCGCCAATCGCAGCACCACCAACCGCACCAATTGCAGAACCACTTAATACGCGTTGTTCTGATGATGACATGTTTGAGCAACCAACCAATGATGCCATCGCAACTACTGGGATGAGTTTTAATAATTTGTTCATTCCGCGTCCCTCCTTACAAGACAACTATAAACATAGACAAAAATGAAATAAGTTCAGTGTAGGCACACAGAGGGGTTTTTAATGCGTAGCATTAACAAAGCCTGAACGTTCGCTGTAAGAGGAGATGCCAGGTACAGCGCAACTTACCAAGCTCATTATGACTAACAATAAAAACATTTTACTGAGTGTCTTCAAGATACCAACCTTGTTTCATTTAAGTACTCAATAGGTTTTCGGCCAGTGAGGAGTTCAAATAGAGATGGAAATGTGCCCAGTAGAACTGGGCACGAAAGGCTTTAGTGCGGTTTATTTGGAACAAACTTGCTGCTGACATGCTGTGGACCAGGATTAGCAGGAACGAACTGACTACTAACATGCTTTGGTCCAGCAGTTGTTGCATGACGAAACGCTGGAGTAACGGCAGGTTTAGCAACACCACCGGGTACAAAAGTTGATGCAACATGTTTAGGCGCAGGTTTCGCAACTCCACCTGGTACAAACGTTGATGCAACATGCTTCGCTACAGGAGCTGGAGCTACAACCACTGGAGCAGGTTTCGACACGCCACCAGGTACAAACGTTGATGCAACATGTTTAGGCGCAGGTTTCGCAACTCCGCCTGGTACAAACGTTGATGCAACATGCTTCGCTACAGGAGCTGGAGCTACAACCACTGGAGCAGGTTTCGACACGCCACCAGGTACAAACACGGTGCTATGTGTTGGCATGGGTTGTGGCAAAACAACGACTCTTGGAGCCGGTGTAGCGCCAGGCATAACTACGACAGATGGTGATTCGCTACGGACATTCTTCTTACTTGATGAATGTGCAGAATCCGGCATTGAAGACAATGCATAAGCAAAGCTCGTAAACAGCGCTGAAAACAATCCACTATAAGCAAATGCCATTCCAAAGGTTAAACCAAATGGACCGCTTGCTAAAACCATCAAGGACATCGCAAATGCTGCAGCAGCTAATGCGATTGTTTGTTTAGGATTCATTGCCATGATTAAAATTCCTTATCTGTACTTAATGATTAGTAGCAATAGGTATCAACCATGTCACCTAAATACACACCGGTGTAAGGATCAAACACAGGGGTAACAACTTGGCTGCAAGGTCTGCTTAGAGCGCTAATAATAACGGCTGTTGCAAAAACGCCGGCACCGATTACGATTAAAGCTTCTGCTGAGCCACCGGAAATGTTTGCTAATTCGGTTGTTTCTAATTGACGCATAATATAACTCCTATCACTTTTAGTGATTAACAATTTAAAGGAAGTAAAGGATCTGTGCCCAGTTACCTGAGCACAGTGAAGGCTATCGACGAAGACCGCCGGGAACAAATACGCTACTCACACGCGTACCGCCACCAAATCCACCAAAGAACCCTGTGCTAGGCGCACGGTAACTTGGTGTGAAACTAGGTGCCGCATGGAAAGTTGTGCTGCGTGATGGGCCACCAAAAAACGATCTTGATGGTGCGTTGTGCACGCCACCTGGCACAAACGTACGTGAATGGCTGCCAAACCAAGGTCTGTGGAAGAAACCACCAAACCCAAAGCTTGGCCAAAACCCAAAATGCGTACGGGGTGACAAGCTGGCAACTGCCGCAACGGTTGCAACAATTGCAAGGCTAGCGAGAAATGCTGCGCCGAATGCCATTCCTGCAGGACCACTTGCCAACATCAAAGAAACACCAAACACAGACAATGCCACACCCACTCGGGTTGAATTGCTAATCGCCATAATATCAATCTCCTAAAATTTGCTTATTACCAGCAATAGGTGTCAACCACGTCACCCAAATATGCGCCCGTGTAAGAGTCAAATACGGGAGTAATCACTTGATCACAAACGGGATATGAGTAAGCAGGGTATGAGTAAGTAGGATAGGAGTATGCGGGATAGGCATAACCTGAGTATCCATAAGTTGGGTATGAAGCCATCATGCCGATACCAACTGCTGTTAATCCTAAACCTAATAAAAGAGCGCCATCGCTACCGCCCGAAACATTGGATAATTCTGTTGTCGCTAATTGACGCATAGGAAATCCCCTTAATATTTTTTTAAAAAAGGTCTGCTGTGCAGACGAGCAAAAGGTAACAAGCACAGAATGAACTAGCAAGAGACATTGGGCCTTAGAGGACAGGTGGCAAATGAAATCAGACAGGTGGTAGGTCAAAGCTATTGCTTAGTTTTCTGACTTGTGATTTTAAATACATTCAGCCGTGAAAGCAGCTTGAATAATGAGTTCTTGAATTACAGGTGTTCGAATAGGTTCTTGTAGACATAATGTGGGTTCTAAATCTACTCCAGCCACATCAGTCATTTGAGATATAACTTCATTAAGCGCAATTGGCTCGCTGTTGAAATCCGGTAAACACATGCCGATCATATCTGCTTCTAAATCAAATAACGTGTCCGTTACATTTTGTAACACAAAAGGTTTGTTTTCTGTGAAGCTAGATGTGCCCAAAGGGCCTGAGTTTTCTCCAGTCACGACATATACCGCATAGGTATAAAGATGCGCAGGTAAATGACCTAAACTCGTATGATAAGCTTCTAGTTGGATCCACGTACCGTTTTGCGAATCTATTTCACGAGTACCAAATAGACACTCGCCTAAAACATTACTTCTAAAAGCATATTGGGTATCGTTGGAATCATGACTGGAAGAGTAGTCGCGATTAATTAATTGCACTTGTTCAAAATTGGAAAAAACATCATAGCTCTCGCCATCGTCAGGAATAAAAACATAGGCGCCATTTAGAAATTCTTTAAAGAACTGTGCACGCAATGCTTCATCTTTGGGAGCAAGTTTATCTATATGGGTTAATAGTGCTAAATCATGCTCTGCAAGCTTGATCGAATGTTGCGGGGCATATTGCTCTATAAACGAATAGATAGATTGCTTCTTCATTTGATGTGCCTTTCTAACTAAATCAAAAACATTATACAAATACCTATTTAAAATAGGCAAATACAATTGAGACCTCGCAAGAGATTGTTTAGTTAGATTACTTTTTGAGTGATCAATCTCGCAATTAATTTGCTATCTTTAATGAAGGATGACCTATAATGAAAGTGTTGTTTCGTGCATATACACTATGGTAAGGATACTATGATGAAAACAGGAATCGAAGCATCTTCTTTTGGAACACAAGCGCTGAATGTTTGTTTATACCCATTCAGAAAATTAGCGCAGGGCCTCGGCTATCTGTTAGGAGATGCGCCCGCGATTATCCAACAAAAAGACAAATTCTTCTTTCAAGAACTCGCCGATCGCGCTATGGCTAGCCAGCAGGGGTATGCATCAACTTATCTTGGCTTACCTTTATTGCACACGTTAAGTTATTATGCCTCCAAGTATCTTGGCATCCCTTCTTTAGATGTATTCAATTTCTACGTATTCACTGGCGAGAACTTTGTAAAAGAAGCAACTTCATACGGAGAGTACGTTGAAAACAACCCCAGAAAGTTCGACGCTAAAGCTCGGTCATTGTTTGAACCCATCAAAGATTTTCTGGGTGACCCCGCTATTGTGAATATGAATGGCCCTGAAGTCACAGAAGAACGCAGAGGGATCAAAAACTACCTTACTGGCAATCGTGGACAATCAGCTACCTGGGAAGTCACTCAAAAACTCATGCAAAACTGGTCGAATGAAAAATCAATCAATCATATGATCTGCCTATTATGTACCCAAGCCATCGCTCAAGGGTGGTTCAACCTTAAAGACGTTCCTGAAGAATTGGTCCCACTATTAAAAACCGCCGAACATTATGTGTTTAATCGCGAAGAGGTCAGTAATGAGGACTTTGAACGCCTTCGTAAACAAATTAAAGAACTCAGTGACCGCGTACTGACCGAACAGTCTGCTAATGTGTCTGAAGACGATAGTTATATTGGTTTTCTGAAAACCCATCGTCACAAAGCACATGTGACCGATCTGAATGCATTAGCAGGTCTTGTAGTGGAAGGAAACATTACCACGATTATCACCGGGGCGGTTTTACAATTGGCTAGTAACCGTGATTTACAAAATCGATTACGTCAGGCGCTACAACAGTTGCCTCGTTCTACATCGACTCCTAATTTGGATTACGCAGCAATTAAGAACGAGCCGCTTTTGCATCAGATCTACCTTGAGACTTTACGTTTCTATTCGCCTTCACCGCCCCTTGCACGTTACGCATCTAAAGCGGGGACCATAAATGGCGTCCATATCCCAGCGCGCTCTTATCTGTTTATACCTTTGCGCCGCGTCATGCATGACCCAGCACAATGGCCCAACCCGCAAACATTTGATCCTAGTCGACATCAAGGTAATAGCTTACAACCCAATGTGTATCCGCTTGTGCCATTTTCGGTTGGCCCTCGTGTTTGTCCGGCTTCCTTTGGATTTGCCGAGGCCATGTTTAAGATCGCTTTGGTTCAAATATTCAGGGAAAATGAATTAATATTAACTTCCCATGATTCAGTTGAACAAATACCCGTAGCGATTAAAGAACCTCGGTTTAAACAGACATATTTCGGTCAATTGAGAAGATTATCTCAAGATAACGAAAGTGAATTTGGCCCTAGCAGAACCTTGCAATATGATGCGAGGAAATCGTCAAAGTCTCACAAAGGACCAAGTCTTGTAGGAGATCGAACAGTGGATCGATTGGCGCAACCAGCCGCTATCGACACGCATACCAGCAGCAGTAGTAGCGAGCCGGTTTTGAAAGCAGGCATCAAATAGTCGCTAGTGTGCTTCTCAAGAAGTCATGTTGTTCTTATCTAAACACGTCTTGTGATTGCTTCAACAATCGCAAGACGCCCATCAAAAACACCATCAATGATAACTGTACACTTTTGTTAAACGTTTCAATGCAAATTCAACAAGCATCTTATGACCCATTTGGGTTGTTTTGATCAACACAAGTTGGTTATACTCGGATGCTTTCAAGACCGACAAAGCATCGATTTTGAAATAAAAAGTGATGTGATGAAAAAAAAATGAAAAATATTTTAAAATATTTTTGTCTGAGCACCCCACGAGGGAACAACGACCACATCATCGCTAAGTCCTTGCAGAATCTAATTTTTTTTCGATTGGAGATTGAAACAAAAAGATAGAGATGCGCAAAAGGGACAGAAAAATAAAGTAGAAAAGGGATCCAGTCTGTATATTTATTTTATTTTTCTAAACTTCTGTGCTAGATTTTGGATAGTTACCCTAGTACTGAGGAGAACCTAAATGACAGTTCGTAAAAAGACCGCAAAGAAGGCTACCAAGGCTAAAACCAAACGTAAAGTTGCTGCTAAAGCTGCTGCTCCTAAAGCACGCAAAACAGCAAAAAAACGTACGGTTAAGAAAGCTGCAGGCGCTAAGAAAGTAGCTGCTAAAAAGAAACCAGCTGCTAAAAGAAAACCTGCTGCTAAGAAAAAGCCAGCTGCTAAGAAAAAAGTAGCTGCTAAAAAGAAGCCTGCTGCTAAGAAGAAAGCAGTAGCTAAGAAAAAGCCTGCTGCTAAGAAAGTTGCGAAAGCTCGTAAGAAAAGAACGGTTAAGAAAGCGAAAGCTGCTTAATACTTCTTCTCTAAAGCCGCGTTATGTCATTGATATAACGCGGTTTTTTCATTTCACATCCTTATTATTCATACACTCCCTTGCTCCAGAACTTGCCGTCTCACCATCTATTCAGCGACTTTGATTTTGACTGAATAATTCTTTTCATAGGTCGTGGCATTTTTATGTAAGCGATTGTCTATTCCTTATGACAGAAAACGCTCAAAAATGTAAATGATATAATTCTGAACGTAGTTGAGTAGTCAACAAACGAGCTCGCCTTTCGTTTAAGCGCTTTACGTTGTATATATTTACACAGCCCTGGTAACACTAAACATAATCATATTAAGATACGAACCCGATTCCAGAGAGGGCAAGTCACTCGCTATGGTCACCAAGTTTAAAAAAAGCCTGCATCAGTATCTTCAAGAAAATTCTTATAATGTTCTTAGCCATGCGGTTGTACAACATGACCACGATGAGCTTGAAGCCCTTTTAACATTACCCCATTTGGTCAATTTGCAACGCTTTATTCCTAAAGCTTTTATAACTGCCGTGAATATCCGCAATATGATTGCAACACGGACAATACTAAGACATGGGAATATTACGTCGATACAAAAGGGAATCACTCTAAAGTACGCAGCTATACGTCATCGTCCAGATCTGGTAGATGCCATATTGGAAGTTGACCATCAATTGCCGATCTCACGAAGTGATCTGATTAGCGCTCTGGAAACAGCACTAAAGACCGGTGATCATTCCGTTTTTTCAAGATTGTATGCTTATTGTAAAAAAATCTTATCTTCTGAAGCAAAAATATCCTATTTAACGGCGAGCGTTCACAGTCAACAGTTTTTACTCTTACATGAAATGGTTGCACAAGAAGGTGTAACCATTTTACACCATGCTTGGTTAAGAATGTCGGGTGAAGATGCGGCAAAGTTGAAATCGCAACTTCCAGCACTCTCTAACTACAATAGACAGGTATTACTGTTGCAAGCGATAAGGCACCATTCAACCGGTGTTGTCCGAACCTTGTTACCATTAGTAGAGATAACGCCTGGTATAATCAGAAAAATGATCGATCAATGGAAACGATTGCCTCATCCAAATGAGATCGACGAACTGATATTGCCTTCAGTTAATTGCTTACTCGATGATGAGGTAAAAGATGAGATCCTGCAGTCCCTACCCAAGTCAGCCATTTGTTCATGGGTTCAGTATTTAGGTCTAGGAATGGGAGGTGAGGGATTAGCCAATGTCTTAGAGGATGCCGATGCTCAGACTGTTCTACAAGTTTTGCGGCTTTGTGTTCGGTTGAAGTATCTCCATTTGATTATGCCGTTGCTTGATAATGACAAAATCCCCTATGAAGAAGTCGAGCTAATACGAATCTGGGCTTCTGTTAATCATTTTGATTGTATTACAGACGAATTTGAACAAGATAGCGCTGATGAATTAGAAAGTATTGATGAAATAACAAATTCGCCAACGATGTTACATACTTTTCAGTCAATTATTCCCGCTAATACCGCAATTTCGCAACCAGAAGACCATGATGCGCTCAGAAGGCATAGTCCTTAAATATATGCCCCCTTTGCGCTGAGGGGGCATAATAGAACTGCTAATGCGGCTTAGAGCACTCTTTTAACGCATTAAATGCCGAGGTGGTTTCTTCGCTTGATGCAGAAACAGCCACATCACCTAGCGATAAAATACCGACTGGTGCACTTTTATCATCTAAGACCACCAAACGACGGATCTGTTTATTCTTCATTTTATCAGCGGCTTGCTTAATCGTGTCGGCAGCAGTGCAACTTTCTATGGCTTTGGTCATCACATCTTTTGCTGTTATGGCAGTTAAATCTGCGCCCTTAACCAATGCTCTAATGACAATGTCACGATCAGTAATAATACCAAGCGCTTTACCATTTTCTTTCACAATAACGGTGCCAAAATCACCATCTTTCATTTGCTTGGCGATTTTAGTCAACGTTTCATTGAGTGGAACACAAACAGGATTTGCGTGCATGACATCAGATACTTTCATCTTTATTTCCTTAAATTAAGGCAGTCAGAGATAAGGGTATAGACGAAGTTGCTCGTTATAAATGAAAAATCTTTAATAGACTGTTTATTTGAATAGTTTAATAGGCAAGCAACAGTGTTAATCTGCAAGCTATGGAAGTATGAAAACGCAATTGCGTAAGTACACGAAGCAATTTCAAAAAAAAGCCTAATCGTAAAGATTAAGAGACTAAAATCTGAGAAATGAGACCCAAAATTATACTATAAGGATGTCCCATGCGTATCAAAATGCTAGTGTGTGCTGTTTTCATGTCAACCACAAATATTTGCTTCGCAGCACAACCACCTATTCAAAATACAAAACAAATGGGGCAAACACCACAGAAAGTGATCGTTTTAGCACAACGAGGTCAAGCAGGGCAGGGACGAGCCGCCAGGGGAGGGGGAGGACGCGCTGCAAATGCTCAACATCGCCGTAACCCAGCTTACGATGGATCACGTATTCAGCAATATCGCGATAACCATACCTATGAAGATAGTTATACATTTGTTAATCCGATATATCCGTATGGCTATAATGATGGTGGTACCAATTATGATTACGATAACGAGAAGGCCAAAATAGATAATCCCGTATTTTCAGCAACAGACTCAAATGGCAATATCGTTTATTATACAACCGCGCCCAACGGCAGTTTACAATATTTTACTTATGATACCTTTGGCAACAAAGTTTATGTCGATGGTATTCATTGATAAATGACTAATCTGCTCTTGGTTTAGGTTTATGCTTACTAGTTATAGCCGATTTAGAAGGTTGAACAATTGGATCCTTCTTCTTAGCTTTATGCCGATGCGTAATCGATTTTGCTCTTATACCTGCCTCAGGTGTTTCTTCAGTGTCACTGTGTTTAGCAGCTTGATATGTTTTCAACAGCGTTTTCATTTCAGGTGATTTATTTTGAGTTAGTGCAAGCGCTGCATAGAGCTTATCGATAACGACAGGTAACTTGGTACGAAGAGAAGGATTATCGACAGTCATATTGTTTATCAAATCGTCAGGCAGCATGGATGATACATCCAAGTCATAATCAAACATTTTACCCAGTGCAAAGACATCAGAAGCAAAGGAATAGCTTGCCATAGCCTCGTCATCATCACTGTATTTAGGCTCTTCGATCTCTGGGGCCAAATAAAAATCGGTACCTTTAGGCTTATCTAAGACAGAGCTTCGACCTTTAGCAAGCTTAATTGAGAACCCGAAATCAAATGAACTAATGGTGATTTGGTCACCCTCTACATTCATCATAAAGTTTTCAGGTTTAATATCACAATGAATAATGCGCTTATCATGTAGATTTTGAATTGCTTCCGCAGCCTTGATTGCCATCAATAGACGCGTTGGTTCATCGACTTGCTTTTTAACCAACCGCTGACCAAAATAAAGATGATCATGCAATTCATGCCCTTTAAGTAGCTTCATAACCGTGTAACGTTTATGTTCAGAATGTCGGCCTTTATATTCTTTGTTATATTCTCGATTCATTTCGGCAATATAATAACCTACGATTTTCATGATTTCCCTTTCAGCATTATTTTCAGCCTCAACACCTGTACCTTCTATTTTAACGGCGTATTGATCGCCTGATTTATTCATAATCAACTTAACTTTGCCATAATTTCCTTCACCTAAATAGTCATTAGTTTGTATGGCAAATAGGTCATCACCAATCTTGAGAAATGAATGGCTTAGCTGCGATTTTTTTTTATCTAGCTTGAGTAAATCAGAATTTTCTAAGAATTGCCGCTCAGCCTGAGCCCAGGTATCGTCACTGACTTGAATAGTAGGACTAGCGGTATCAACCGAGCGCTGAGTATAGGCATGGCGAGCTTTTGCTAATGCAATAATACTTTCTTTGATGCCAAATTGGTCAATAATACCTTGTTCATGCCAGTCAAACACGCCATCATCGGCAATATATTGAATATTTTTCTTGTTACCAACCAACTGCTTGATATTTTTAATCAACACATCTCGTTGCACATCACCTTTATATTCTTGAATAACAAGCACAAGCTCATCAACGCTTTGTGCAGCGCTTACCCGATCAGTTAGCACCTGACGTTGCAAAGCTTCGTAATCGATGGCTAAAGTACGAAAACGCTCTAATAGAATGCTGTTAGTGGATAAATGTGGGCATTCATCTAAAACTCTAAATGGTTGATCATGAAGTTGAGCTAAACTGGCAGGATTATTCATAAATCTTAGCAATTCTCTCATAATGACTTCAGTACCACCTGCAAATCCCAATGAATCAATCAACACGCTTTTGTCGTTTATCACGGATTTTAGCTCTTCGACAGTTTTTGCATTCGAAAGCGCATGGAGTAATTCGCGTTTATTATCTTCGTTGATTATGATAGCCAAATTTTGTATGGCTTCTCTTAAACCAAACTGATTCGGAATATTATAGCGATGCCAGCTGATCGTATTTGAGAGGATCTGATGAACAAGTTCAGGGTTAGTTAAGACTTTATTAATATACATTTTGACATAATCGATATCAAAATCCACAGCCGATTGACGAGATATTCCTTCGAATTGCTCTAACAATCCAGGGAGGGAACTGACCGTTGTCAATCGAGTAGGAGCAGCGCTTTGGCTAGTCATCACTACTGCCTGAATCAGACCTGCATCAAACAATTCTTGATACTTGTCACGCACACCGTAGGCTTCTGGGATAAATCGCTCAATAAGGCCAGGATCCGCAAAGCCCTGCTGTTTTTGTAAAATATCCTTGTATCTACGTGCAGCCGCACGTTTAGTAGAATCAGATACATAAAAGCCGGTAGGGGATTTAGATTCAAGTAATGCAAACAAAGCCTCAATAGAATCCACTTCTGCAACAAGCTGCGTAAATTCATTATCTTCAGCTATCGGCATATTATTGTTCTCAAAAAGTTAGGCTTTATATTTGAGACTATTTATTGCCAATATAGGTTCATGTACCGTGTAGCTACATCGTAGCATCTATAACCTAAGGCTTTTACCGATACCCCAACACCTTAGTAGTTTGGAAAAATGATCATATTACAGGCACATGATCTGGCTGATAAGCAAAGAATGGTAAGTCGTTTAGAACACAATGGCATTCATATGGAATTCTCTGATAGATTCCCAAATATGACTGTGATTAAACAACATACTAATCTAAAGCCACTCATAAATAACTGACTTTATACTATTTCCTGACACAATTTTCCCCAATTGCAGAGCCAGCCCTGGCGTGAGACAATTCAATAATCTCGTTACCTAACTATATAATTTTTTGAGTTGTTTAGGATTTACCATGCCACAAAACCTGAGGTTATCAGCTTTATTAAATGAGAAATTGAAAGAGCATTCATTATTAAAATACGAATACACTAAAAGGGAATGCATAGATGAGATTCGCCGAATTGTTGTGTCGCGTTTTGATGAATTATGCCTAGATGATTTATTGATCCGTTCAAATGCTATTCCATCGATATTGTGGGTCATTAGTAGTGAAAATTATGTTTTTTTAAAGGCATGGCAGCGGTTTGGTCAGCAAATACCACTAGTGAGCTTATTAGAAAGGGAAGCAGAAACAGGAAAATCAGCACTTTGGCATATTATAGACGCAGCAGGATTCGGCCAACACGAAGCTTTTTTGGCCGTTTGGGAACGATTTAGTCAACAGATACCCCTTGAGGAAATATTAACCGTACCAAAAGAAAGTCATTTCAAAGAATTAACCACACTGTGGTTGTTAAGTGTCGCAGCATTCAATGGAAAACCAGAAGCTTTCATGGCCGTTTGGCAACGGTTTGGTCAGCAAATACCGCTTGTGGCTTTATTAACTGCGCCACAAGAAGGATATGGCAAAGGAAAATCTGTACTTTGGTTTCTTAGCGCAGCAGCTAAAAATAAATCTGAAGCTTTCTTGGCTGTTTGGCAACGGTTTGGCCAACAGATACCCTTGGAGGCTCTATTATCTGAGCCAGAAAAGGGAAGAGTAGGTAACGTGCTGTGGAATCTGAGTATCGCAGCAGGAAGCGGAAAACCCGAAGCTTTCATGGCTGTTTGGCAGTGCTTTAGTCAACTGATAACGTTGGAGACTTTATTAGCCGGAGGAAATGATGCTGACTCAGCACTGTTATATATCTGCATGTCATCAGACGACAAACGATTGAACCTATTATTTAACCAAAAGCGATGGCAAATAGATGAATTATTAAAGGGCTGTTCAGCGCTTTACATCCTGAGTACCTCCGTAGATTTAAACATCGAATGGTGGGAAACGCTATTACAGCAAAAAAAAGGTATTCTCCCTGAATCAAAACTTGATTTTTTTGATGAGCACTTAAAAGTTAGATTGGAAAAGTTGAAATTAATGCCACTCGTCAATGCACGTAATCGATTTTTTAATATATTGAATAGTGAATTACCATTATCTGAAGACCAGATTAAAAATCTCTTCGAAGAAGCAAATAAAGCGACTGATGCAGGCTATACCAACGCATTTTACGATCTTGGCCATTTCTTAGCAGAAAATGTGCATCATGAGTTAGGTATCGAGGCATTAAAACAGGTTCCAAATAGCTCATGCCATTACGCCAATATCATGATTGAATTATCTGAAATGCTCTTCGCGAGTGCACTTGCACATTTAGATAATCAAGAGAAAAGACTGCGTTATCTAGTTGATTCATTACATTATGGATTACAAACAGATGATGACAATCGAATAATGCTGATTCAGCGAATAGCCAGTATCTATATTGAAGGCAAAAAAACGGTAGGAGATAGCCAAATAGTACCACAAGAATGGCTAGAAGCGATGAATAGCGGCACATCAGTTGAATGGTGCATGAATCGATTTCATGAAATAAAGCACCTAAGAGAAATTGAAAGAGAATTAAAAGAAAAAAATGATACATTAAATATAGAACGAACTACAATGAAACATTTACTTGCCAGAATGGAAACGCTTGAAAGTGAAAATCAGGCATTGAAAAAGCAAAAATCTGAAGTTGCTCAAGATAAGCAAAGTCGTACCACGAAACCAAATGAGACTTTGGCACCAATGATTCTATTTCGGACTCCTGCTCGGACTTAATAATCAACCGGTCTCGTATACCAGATTAGTCAAGTAGTGCACTATTTTAGCAGAGCAATACAGACATAGTGTCCTACTTGAACATGGAAGTTGACACCGATCTTCATGACGTTTAGAGTTTGCATATCCATCATTATTAAATTATCGCAATGCACAAGGTAATTTCCATTTCCCCCATCCAAACCTCGCTGAACCCTAACGTTCAAAAGTTCGCTGGCTATTCCTAAGTTTACCTATTCAATCATGTCACATCATTTAATATGTAACATACACAAGGTTATCATTATGCATCAATGGAAAAAAATATTAGCTGAACGTAAGCTTATTAAAGAAGTGACTATCGAAGGTTGTAACATTTCGATCACACTGCACGATCAATATAATAACGTGGATAATTTTTATTCGATTAATAACATGTTTGCGAATCTGTGGTATTTAAATTCTGAATTTTCAGCGGTATTTGAAAGAGCGACACCGCATAGCAATGCTCCCTTTCTAAAACTCAAAACAATAAATACGTACCCTACACCGCAAGTGGCATTAAATGCGCTTATTAGCTTTGGAAGCAATACGCTAAAGAATACGAAAAACGTTGCTTTACCTGCTGAACAAGCAGAAGCACCTGACGAGAAAGAAGAAGTCGAGCAAGAAGTTAACATGGTAAAGCCTAAGAAAAAAAGGGGCGTTATACATCCTTGGAAGAAATTGCTTTCAACGGGTGAACTCATTCAATCTTTAGAGATTAAAGAAGGTCTGGTTTTCATCAAGCTCGTTCCGCAGTATAACCAGCGATCCTTCTTCAAGGGGATCAACATTATGCTACAAAAACTGTATGATTCTTCAGCACAATGCCAGGAAATATATCGGAGACCAACCTCTCATACCAGTAGCCCATATTTAATTTTATTGGCAAACAACACACATCCAGATCCTACCGCTTATCTGAACGATTTAATCAATATGGCAAAGCAGCCGTCCAAACAAAAAGTTGCTAAAGAGACAGACAATAGCAGTGAAAAGGGCAGTGTAGCGGGTATTGTCATCGTAGCAGCAGAAGAACCTGCTAAGCCTGTGCAGCCTGCTAAACCTGAGGTTAAAGTAGAAGATCTTTATGACATATTTAATGACTTACTGGCAGATCCTATCGTTGATCTTGAGCAACCTGAGTTTTCAATTTCCAATATCGAAAATGCACCATTTCTGGGTTTTGATTATGTTTCTCCTATCAAATTACCTGAAAAATTCGCAAGTTCGACAACCCAGCTAGTAGCAAATGATAAAAAAAAAGTGCCAATACTACGTTTAAAATTGAATAGGCAGTAATACGTTTACAATCTTAGTTGTGCAACATGCTCGTATCAGGAATTTCCCAAATTTTATTCTTACTTATTTAACTATACAATACCGCCCTCATACCACCGTATGTTTTCAGTTAACTTTTTAGGAATGAGGTATATTCCATGTTAAACGGTATTCGCCCAAATTTTATTAATCGTCTTCTTATTACCGCCACTAGCGCAGCAACCTTCGCATTGGGTGCTCGTTTCGGATACGGATTAGACATACTACCATCTGCTGCAATTGCTGCTGGTGCCGCGGTTACTGGCTATGCTGGCGCAAGAATTTATTCCTTATTTAACGTTGTTGAAAGTCTGGCAGAACGTTTAAATACTAGAACCATGAATGGCATTGAGGACACTATAGATAGCAACAGACAACTTATGGATGCCATCCAAAATAGATTGAATGACCTTGAGCCGCTCATGCGTTCATTAAACAGTTTTACCGGTCGTTTAAGCACTAATGCCAATCTCCTACAGGATGGATTGACCAGACAATTTAGAAGAATGTTAAGAGATAATGCAAATGTAGGCCAAGATATCAATATCGTTCTGACCACTGCAAGAGATTACCTAATAAATACGATGGAAGAAAATCCTGATTTAGCAGAAGGCATTATGCAATTAACGAGTTCTTTAAATCGAATATTAGATAATATTACAAATCACATGCCTGCAAATCCGATGCCACAACCCGCCGCCGGACAGGAAGATCTTGCAAACCTGGTTCACGTTGAGTTCCCACAAGATATACAAGACATGTTAGCAAGACTTGCCGAAATGGGTCAAAGAGCAGATGTAAGACTCGCAGAAATGGGTCAAAGAGCAGAAGATGCTATGAATGGCGACGATAATCAAGAAGCACAAGAAGAAGTTGTAGCAGCGCCAATCTTGGTTGCAGCCCGAAACCGTCGTCAAGCAGCGGTAACGCCTGCATCACGACACAGTGAACGCTTAGCTGAACAACGCCGTCGACTTGCATAGACAACCACTCCAATTATAAAGAAAGGCAAAGGGAATTGCCTTTTTAAACAACAAACACAACCACTGAAAATACTGCTTTTGTTTGCCACCTGACTATCTAACACAAGAGTTCATCTCTTTAGAGAAAATAAGGTATATTTATCTAATTATTTAATAGGATGAAATATCTTTATGTCTTTGATTATCACACCCATACAAAAAGCTTATGAAAGCTTAAATAAAGGGCTTAGCCGCGCTATTGCGAATCCTGATGATCTCGAGGTAAGAGATGGCTGTATTCAGCGTTTTGAGTACACGTATGAACTCGCTATCAAATTTTTAAAACGATATATAGAACAGGAATCAACTTCAACTGAAAATGTTGATCAACTTAATTTTAGAGATTTATTAAGAGTATCGTTTGAAGCGGGGCTAATTCAAGATACTAATCTTTGGTTTACATTCCGCGAAGCTCGAAATAACACTAGCCATGCTTATAACGAATTAAAAGCCAAAGAAGTATTTGCGGTTATCCCCGAGTTTTCTAAGCAAGTTCATTTCTTTATTCAAGAATTGGAAAAACGAGTTTAAATAGATGATCTACCTAGATGATAAAAACTTAGATATCGTTAAAAACATTTTAAATAAGACGGTTCCAGATGCAAATGTAGTTATTTTTGGTTCAAGAGCAATAGGAAATATTAAACCACATTCGGATATTGATCTTTGCATCATGGGAAATGAAACGCTTTCACTATTACAAATTGCTGAATTGAAAGAAGCTTTTTCAAACTCTGATTTACCCGTTAGGGTCGACATTGTTGAATGGGCTACTATTACACCTGAGTTCCAACAAGTCATTGAAAAATGCTCTGTACCTATTCAACAAAAGCGAACATATCGGTAGGGAACGGCCATCATGCGCTTGTCTATTTTATCTAATGAAGAGCTAATTGACTCCATCTGCTCTTCACAAGAAGACGCACAATTTGTTTTTCAAAATCCAGAATTTGTTTCCAGATTGGATCTCTATAATTTACTCAAAGCAATTGGCAATCATAATGATCTTGCTGAAATGGCAATTAAATCTGGCTTATGTGAAAAATTAGATCCAGATCACCTAATACTTATCGGTAGACACCAAATGAACTGCTGCTCTGGGAATCGTTTGTGCGGATGTATCAGGTCTAAACACATTCAACATTTACAGAAGGAGCAACAAGCCTAATGTTACTATTTTGAAATCGCAGAGACTGATAGCTGATGAGATTTTTAAATAGAGTCCATTCCGCTTTTATGGTCACAAAATGTTAGCCTAATAGCTTTTTAATTCATAAAATTGCAGGGAGCTAACTACGTCTGATAAAATGTTGAAATTCAACAAGATAATCAATAAGTAACTTTTATGCCAACAACTACCAACCAATCAAGCTACACAATCTCAGAGGAAACATCAGACTCAGAGTCACCAATAAACGCCATGACAGTGATCTTCCAAGAAAATATAATAGCTGAACTGAATACGCTTTTAGCTAGCGAAGAAGAAGCAATTGAATTGCAAGATTACTGGCAAGGTAATCCTGATTATGATACCAAGCAAAAGACCATAATAAGACAATTTATAATTACAATCCCCAATAAAGGTAAAATTGAAACTGTGGAAATACCTGGAATTCAAGATCTTAAATTGCCTGGAATTGAAGATCTTAAATCACGTGGCTTTAAAACAGATCTGGAATCATATTGGCAAGAAAGCCAAGATTTGCATGTCAATCCCAAGCCGTCTTACAAATAAGCGACATAGCGAATTTTAGGACACCCAAAGTATTATGTAACTTTGGGTTCATATTTAGTTTGACGCTACCTCTTTACTCCATGTGCCGCGGCTTATCCGCTTATAGAGAGTGGGGTAGGGAGCGTGATCCATAGCTTTGCATATACACTTCTTTAGGTCAGATGGACGTTCTTGTCGGAGGTTCACGGTTATCGTGTCTAGGGATTTACTCATCTGAAATCATTGGTATATCAGCTATTTAATCGTTAAGTTGTTCACTTCGATGTAGATGGGTGTAGTGATGTTAGGGTTCGCAGCAGAAGAAATTCAGAATGCTACTTTAGAAAAAGTCCTGCTTTTCAGCGAGACTATCAATGAAAGTTTGCAACTGCTCAGTGAATATCAGTTTCCGAATTCGGAACAGATAGTAGATTTCGCTGCGACTTCATTTTCTAAACAATTAGCCGATATCAGGATTCGATATATTGATATTATTTTGCACAATAGTAAAGAATCCCCGCACAAGGCTTTAAGCTTGTTTTTGAATTCCAATTTGCAGCTGGACAAGGATTTGGCTACAAAACTCTTTATGAAGCAATATGAAGTTCAACGCTACAACCAACAGAAACAGTTGGTTGTTCAGTTAATTACACTATTAAAAGAACTCAACAAGAAATTCCAAGACACCGTGTTGCTTACCTATAAACAGTGTATTGATCAAGATATTCCATTGCCTATAGAGTTAATTACTCTAATTGAGTGGATTGGATTTGGTCTGGAAAATATCTCAAACTTCTCATTTGAAATGTACAATAATGGACTTTCCTGGGTTAACAAACAGGATGTAAGCAATGATAATTCATTTAAAGGCGCTCTTAAATTTGGTTTTTCAAAATACGTTATACAATACTTCCAGGTTAGTGAACGTGTTAGTAACATAATCTTTGACTTTGAAATGTATTTAAAGACCCTAGATGGGATCAAAGCCAATTTTAAACATGCATTTGACAGAGATAATCAAAATCTACAGCATATCGTTCCGAAAAGAAATATGGCTGTAGGCGCAAACCCGAAGCCTGAAATGGGATTAGAGTCATTTAGTAAAATACAAGAGCTCATTAGTTTATTAAAACCCCCAACACGCAGCCAAGAAAACTATAGTGAGGCCAGCAAATATCTTGAGCAATACAAAGTCTTAATGCAACAGAAACTGCTGTTTGAAATTAAAAAAACCATTGAAATATTAGAAAATATGAATGAATTGCCCCCAAAGGGCTTAGCAATGATTTCGCAGATAAAAAAACTTTTTGACATTGCTGCGAGTTGGGAAAAGAATCCTCATGACTTTAGTTTGAATATCGACGATGTGATTAACGAATGTCGATTTGTACTTCAGGCAGGCGTCAATGACATCTTGTGTTCGCAGTACTATCTAGTACAGTTATTAGTCGTTAGTTTAATTAAACTGATTGATATATATAAATTGAAGTCCATTGAAGTGCAGAAGATAAATGAGGTTATGTCGCCGTTTTTCAAAGAAATGTTAATTGAATATTCTAGAAAACGATGTTGGATTGAGCTCAATCTGAATGCTTCAGTAGGTATTGTAAAAAATCCGCATCCTGAGTTTAATGGCTTCGAACCAGTCAAGGATAAAATTGTTAAAAGCGGCGCGCAAGAAAAACTCAAGGGCAGTGGATTTTACAGGAACGGCCAAGACCAATATTACGTTAAAGGAACTACGAATCTCAGTCTCATCGCTGATGATCTTTGTGAAGTACTGGCTTCAAGAATGGCACAACTGCTTGGAATTCAGTCATTTGCAGACTGTGCATTCTTAAAAAGTATCAATACGAATGATGTTTACATACGCTCTAAAGTAACAAAAGGGTTTAGACCTATTTACGACATGGAAAAACGCCCATTTCAAGTAAGTACTAGACTACTTCCTTCGGAGAGTGAAGATTTACTTAATAATCTGTCTCGTCAACAAAAAAGGCAGTTAAAACAGGTGTTGTATACGTGTTTGATTTTGGGTGATTATGATCCTAATCCCAATAATCTGGGATTTACAGTAGCCGGCATTACAAAGATCGATCATGGCTGGGCTTTTGATGGGATATGCAAACGTACGATGCCTTTATGGAAAGACACACTGAACTATTTTCGATATGCTGGTCGTATTGCACCCACAAACTCTGTTTGCGACTATGCTGAACTATTTGATGAAGTAGATTGTCTGTTTTTCAAAAACGTTAGAACCCATTTAAATGAACAATCATTGAAGCAATGTGTTAAACAGTTTATAGAAGATGCGATGTTAGTGTACGTAGGCACAACAGCACATGGATATTTAAAATCAGCTATTGAGCCTACAGATATTCTCGAGAAGCTCTGTGAACGACTTGGGGTCGCCATCGATGCGAATCGAAGTATCGATGAGCTGGCTGATCTTGTAGCAGAACGCATCACAGCTCGAATTTATAATCTGGCTTTATGCTGCATTTTAGAACATCTCAAAAAGCATGATTCGAGTCGCATTATTGAGACAGAACTTCGCTTTTGTTTAGAATATTTAAAAGCAAAACGTGCTTTTTTAATTGACGAGAAAGCAATTGATGACAGCTTCCAACAGATACTAAGTCGAAAGGCTTTATCTAGAGCAAGATTGCAGAGTCTGTATTCACTTTTTAAACAATCCAATATAAATGATCCTAAGGAAAATCCACTGGTGTTTTCAAGTCTTGCACCAATGCAGGCCACACCTAAAAACAAGACTTCGGTTACTCATGAGCAGGCCACCAAAAAGCGTCATTTTGCTCAAAACAATCCGTCTAAACGGCATAAAATTTGATATTCAAAACCCTTTGATGATTGGCTTATATATAAGGGGTTACAAGGACTAGCAAACCTAGAGCGCTGAACGGAGATAACCAAAATACATCACTAATTGCATAGAACAGTTATTCTATGCAATTGTGTTTAAGGGTTTCAAAGACTGTATTTGCTATTGTTTACGACAATTCTTTAGTTAATTTTTCACAATAATCTGATATTAAATTAACTAAAAATTCCCAATTGTTATCTTGGCGAATGGTGCTTTTCACAACATCTGATGGCAGAAATCGCTGCATTTCCGCAGTAAAATCTTGCTTGGAAGTTATACCGGGAGCAATTAATATATCTTTTCTGTTATTTAATAGCTTCAGAAACTCTTTGTGTGATTGCTTATAATCTTCAATTTTTCTACTTACAAAATCTAAGGATAATTTTATATTGTTTTGATATAACCATACCATATCCCATAGATCTCTATTTTTAATGCGGTTTTTTCTTAGTGCAAACGCGATGATTTTATCAGCTAATATCTCTTCCCTACTTTCTGCTTGTATAATCAGTCCACTTGTTCCCATCTCTACGCCATAAGGATTCAAAAGCAACATTGGCTTTGGCTGATAGCTAGGAGCAAGTAATCAACAAAAGGTTACACTTACTGAAACCTTTTGTTGATTAAATAAGTGTAAGTACAATCAACTACTTACGTTTCATACTACTTCTCAATGCTGGTTCAAAATCCATAACATCATCTTCACTTTCCGATGTTTTTTGTCTTTTGGCACTACTATTATCTGCATCGATAGCACGTTTTTTCTTGAGTTCATCACTAGCATTAGCGTTTTCAACATCAAATTGATAGGTTAAAGGCGCGGGATTAGGATCAGGATGGTTTCTCGATTCTATAACAGGCTCATCTTCTGCTGTCGCTCGTTTTTGTCTTTTGGCATTATTACCATCATCCATGACAGGTTTTTTTGTGACTTCGCCTGAAGCACTACCAGGCCGAGGATTTTGTTTTTGCACCCCATGAACGACACTCAGATCGAGTGTTGCTGGTAGTACAGTCAATTGATTATTCTCAAGGCTCAGCAGCTGCAAAGATGTCAGATTACCTATTGAATCAGGCAACGCATTCAGTTGATTATTTCGAACGCACAGCTGTTCTAATGCAGTAAGATCACCGATGGATTCTGGAAGCTCCACTAATTGATTATTATCGCAATTTAGCGTTAGCAAGCTTTGCAGTCTTTCTCCGATGTTTCTTGGTAGGCTTTGTACAAAATTATCACTAAAATCTAATATTTTTAAATTAGACCAAAATGCAGCATATAAAGGGTAATCAAACAACGCTTGCGGTAATCTGGTTATTCCTTTTTCATCTAATGACAACCAAATTCCGAAATTCCTCGCCCGAATAATAACTGGATCAATCAACCCTCGGTTAACTGCGTCTAGCTCTGTGCTTATCGCTACCAAGTCGTGTAAACGAAGCGGCTCTTTCGATTCTAGTGCTGCCTTAATATGTGGAGAAAATGCGGCAAAGAAGGTTTTACCATGATTTTCTTGAAGATATGCGATTTCCGCAAGCTGGCGTGTTCTGACTTTTTCAAATCCAGTAATAAATGTTTCAGGAATAGTTTTACCCTTTTCTGGCGTAACACGTATTGTTTCATCAATAGCATGTAATTTATTCAAATAAGGCTGCCAAGCTACATGCATTTTGTCTAATTGACCTTTAAACAACTGGCATGTCATTTTTAGTGCCTGAATATCTTTTAAAGATAAATAGGAAGCTAGGATATCCCAAAATGCGTGGTCTTGATTGAAATTTTTAAACAAATTTAATTCAGGCATGATTAGCCCCTATCTTTATCTTGAAAGAGTTATAAAAAATAATTTTTTTAAACTGTAAAGAGGGGTATTTTAGGAATAGCCAGCGTACATCTGCACATTGGGATTAATCGTGTAGAATAACCCGCCGCGAGAAAATGATTGGATCAAAATGAGGTGTTTAGAATGTAGCAATTGATGGCTTAAAACAGACTTATCGTTGTCCGTTGAAATGCGTTTAGCGGCACGTTGAGGTGCTTTATTTAGAACAAATTCTATGTTGCCTGGCATTGTTTGCCCGTATATTGGTTATATAAAAACACTGGCACCAATGTGCCAACCAATACCCCCGTTACTGTCCTTAGAACTAGGTGCTATATACACCAGTCCTCGTAAATCCTATCGAGAAGAGTCATACAAAATAGTACATGAAATGCTAAAAGTCTTGAATACCATTTGTCTGGTTAGGGTTGAAGGCTATCTGTTTGGCTCATAGGAAAAGAGTCTGACAAAGAAAACGAATGAAGACTTGACCCTGATAGATCCCCATAAATATTTTGCCTATGGTGAAGAGAATATTATGTGCTCTTTTGAAACACGTTGTTACATAATTGATTGTTTAACCACAACTCGTTGCTGTTGATCTTCAGACAATGGGAACAGCAAAAAGTTTATATATGGAATTAAAGAAATCTCGCTAAGAAAAAAGGGGGCAGATATACCTGCCCCTTTCACTGATGCGGCTTACAGCAATTTAACTTTTTTTAATATATCCGAATGAGTACAATTTTTTTCATACTCATTTAATTCTTCATTTACTTGATCTAAATTGATTCTATTCTCAGCGTTTTGATCCACAAGCTTGCTAACCATTTTTTTCCAAGGTTCATCATCTTGCCCCACTGCAATCTCTCGCAAAGCAGTTTGATAAAAAGTTGTATAATAAGCCTTATATTCCTCGTATTCAGTACATTTATAAGGATCAAACTTATTAGAAGAAAACATCTCATACATTATCATGCCAAATGCAAAAATATCGACTTTAGGACTTAAAATACATTTACCATCCCTTTCGTGTTGCTCAAACATTTCGGGGGGAATATGTGATCCTCTAAAGTCACCCTTTACCGATGCTTCAGTTTTTAAAAATGCACTTAAACCAAAATCAATTATTCTGACCTGCCCATCGTATAATATGTTAAACAGGGATAAATCAAGATGAAGATATCCCAGATCATGAATACGCTTTACTTCTTGCGCTATCTGCATAACAAGCTTTATTTTTTCATGAACTGACAAATCGACTTTTAGCCTTCCAGCTAAGTTTTCACCTTTGAAATATTCCATAAACACATATTTTTTTCTAATACCTTTAGAATTAACTCTAAACATCGATCCATAAAAGCGATTAAGTGCTTTAGTTAAATTCTCTTCCGTTTCAAGTTGGCTATCAACAAAGTTAACAACAGAAGCATCTACAACTTCACGCTTTGTTAACTTACGCTGTACTTCATATGCTTTATCGATATCATGAATTTTAGCAACAACTTCTTTATTTGATTGAAGATTAAGAGCGCGTTTAACCACCCCAAAAGCACCAGAACCAATTCTTTCAAGAATTGAGAAAAAAGTATTCTCTGTTGGTAGCAGCACCGATTGTAGAACATCTCTACTTTCTGCAAAAAAATTGGAATCTGAATTTTTAACTTTTTCAGTTCTTGCCTTCGTTTTGTAGATTTTAGTTACCGTGGGATTTTGGTCTTTTATTTTTAGAATTGAACTCAGCATGATTACTGACACCGTTTGTGTACAACGAGGTGCATTATACACGTGCAATTAACAAGATTCCTCAGAGTCGCCCCTTTCTTCTGTTTTATGGTATACGTGTAAGCACACAGTCGCGAGAATGCAGCCAGACTATACCTAAATCGCTACCTTTGCTGCTGGCACCCAAGTAAATTGCTATTATAATGACAATTTAACTTGATTATACGCCATTTAATTGCTATTATAATAACATGAAATGTGATATTGAAATTTTCCATGATGACAAATGGCACTTAGCTGCCACGTTTTCTGTGTCTGACGATCAAATAGATAAAGGTTATAAGGGTGCTGGAAAGCTCGTCTATAACATCCAATATGCTGCAGAAAACCTAGATAAAATTGATAACACGGCCTTATCTTGCTGCAATCCAGTCAATTTTGACTTTACTAGTTTAACAACCTGGCCCCCCTTCCTCCTTGATTTGCTGCCATCAGGCGCTGGGCGCCGAGCTATTCTAAATCAAATGAATGTGCCAGACCGCGGGCCAAACTCGGATTGGCCGCTTTTGCTATTTGGTGCAGGCAATCCTATCGGTAATCTGCGAATTAGAGAAGCAAGCGAAAAGATTGAAAAAACATCATCACACCCAGGATTTACGCAAGCTGAAATTATCGAGCGAGCAGAACATTTCATTGAATATGCCTATGGTCATGGTGCCCCAGTCGCAGGCTCAAGTGGTGCACAAGGTGATGCGCCTAAATTTTTACTCACTCAAGATCAAAACGATCGATGGCACGCAGATGGTGCACTCCCCGATACACTTGCTAAGAAACATTGGATAGTTAAATTTCCACGTGGTCATTTACCATCCGACTATGCCGTTTTACGTAATGAATTTGCTTATTACAAAGTCGCTAAAGCGCTTGGACTTAGAGTTCATACTCTTCCTGTTTTTCTAAATAATGCGCTTTTTATTCCCCGTTTTGATCGTAAAATTGCTAATGGACGCGTTATCCGCTATGGACAAGAAAGTTTAACATCTTTGGCCGGCATTGCAGATTTTGGTAATGCAATCCCTATGCAGGATTTAGCGCAAGCAATTGTGCAACATGTAACAAATCCCAAGGCGGAATTAATTGAATTTTTATACCGCGACATCGTCAATTTAGCATTAGGCAATACTGACAATCATGGTAGAAATACCGCAATACGGAAATTTACTGACGGAAGAATTGAATTAACGCCTATTTATGATCTTGCTCCGATGATTTTAGACAATCAAGGTATTGCACGCACCTGTCGCTGGGCTAAACATGATAACGGTGGGGATCCTAATTGGGAAGCTATTATTAAAGAGCTAGCAATACTTTTTAAATCGCAGGACATTTCAGAACAATGGTTAGGTCAAAAACTTTATGAATTTTCATTTAGCATTGAAAACCTTCCTACGCATATGCAAGAGGCAAATGTTGATAGTGAACTTATCGCAAGACTTGAAAAACGCATTATTAACATTGATAAAAAATTAAAAGCAATTGGTAAATATCAAAAATAATGAGCAAAATTAAAAAGCATAGTAACCATGTAGAAGATCCACGGATCCAGTTTTATGCTGACGTGGAAGCTGGTAAATTGTCTTTACAAGATACTGTCCGTGCTATGCGTAAAATACTTAACATGACACAACCTGAGTTTGCAAATCTGATTGGTGTAGCACCAAGAATTATTATCGATCTTGAACGTGGCGTTGGTAATCCAACTTTAAAAACACTTGAAAAAATTGGTCATCCCTTCAGGCTAAACCTTGGTTTTAGACATTCATAATTTTTTGCAAAAAAGGCAATCGGGCAATGTATTTAATTAAATAATGACTCACTTAAGGCAGCTTAAGCTTACAGTGAGCATATAGCTGAATTAACGCTAAAAATACGCCCATTGAACCAAAGCCTATTGTTAGCCAAACAAGAACCGATGGCCATTCAGATGAAAATGTAAGAGCAAACACAATAAACAAAAGTGCTCCCATCAAACCACCGACAATATTACCCTTTATATTGTTGCTATGATGAATTCCATAATATTCAACATATAAAAGCGGCTTTTTTGCTTTATCTACACCTCTGATTAATACATTAACTCTGTTGCGATGCCGCAGCAAATTGACTGTTACCAAGCATAGCGCAATGATGAATACAGAAGTATTACCAAGATATGGTAAGAAAGCACCAAAGATAAAGCCGAACAGTACAAATGCGATTATTGTTGCACCCACTGCATCTGTAAAATCATTCTGACAACGTATTATGTTCCGTAACAGTCTGAATGATTTAACAATATAACCTTGACCATATCCCCAAGGATAATATTCAAATTCACCTGTTATTCTATTTTTATATACACTCGATATAAAATGTATTTTATCAGACATTACACCCTCCTAACATTAGAAAAGCAATTATGTCTTGGTGATTGTTTTGTTTTGCGAGTTTAAAAGCAGCAAAACCGCTTGCACTAAGCGCCAATGGTTTTTCAGAATTCGCCAGATTATTCCAAACCCATTTCAGCATTTCCAGATTGCCTCGATCAGCTGAATAAACAAAGGTATTATAATCTTCATACTTCAGGCAAAAATGAAGCTCTTCATGCGTTAGCAATGCAGACATACTCAGCAATGCTTTAAATGAGCCATTTTTTGCTGCATGAATAAAACACTCAGGAAAAACGCCATATATAATCGTTTTCTGAGCGTTAACAGGTACTTTTTGCCATAAGTATTGGATAATCTGAGCATCATCGATCCTTGTTGCATTAACAAATAACGCTAGCCAAGCTAAAACAACTAAAGGTATATTGTTACTCTCTTCTACTGAGCGCTTTATCTGTATTTCCAACAGCTGCAATATTTCTTCTAAAGATACAATGCTTAGCACCAATTCAACGGCTTTAAGATTGGTTAAACATGCTAATTTAAGCAAATCAGGAAGAGATCCCTTCAAAGAGAGTGTGCAAATATATTCTATAAAATTCGATTCTTCTAAAATGATACTTAGACTTTCGGTATACAAACTTTCTTCTAATGAACCTATTAGAAATTCTTTAACGATTTCAGCATGTCGATATTTTAACGCATTTCTTAATCCTTCACCTGCCCTAGCAGAAAATGCATCGTTGAGCCGATCAATTATATAAGATTCATCTATATTATTAAGGATAGCACTGATCGTATCTTCGAATATCTCAAATTGACCCTTGGAAGCAGCCAAATGGAATAAGTGATAATTATCCTGTTGAACGATTTGTTCTTTTTCTTCAATAGAAAGCATTTGATAATGGCTTTGCCATTTCGGCAAATCATTCGTTTCAACGGCATGAATTAAATGATCAAAAATTGGGTTCATCATATGTCCTCAAAGGTGCCTGTATCTTGCAGCCAATGTTTTATAAAGATATATTAAGAAAGTTGAGCGACAAAGTAATGTCAGGAAAATTTAGGGTTTCGCCCCTATTCTATCAACGGCATGATTAACCCGATTGAACAAACGAATGAGGTCTATACAGGTATACCTGCCCGCTTTCAATTTAAGCCATGAAGTGAAAAGCCTGATCTTGTCGGCAGCTTACTGGGCCCTTACAATTTGTCGGTTAAGAGACACTGTTCATCACTAAAGCCTATAAAGGCAAGATAGCTTTCTTGTATAGTAGAATTCATTTTTAAGTCCACATCTAATAGGTATTATCAGGGAAATGACAGACAAAGATTTAAAAGCATTAGGTCTGTTTGGATCTGATCATGCTATTCAAGGTATTAAGGTCGAGGATAAGTATTCTTCGATTCAACTCTATGGTTTAACCCATAACATGCTCGATAAGTGTTATGATGGTGCACATTGCCCGATTCCCGGTCAATCTTTTAGCAATAATCCATTTGATATAATGGAAAATGATGATTGCTATCTTGCAAGGAAAGAGACTCAGCTTAATCAATACCTTAATTTAATTGATAATGCTATTGAAAATAACACGCCAATTGATTTTTTATTTTTACAAGAAGTTGATATTTTTGCTAAATCTCTTAGTTCGGAATTTGTAACGAGACAAAATCAGATCGTTGAAAACTTTTTTGCAGCATTGAACGAAAGAGGATGGAATTATGAGAAAACGCTACCAAATGACAATTGCAAGCCCTTAGTAACGCTTTACAACAATCAAACTTTAAATCCATGGCACTGCAATTTTCATATCAAAGACAGCAGAAATAACAAAAATACTGCGTTTGAAGTCCTCTTTGAGCATATCCCAACCAATAGGATGGTGGCGCTTACAAATATGCACTTAGACTATGCTCGGGATGAATCGATGCTTTCACAAGAAATATCAGATATCCTTTCTATGCATTCAGAAAATTCGGATAATCACGTGTTAGCAATCGCGGGTGGAGATTGTAATCATCCTCGTGAACAATTGAAGTGTGCCATCGGGCCTGCTGGGCTTGCAACTGCCTTAAGCAAAGACGAAAGAGGCTATGTATCAACGATGTATCGTTCAGGGACACCGAACACCATTGATAGTTTTTTCGTGTCAAAAGAACGTTATAAAGGACAAATAAATGTATCCAGTCATTCATGTTATTTCTTCAATGATCTACATGAAGTGGAAAAAGTTTATGATGAGTTGCCCGAAAATCGCAGACAATCTATGCATAAATTGAAGCTGTCTTCTTTTAATCGCTACAAATTAAGTACTTCTTCCCTATCAAGTAGTGAAGGTATAAAAGTAGACTATGAACGAAGGCGGCAATTGACCACAAGCGGATAATATGTACTAGTCGCTTTATCATTTATACCGAAATGGTCTTGGTCTGGCAGGGCTTACCCACTTTTACGCAATAACGATATACACGTAAATTGGCCTACTGGTTATTTTTCTAATAAAGCGACAACTTCCCTGCCAGTGGTCTTTTCCACCCTTAATGCTGCACCAATAGCTTATGGTAACATTCTGAGCGTTATACTTACCTCACCGCTTCCCCTCTATTTTTGACTAAAAAAGTTGGTATTGTTACTATCTAGGCGCCTGTAATGGGCCCTCTCTACCATATTTGAGCTCATTGCATATTATGTATGTCAGATAGCTTTTGTTTACTGGTCAGCGATAGCGTTAAAACTAAGGTAAAACAATGCCTAACATCAATTGCATGTCTACAAATTTCGATAGTATGAAAATAGTACCTCTATACAATAAGGCCTATTTGATTAATCAAAAGGTAGAATTTGTTAACGGAAATCCGCTTGAGGATAGGCATTGGAATCTTGGTAACATTAATTACAATAGTCCACCTGAGTCCCTTATAAGAACACCTAATAACGAATTACTACTCACTCCCCAAGATTACGAAAGTTGTCCGGATGGGGGCAAACGACGTTATCAATTGAACGATTATTTTTTCCATATTATCGCTTTTCTTATTGCTAATGAATATCCATCTTTACCCACAAATAATTTTAAGATTGCTTTAATGATAGGGCATCCTGGACATTCCACAGCACTTATGGTCAGTTTTAGAGGCATTGATAACGACAAATATAAAAGCTTATATGAAAAGTTTTATCACGATAATAAAACGAATCCTAATTTAACGAAAGCTGTAGCTAAATCTCAAGAAAAGTCAGATCGAGAATTTGTTCAGAACCATAAATATTTTCATGGAAAAGTAACCGAGGTCGCTCCATGGACTTTTCGTTTAACCCGAAATAAATTTGATGAGGCAGTTTCGTTTTTAAGAAAACAAACGAATATTAATATTACGGATTCTCATAGTTTGCCATTAAAAGTAAATGAAATTACCCTGGAGCATTACGAGACATTACAAACACGAAGTTATGTTGAAAAAGTGCGTGAAACATTTGCTACATTTATAAAAATTCATCAGTGTAGATTTATAGAAAGAGATTGCCCAAAACAAGAAGGCTTAACCTGTAGAGACTGGACGCTTTATAATTTATACCGCAACGGCCTCGGTCTTAATGGTCACAATCCCTCTTCTACACAATTACGTGAATTAACTGAGAAAAAGACGCTTGATTTAACTCAAGCAATCCTTTATCCCAAAATAGTAGCAGAGGTCAAAAATAATTCAGCGTCATTTGATTATCGAAACACCTCGTTAGCCGCTAGCGCGACAATTATCTTAATTACGTTTTCACTGATCACTTTATTTCAATGGGCATTACTACCTGCAATTCTTTTGAGTTGTTTAATGGGTCTTATGGTCGGTGGTATAGTTACTAATAAACCGCAACCTTTAGCAAATGCCAATAAGCCATGCCTTACTATTCATACTGAAGATAATCTAAAACCGAACATCCTCTATCAATATCCTCATAGAATTCAGACAAAAGAAATTAATGATGTTAATTTGGAATTATCAACATCGATAAATAAAATAGTAAAGAGAAGATAAGCAAGTAAGTTCTCTAAAAACACTTGAAGAAAAATAGGATATCCGTATCAACTAGACAACAAAAGATTTGATTAAATGTAACCTTTTGTTGACTAAATTGATGCAATTACAATCAATATTAAGCTTGAATCAAGAGTTATCTGTCGCTTTTCATTTTTTAATAAAGATCGGCATTCATGACTTTTGTCCATGCGGCAACAAAGTCTTTAACCAATTTCTCTTGGCCATCACTAGAGCCATACACTTCTGCAATAGCACGTAACTCTGAATGCGATCCAAATATGAGATCAGCGCGTGTTCCAGTCCATTTTAATTTTCCTGATTTGCGATCGTAACCTTCAAAAATATTAGTATCCGCTGTGGGTTTCCATTGTGTATTCATGTCTAACAAATTCACAAAGAAATCGTTAGTGAGCACTTCTTTGCGTGACGTAAATAAACCAAGCTGAGATTGATTATAATTGGTACCCAATACCCGCATACCACCTATTAATGCGGTTAATTCTGGTGCGGTTAAATTGAGAAGTTGCGCTTTATCAATTAAAAGAACCTCTGCACTTTTCTTTTGCTTAGGCTTAATGTAATTACGAAATCCATCAGCGACCGGCTCAAGATAAGCAAACGACGCCACATCGGTTTGTTCTTGGGTGGCATCCATACGACCTGGCTTAAATGGCACGTTAACATCAAAACCTGCTTTTTTAGCCGATTCTTCAATGGCAACACAGCCACCTAGTACAATTAAATCCGCTAATGATACTTTCTGGCCACTGTTAGCTTTAGCATTGAATGCCGATTGAATGGTTTCCAACGCTTTTAGCACTTTACTAAGCTGTGCCGGCTGATTCACTTCCCAGTTTTTTTGTGGGCTAAGACGGATTCTTCCTCCATTCGCCCCTCCCCGCTTGTCTGAGCCACGGAACGTGGAAGCACTGGCCCAAGCCGTTGAAGTAAGCTCAGCAATCGAAAGCCCACTCGACAGAATTTGCGCTTTGAGATCGCCAATGCTTTTCGCATCAATCAAGTTATATTCTCTTTTAGGAATGGGATCTTGCCAAATCAACTCTTCTTGAGGCACTTCAGGCCCTAAATAACGCGCTTTGGGACCCATATCACGATGTGTCAGTTTAAACCACGCTCTAGCAAAGGCATCGGCAAATTTATCAGGATTTTCATAAAAATGCCGTGAGATTTTTTCGTAAGCGGGATCAAACTTTAAAGCCAAATCGGTGGTTAACATGGTTGGCACATAATGTTTAGAAGGGTCAAACGCATCAGGAATGGTTTTGTCGGTGGTTTTGGCTTGCCATTGATGTGCGCCTGCTGGACTTTTAGTTAATTCCCAATCGTAGCTAAACAGATTCTTAAAAAAGTTGTTGCTCCACTTGGTTGGTGTTTGTGACCAGGTGACTTCTGGACCACCCGTGATAGCATCTTTACCCATACCTGAGCCATACTGACTTAACCAGCCAAGTCCTTGCGATTCAATTGGGGCGGCTTCAGGCTCAGGGCCAACCAACTTAGGATCGCCTGCGCCATGTGTTTTACCAAAAGAGTGACCCCCTGCAATTAAAGCAACGGTCTCTTCATCATTCATAGCCATGCGGGCAAACGTTTCTCGAATATCTTTAGCAGCAGCCAGAGGATCAGGTTTGCCATCAGGGCCTTCAGGGTTCACATAAATTAACCCCATCTGCACTGCAGCAAGCGGGTTTTCAAGTTCACGATCACCTGTATAGCGTTTATCTTCAAGCCAAACATCTTCATTACCCCAATAAACGGTTTCATCCGGTTCCCACACGTCCGCTCGTCCACCACCAAAACCAAAGGTTTTAAAGCCCATTGACTCGAGCGCTACATTACCTGTCAGTATCATCAAATCAGCCCAAGAGATCTTCTGGCCATATTTTTGTTTAATGGGCCAAAGCAGTCGGCGTGCTTTATCGAGGTTAGCATTATCAGGCCAGGAGTTAAGGGGCGCAAAGCGTTGCTGACCAGCACCCGCACCACCACGACCATCGCCGATGCGATAAGTGCCCGCGCTGTGCCATGCCATACGAACAAAAAGACCACCATAATGGCCAAAGTCAGCGGGCCACCAGTCTTGGCTGTCGGTCATTAAGGCGTGGAGATCTTTTTTTAAGCCTTGATAATC
>CAZCXZ010000012.1:22429-44093 GCA_964502705.1 Uncultured Candidatus Berkiella sp. | reverse complement strand
CGATAGCGGCAAATAACCCTGAGAAGAAAACCATGGTACACGTTTCAATGAACGCTTTAAGGATCTCGTTGGACATAACCTAGTATCTCGACATGTAAACCGTTGCGTTCTAAAAATGCGATGCTTTTGTCAACGTTTTCACGATCGCCTTTAATTTCAACAATCATGACACCCACAATTTGATCTTGGATGGTTTCAATGCTTCCTTGCAACATATTGACGATAATTCGATATTGCTGAATTAAATAGCTAATGATTGGCTGTGAAGCACTTGCACCATGATAAGCAATGCGCAAAATTGTGCCGCTATCTTGTGTTGCATTAGCTTGTAATAAATCTTTAATGACTCTAGGCACTTCCATTCGTGAAGAAGCTTTGAGCAAATCTTTGGTGATCTGTGTTTGAGGATTGGTAAAAATTTCAATCACACCATTTTGTTCAACAATTTCGCCATTATCGATTACAGCAACATGATGACAAATGGATTTCACCACATCCATCTCATGGGTAATCAATAACATAGTGATCCCCAATTCGTGATTGATGTTGCGAAGCAGTTCTAATATTGACATCGTTGATCGCGGATCGAGCGAAGAAGTGGCTTCATCACACAACATAATTTTGGGTGAACTGCTAAGTGCTCTTGCAATCGCAACCCGTTGCTTTTGGCCGCCACTTAACTGGCTAGGATATTGTTTGGCGTGATTGCCAAGTTCTGTTAACTCAAGAAGTTGATTAACGCGGCTTTGGATCGCATTTTTAGAGGCACCCGCTAATTCCAACGGTAGCGCTATATTTTCAGTCACATTGCGCGATTGCAGCAAATTAAAATGTTGGAAGATCATTCCCATCTGACGGCGTATTTCACGCAATTGTGCCGCTGTCATGGTCGTAATACAGGTATCTTCAATTAATACCTTTCCGCTGGAAGGATGTTCTAATCCATTCACACAGCGTAGTAAGGTGCTTTTACCTGCGCCGCTTCGTCCAATAATCCCATAAATTTCACCCGGTTTGACATCTAAATTGATGTCCTTCAACGCATAAAATGGTTGCTGATGGGTTTTGTAGTATTTAGATAGATTTCTTATTGAGATCATTTGTATGAGATCAAAGCCATATAATTATGTCGAGATAATAACATACGCTGGTTTATCGGTACATGTTAAGTCCGGCGAAGTTCTATAGGGTTATCGGAAAAAATGCCAAAAACACGCTGATCGAACAAGTGGTTTGCAACGCTGGCTTCGTTGACGGTATAGGTTAGAATCGGTACTTGTGCCTTATGGGCGAGACTCAACAACTCTGTTGTTAAACTTAAATAGTGGCAATGAAGTGCAGCGTTAGCCGTTTTGGCAACTTCTTGAATGAGCTGTGGTGAACATTCCTCGGTTAAAAAACCTATCGGTGCCTCGGGAAACTCACGTCTTACCCATTCCAATGCTTGCCATTCAAAGCTAGAAATCAGCGGCATTGGCTGGATTAATCCACAATTTTTAAGGATATTGCATAATTTTTTAGCCAATATTTCAATATGCTCTGCGCTGGGATTGGGGGGGAATTTCATCTCTATATTGCACTGCAATCCAAGGTGCAAAAATTCTGTAAAGGCTTCACTAAATACGGGAATTTTCTCACCCGTAAAATGGGGAGCAAACCAGCTTCCTGCGTCCAATGCCAATAAGTCAGTTAGGTTGTGTTCGTAAACATACCCATTTCCATTGGTGGTTCTTTCTAAAGTGTCGTCATGGAAAATAACCAATTCATTATCTTTTGTGAGTCTAACGTCAAATTCAATCCAGCTGACTTTATTGGTGGCAGCTAAACGAAAGCCTGCCATCGTGTTTTCTGGTGCAAGGGCAGCAATACCGCGATGTCCTATAAGTTGGTCTGATGGGGGAGCCAGTGCAAAATGGTCATATTTCATCAGGCGCTTCCTTATATTAATCTAAAAATTCTGCTTCGCTTTCGAGTATACTCATTTTTATTTTTCTGTGTTTCATCATGGACAATAAACTAGTCGAGTATCTAAAAGCTAGTAGCACGATTATTACGCCTTCTCGTCGCTTAGCGGGCAGTTTGCTAACGCAAACCAATAGTTACCTTGGAAAGACTCAGGGAGTTTGGTCAACACCCTCGTTCTTTGCACTGGCAGACTGGTTGCAAGCAATTTGGCAGCAGCTCGAAATTCAAGGGTTTTTAAAACAGCAATTATTACAACCATCACAGGCGCTATTAGCTTGGACAGCGGTGATCCGCAGCTTTGCTATTAGTCATCAATTGCTGAACGCCAATATGACAGCCACCATCGCGATGCAAGCCTGGGGAATTTTACATGATTGGCTAGTTGTCGATACCTGGTATGAAACGCCACTTAGCCTTGATCAAGAAACGTTTAAAGAATTTGCTAACGCCTATCAAGAATGGCTGAATACACATCATGCCATTGATAGTGCGCAATTGCTGTCATGCATTCAACCTTACTTCAGCACGGCCTACCAAGTGGCGTGGCAACGCGTATCACCTGTCAAACAATTGGTATTTTATGGTTTTGAAGAAATAAGCCCAAGTCTAGAACAATTAGTTGAATCCTTAACCGCGAATCAATGGAAGATTGATTTTATTGACCCAGCTGAAAAAATCCCGACAAAAATAGGTCGAGTCGATTTACATGATCAAGAACAGGAATTATTGTCAGCCATTCAATTTGCAAAAAACAGAATGCAAGCAGGCAAGAAAAATATTGGTATTGTGATACCCGATTTGGCCAATCAGCGTAAATGGGTGGATAAAACCTTAAAAGAGATTTTTGATCCTTTGGCGTTGTGTGAGCCACAAGCAAAGGTCTGTGCTGATTATAATATTTCAGCAGCAGTTCCGCTTGATCATTATCCAATTATCCATAGTGCATTTTCATTATTAAAAATGATCAAAGGCAAATTTAGCTTGAATGATTATTTTAATATCATCAATGCACCATGCTTTGCTTGGGATGCCAATGCCCTAAGCGGAATTTTGCAGCATTATGAGCAACTTAAAAGGAACAACTTAAAAACACTTAGCTTGGCAAAATTAAGTCAATCCCTAACAGAGCCTACTTTAAGAGAGATTATCTTAAAACTAATGGCTTTTAAAGAAATTACCGCGAAACAAAGTTACGCAAAATGGACGCAAACCTTTCAAAGTTTACTTGCCATTGCCGGTTGGCCAGGCGTTAATGCGTTAAACAGCGTCGAGCACCAAGCAGTAAGCCGTTTTTATATGGCATTAGACGAATTACGTCTGAATGACAGCGTTTTAGGGCCAGCCACCTTTACGGAAGCATTATCGAATTTGCGCGCGATTGTTTCAAGAATTCCATTCCAAGCGCAGAGTAAAGGCGCCAGCGTTCAGGTGTTAGGGGTGTTAGAAGCATTAGGGCTGCAGTTTGATTGTTTATGGATCGTTGGTCTTCATAGTGAGGCATGGCCACCACTGGCAAAACCAAATCCTTTTATACCATTACCATTGCAACGACAACTTAAAATGCCACATGCCAGCTCTGAACGTGAAATGAATTATGCAAAAACCATGACTCATCGGCTACTGGCAAGTGCGGATGAAGTGATTGTAAGCTATCCAAAAAATGATAAAGCCAAAACGCTAGAGATGAGTGAATTGATCCGGCATATTCCTATTCTGCCAGAAGCGTTCATCGCGCCGTTCATTCAAGCAGAACGTTTAGAGCATCGTTTTACAACACCGTTGTCACTTGAAAAAATTGCTGCAACCGAAATGTTGCCGTTGCAACCGACGGAAAAAATAGCCGTCACCAGCCATTTATTGACTTTACAGTCGGCTTGTCCCTTTAAAGCGTTTGCCGAAATAAGATTGCATGCTAAACGAATTGAAATGGAGGATGATTGGCTTGCTCCTCATCAGCAAGGGATCATTTTGCATGAAATATTGCAACATTTTTGGCATCAGCTAAAAACGCAAGTAGCTTTAATTGCTTTAAATGAAGACGAACTCACTGCCAAACTGTTGTCGCTGATTGACAGTGCTTTACAGAAGCATATTAAAGAAAATACACCGCAGCCTTATCTCAAGGTAGAAAAAAGCCGTCTGCTGTTGATATTGCAAGATTATTTAGCTTTGGAAAAAGCACGTCAGCCTTTCCAGGTGGTTGCCACAGAAACGGTAAAAAGTTATACACTCTCAGGAATGCAGTTTAGATTACGTCTTGACAGAGTGGATCAAACAACTGAAGGTGAGATGTTATTAATCGATTACAAAACGGGTCAATTTAACGTAGCAGATATCTGGGGAGATAGACCTAAAGCGCCGCAATTACCTTTGTACTATTTGTCCGCCATTGACGATGCACCCCAAGCCATTATTGTCGCAAAATTGAATCGGCAAGATTTAGCTTATGAGGGGATTGCTCATCATGATTTACAGATGCCGGGTGTTTCTGTACCTAAATATTATCAATGGGATGAGCTGCAATCCTATTGGTCAGAAAAGCTAAATACCTTGGTTATCTCTTTTCAACAAGGCAATACGGCCGTTGATCCATTGGATGTCAATACGACATGTCGTTATTGTGATTTAGGTCCATTTTGCCGCATAAACTCAAACTGGAAAGAGTAGCATGATAGTTGATCATAGTGCACGTACCCAAGCTTTAGATCCGAGACAATCGTTTATTGTGCAGGCACCTGCAGGTGCGGGTAAAACAGAACTGCTAACACAACGATTTTTAGCATTACTGGCCACGGTTCAAGAACTACCGGAAGAAATTTTGGCGGTCACTTTTACGAAAAAAGCTGCTGGCGAAATGCGCACGCGTATTGTGAATACCTTGTTGAATGCGAAAGCAACCCTCATTGCGCCCGAAATTCCCCATGAACTCAAAACATGGCAACTTGCCAGAGCAGCCCTTGCAATCAATGATGAAAAAGGGTGGCAGCTAATTGAAAACCCTAATCGTTTGCGGATTGTGACGATTGATGCGTTGTGCGCCAAGCTGGTTAATAAAATGCCAATCCTCTCTCAAGTGGGTGGCGATTTTGCAGTTGTTGAATTTGCTCATGCGCTTTACGATCAAGCAGCAAGAGCATTGCTGTCACAGACTGTAGAAGAAGAAAAATGGGCTGATGCGCTCGGGGTCTTGTTGTTGCATCTTGATAATCGCATCGAGAAAATTGTGAACTTGCTGGTTATGCTTCTTAGCAAGCGCGATCAATGGCTACCTTACTTAAGGCATTTATCCAGTGGTGAAGCGCATATTGAAGCGTATTTTAATGATTGCTTACAAAATCTTATTGATAATCATTTACAACGGTTAACCACAAAATTTCCTGCAGATATCGCTTTTACCTTGATGGAGTTAGCAAGTGGTGCAGGTAGCCTCTGTGCTGAATTAGGTAAATCTGAAAAAATTGCAGCGCTTCGAGAGTGCACGACATTGCCTCAAGCAATGGCACAAGATTTAGTATTATGGCAGGGTTTAGCAGAGCTCTTACTAACGAAAGACGGCACTTTTCGCAAGAGGTTCGATCAAAATATTGGCTTTTTAAGCCCAAGTTCGGCAAAAGACAAAGTTGAAAAGGCGACTCGCAAAGCCACTCAAGAAAAAATGCAATCCTTGATTGCCGATTTGTCGCAACTGGATGATGTTGCCGAGCTTTTGGCAGAAGTCAATTTATTGCCAGATGCATTTTTATCTACGCAGAACCTATCCGTATTACAAGCACTCGGAGAATTGTTGCCGGTCTTGGTTGCTCATTTGCAAATCATTTTTCAAGAAACGGGCCAGATAGATTTTATTGAAGTTAATTTAAGAGCATTGAATGCCTTAGGGGATGAATTAGAACCCTCTGAAATTTTGTTGAAATTAGATTATCAATTACGCCATATCTTGATCGATGAATATCAAGATACCTCAGTGGCACAATATCGATTATTTGAAAAGCTGGTTGCAGGGTGGCAACCTGGAGATGGCCGCACCTTATTTTTGGTTGGCGATCCCATGCAGTCTATCTACCGTTTTCGTGGTGCAGAAGTCAGTCTATTTTTACATACGCAAGAGAATGGCTTAGGCGCAATTACCCCCACACCGTTAACATTGCAAGTCAATTTTCGTTCTACCGATAAAGTGATTGAATGGATCAACCAAACGTTTGTTGATGTGTTTCCAAAACAAATCAATAAAACTTTCGGTGGCGTGCCTTATTCGCAAGCGATTGCAGCTAAAAAAGCAGAGCATGCAACAGCAGTTGAAATAATCCCTGTTGAAAAAGGGATTGGTGATATTGCCATTGAAGCAGCGAACCAAATTGAACAAACCCTTATGTCTCATCCTACCGGTACAATTGCGGTTTTAGGGCGCACAAGAAAACATCTTTCACCGATTATTGAGGAGCTTAAAAAGCGTCATATCCCTTTTGTGGCGCATGAAGTAGATTATTTAGCTTCGCGCATGCATATTGTGGATGCTTTATCGTTATTGCGCGCAACCACTGATCTCACCGATACGATATCTTGGTACGCTATTTTACGAGCACCTTGGCTAGGGTTGTCGCTAAGTGATATTTTGCAGTTATCGCAAGCTAACACAACCGGAATCGTGTGGGATGCGCTATTAACATTTGAACAATGTGTTGCTTTATCAAACGATGCGAAAGATAAGTTACGTGTTTGGATGCCAAGAATGCAATATTGGCTAGCGAATCGCCGTAGAAAACCATTACATGAATGGTTAAGAGGGCTTTGGTTATTACTGGGTGGTCAACACTGTTATCACATTCCCGTTCTCAAAGACATGGATGTGGTCTTTAACCTCGTCAGCGATTTTGAAGTTGGTGGGCTGATACCTGATATTGAAATATTCGAAGAACGGTTGTCACAATTATATGCTGACGTTGCAAATGCCCCTCAAGATGGCACAGCACAGATTGAATTATTAACATTGCATAAAGCCAAAGGCTTAGAATTCGACACGGTGATAATGCCTTACTTGCATACTCGGCCTAAACGGAATGATCCTGCGCTACTTTTGTGGTTTGAATATGCCTTATCAAATCAGGTCGATTTGCTGTTAGCACCTTATCGATTCATTGGACAAGCATTTGACCCTTTATATCGTTATGTTGACCATTGTCTGGCACAAAAAGATCGCTACGAAATTGCCCGTTTGCTTTATGTTGGTGCAACGCGAGCCAAACAGCGCTTATTTTTATTAGGTGAATATGAATATACAGATAAAGGTGAAGTGAAAGCGCCGACTAAAGGCAGTTTTTGGGAAATGCTGTGGCCGAAAATTGAAACGGAAGACTTAGCTAATAATGCAGGCATTAACAAGCTTACAGAAGACAAAACTGTACATTCATCATCAATATGGCGTTTACCGCAACCATTTGAAATACCTGTTTCATTAAAAATACAAAATGGTGATTCAGCCTCCAGCGACACCGATTTAAATCGACCCGAAATCGGAGATTTCGTAGCTAAATGTGCAGGAACCGTGTTTCATCGCTTAATGCAACGCTTCACAACGGAAAAGGCAAACACAAAGCCTGAAGATACTTTAGCGGCTTGCGAATTAGCGCTGAAACGAATGGGGTTAGTTGAAAGTGAACTTGCAAGCGCCACAGAGCATGTGATGCTGGCGATTGATAATGTATTTAGTGATGAAAAGGGTCGTTGGATCATGGATGCAGGCCATCAATCGCGTCAAAGTGAATGGGCTTTGTCATTTAAGACGCCTTTTGGGGTTGAAAATTACCTAATTGACTGTAGTTTTATCGATGAAACAGGGGGTCGGTGGATTATTGATTACAAGCTTACACATCATCAATCATTACCGAGTGAGGTTTTGAAGGATGAAATCGAGAAATATCGTAAACAACTGGAAAAATACCGACAACTGGTCAGTCGTTTAGAGTCTACAGTGGTACGTTGTGGTTTATACTTTCCATTAGCAAAGGTATTCGTAGAAATAGAAAATGGTGTGTTAAATGACTAATTTTTCTGATCGTAAACTCGTCGTCGCCATCTCTTCTCGTGCACTATTCAACCTCGATGAAAGCCATCAAGTATTTGAAAATGAAGGCATTGAAGCTTACCGTAAACACCAACGAGCCAAAGAACATGAAATTTTGCCTCCAGGCGGCGCTTTTGATTTAGTGAAAAAATTTCTGAAACTCAACGAAGGCAGAAAACCTGATGATGCTTTGGTTGAAGTGTTACTGCTGTCTCGAAATACAGCAGATACGGGTTTACGTATTTTCAATTCTATACGGCATTACGATTTAAACATTATTCGAGCAGCCTTCGCAGGTGGTAAAAGCCCTTATGTCTATGCGAATGCCTTTGGTGCGGATCTTTATTTATCGTTGAATCCAGAAGATGTTAAACAAGCTTTGAACACGAGCTGTGCTGCCGCAACAATTTGGCCAGGTAGCAAAAGCTGTCACGATCCCGATGCGCTTAATATTGCATTTGATGGGGATGCGGTGATTTTTTCAGATGAAGCGGAACGAATTTATAAAACCAAAGGCCTTGAAGCTTTTAATAAATCTGAAATTTTGGCTGCCAAGCAACCCCTTGCCGATGGGCCGTTTAAAGGGTTTTTATTAGCAATGCAGCGTTTACAAAAAGAAGCCGATCTTCCCATTCCACTTCGAACCGCATTGGTGACAGCCCGTTCAGCCCCCGCTCACGAGCGGGTAGTGAATACCTTACGCGATTGGGATATTCGCATTGATGAATCTCTGTTTTTAGGTGGGCTTTCTAAGGCTGAATTCTTGAAAGCCTTTAAAGCCGATATTTTCTTTGATGATCAAAAATCCCATATTGAAAAAGCGAGCTGTGAGGTGATTTCTGCCCACGTGCCTTATGGGGTATCGAATGAAATACCGGGCTCCAGTTGTCAGTAGAAAGTTAAGCCAACCCTAAACAACGTAATATTTTAAGAGCTGATTCTAGCGTAATATTGGTTTTCTTTTGTTCGAAGCGATTAACGGTTGGGCCGCTTACATCTGCTAACACTGCAAGCTTTTTTTGTGTTAGTTTTTGACTTTTGCGTCTTTTTATTGCTTCTTCGACAAAGCTTGACCAATCGAGGCGAAGGTTCCGTTCCATCGTTTCTCCAGATGAGTGATGAGTTGATCCTTAAAAGCAGCTGTTCCCCATTTTGCATCAAAGATTTTTTCTTTGGCTGCATTTTTGTTTTTGCCTAATTCTTCACATGCCATGAGGATCGCATTCCGTGATAATTTAAAATCTTTACCCAATCGGACTAAGTGATTTGCTTTTAAACTTCCCCATTGAACATTTGCTGTATTGTGGATCGCAAGTGCAACTGTTTTATATTGGTATAAAGCAGCACAGACGATATCATAACTAGGGGTTAATCTTAATCCATCTTGTGTATGAAACATGGCAAAATTTTTAAAGTGCATATCGGTATTTCCTAACAAGAGTCCTGCGATGATCCGTTGGTAAAGTCGGTAGACTTCAACTGGTATGCAGCCTTGTGTTCGGTAAATATACTGAGACATATTTTGGTAGTCGCCGTCATATTTCGCAAATGAGGCGTAACTTAATAATTGATTAAACTCTTCGAAATGTATCCTCTTATGTTGGCTTCTATCAAATCGTTTTATAATCAATGCTTGCTCAGAAAATCCATGAATTTCACCAATGTGCATTTCAACAACATTGTCTTCAGGCAAAAGTGCTTGATACGCTAAAGTGCTTAGAAATTCATTGATAACTAAATCGTTATGATGATTCGATGGGAATTTGGCGATATAAGTACTCGTTTCACCAACTTTGGTTGGAACATATCGATTATCTTGCTTTTGAACCGTTAATTTTGGCTGAATACCAGAAAGAGAGGCTCTATTTGCTAATAAAGCAATTTCTTTTGGATCTGATTTATCAAGGAGTATTCCAGAATAGGTTGATGGTGAGGGATCGATTACGGAAACAGCTCCTGCGCAGTCTTGGCCAAAAGCTAATAAGTGTTCAAAGCGAGATACTTGGCGCTTACCCAGAATGCGAGCTTGAGCTCCTTCAAGCCACCCTTCTGCAACAAGATTGTCAAAGAAAGGGGGTAAGCCAGTATAGGTATAGGTTTCGCTCTGGCATGGCATGGTATAGCTGATGGGGTGAGCGTTAGATTCTAAGTAACTTTTATCATAAGTAAAACTATACCTTTCGCCTGGCTCTTATTGGAGAATGCCAGCGAAATGATCGTCATAAAATACCTTGCCCCACAATAATGTAGCCATAGTAAAATGAACTTTACTCTATAATGAGATATAGCTCAGTATAGTAAAATATAGTTTACTATACTAGACAAAATTCAGATAAAGTAAAACATGTTTTACCATAACTTGATATGATTGCATTTCTGGTAAACTATATTTTACCAGAATGACTACCTTATATGATGATATTCAAGGAACGTTGCTAACAACATTAGTAACCCCGCAGTTAATCCCCAGATCACCTTTCCATCATATTTGAGTTGATAATAATGATGGGGAATAGGCGTTGTTTTGTGAATTAACTCGTAATTTGCCGTTTTCAAAGCAACGGATAGTGGTATTTCGAAGATTTCTGCCACTTCATGGTTACAAGGTTTAAATACCACGGGTGGGGTTATCACGCCTACAAACGGTTTTACCACATAGCCACTGTAAGATGGCCATAGCCCTAAATCACTGACCATTTGAATTTGCTCATTGCCAACGCCGATCTCTTCATGCGTTTCTCGCAAAACACAGGATTCAAGGTCATGATCTTCAGCATCCATTCGGCCACCTGGAAAACTAATTTGTCCGGCATGGTGGCTTAGGTGGTCTGTTCGTTTTGTTAACACGATGCTAGGTTCGGCGTGTAGCACTAAAGGGATCAGAACGGCAGCAGGGGTTGGATCCGTGGTAAACGGATCCACTTGGATGTCGAGATCTTTAGCGAGCGTTCGAAGCAGCGAATAGATCTCTTCAGGTGTTTGCCGGTTTAATAGCTCTATCAGTGTCATGCTGCTTTTCGCTTGCACAATAAAGCGGGTAGTGAAAACAGAATAAGCCCTAAGATCAAGTAACCTTCAAAGAGATATAAGTGGTGTGTTTCAAGCGACTCTCTAAATTGATCGGGTGGCAAAAATCCTAAACAAAAGCTGAGTAGGCACATTAAAATCCCGCAACCTGCCACAACGATAATACCCAATTTACCGCCGGGGATCTTGTAAGGTCTTTCCGTTTCAGGATGTTTGAATCGTAACCAAATCGCCGCGGCAAACACCAGAATATACATGGCCATCGCAAATTGAGTGGTAATGGTAGTCACCAACCAAAAAGCCACATCGACAGAAGGCATTAAGAAAAAGGCCATTGCGAGAATCGTACCGAGAATGGCTTGGGTTAATAAAATCGCGATAGGTTGTTCTTGTTTGTTCTTTTTTGCTAACCACTGTGGCATATAGCCAGCCATCAGGGAATGGTGTAACCCTTTTGCTGGCCCAATGATCCACGTGTTATTACCGGCAAATGAGCCAATAATTGCCATCACGGCAATGATTTTAACCGCATAACCCATATTAAAATCAGTAAAAAAGACATTAAAAACTTGCATGACACCCGAAACAATACTGATTTTAGGAACCACAATCGCCATAGAGAGTGATCCTAGAATGGAGATCCCCAAAATCAAAATGGTGGAGAGTAAAATCGCTTTAGGATAAACCTTTTTAGGGTCTTCCGTTTCATTGGCATAGAAAGCAGACATTTCCATACCGGCTAACCCTAAAACGACTGCACTTAAAAACACGATATTGCCTAAAGAAAAATCAGGAATAAAAGCTTCTTTCGTAAAGCTAAGTTCAATGGGCTTGCCTAAGAATAGCCAAATGCCTGCCAGTACAATAATGAGTAAACCCGGGATCACCGTTCCTAATAAAGCACCAATCGTTGATAACCTGGCTGAGGTTTTCATGCCAAGAAAATTGATCAAGGTCAGTGTCCAGAAAATTCCGGTAATCGTCCAAAACATAAATATTTTGCTTTGCGCCAAAGTCGGATCAATTAAATAAGCAATGATCGCGGCTAAAAAGGTTAACACCGTTGGGAATGATGCAATCGAGAACATCCAATTCATCCATTGCGCGAAAAAGCCCAGGCGTTGTCCAAAAGCGCGAGCAACCCATCCAAAAATACCAATCGCTTCAGGCCAGGCAGTGGCAAGTTCCGCGCAGACTAATGCTGAAGGAATAAAGAAAAATAGTGCGGCGCCTATGTAAAATAGAATCGCGCCAACACCATATTCCACCATAAAGGATAAGTTACGTAGGCTGACAATCGCAGCTACGTTGATGAGAGCTAGGGAGAAAACACCTAAAAATCGCTTCGAGGACAGCATGACAATGACCCATAATTAGCAAAAGTAGCTAGCATTGGAACATACAGGACCAAAATATGCAATATATGGATATAGAATAAATATATACCCATTTTGTAATCTTGCAGGTTGTCAGGCTACAATGACCCTTCAGCCATGGTGAAAAGGGAGATTCTCGTGCTGACAGAGCCAGGACAATTACTGCGCAAGGCCATTCAAAGCCATAAACCCTTGCAAATCGTTGGGGTTATTCATGCTTATGCTGCGCGCTTAGCAGAATCTGTTGGGCACCATGCCCTCTATTTATCAGGTGCCGGCGTTGCCAATTCCCGCCTGGCCTTACCTGATTTGGCCATGACCTCTTTGGATGATGTCGCAGCCGAGGTAACCAAAATAACCCAGGCAAGCAACTTACCTTTACTGGTTGATGCGGATACAGGCTGGGGTAGTCCTTTAAATATTCAACGTACCTTTGCAGTGCTGTCTAAGGCGGGTGCTGCGGGTGCTCATATTGAAGATCAGACAGAAGCTAAACGCTGCGGCCATCGCGACGGCAAAAAACTGGTTAGCCTTGATAGCATGGTTGGCAAAATTAAAGCGGCTTTAGATGGCCGCAACAGTGATGCATTTGTGGTGATGGCAAGAACCGATGCTTTTGCTGTTGAAGGCTTAACTGGTGCTTTAGCGCGTGCACAGGCCTATCAAGAGGCTGGCGCCGATGCGATTTTTGTTGAAGCATTGAGTACCTTAGATGAGTACCAGCAATTTTGCCAAGCCCTATCGATTCCTGTTCTGGCCAACATCACCGAGTTTGGTAAAACGCCGCTCTTCAGTCGTGAATCATTAGCGAAAGTGGGCGTTGGCATGATTTTATACCCGCTCAGTGCTTTTCGAGCGATGAATCAAGCAGCATTAAAAGTTTATGAGGCCATTTTGCAGCAAGGCACGCAACAAAGTGTTTTGCCTTTAATGCAAACGCGCGAAGAACTTTATAGCTACCTTCAATATGAACATTATGAAAAAGAATTAGACAACTATATGCAACTCATGGAGCGAGTAGATGGCAACAACTAAAACAGGTGGCTTAGCAGGTGTTGTTGCTGGGCAAACGGCAATTTGCACAGTTGGGCATGTTGGGAACAGTTTGCATTATCGCGGCTATTCTATTTTTGATTTGGCAAATCATGCTACGTTTGAAGAAGTGGCTTATTTGTTAATTTATGGAGAGCTCCCCACCAAGCAACAATTGTCACAATATTCTGAGAAGCTGATATCCTTGAGAGGCTTGCCAAAAGAAGTGACTGACTTGTTGAAAAAAATTCCTGGCGCAGCTAACCCGATGGATGTCATGCGTACGGTGTGTTCTTTTCTAGGTACCATTGAACCAGAAGGTGCAAACCGCAGCGGTCAAGAAGTAGCCGATCGACTTTTAGCGATATTTCCAGGTGCATTACTCTTTTGGTATCACTATCACTTAACCGGCAATGAATTGGCTTTAGATATTAACGCTAATAGCACAGCTGAGTACTTTTTAAAATTAATGCATGGTCCATCTTGGGAAACCAACACACCGCTTGCTAAGCTAATGATTAAAACGATGGATATCTCGTTAATACTCTATGCGGAGCATGAGTTTAATGCATCGACCTTTGCCGCACGGGTTTGTGCTGCCACATTATCAGATTTCTATTCGGCAATGACCGCGGCGATTGGCACGTTACGAGGTCCTTTGCATGGGGGCGCAAACGAAGCCGCTATGTTGCTTATTCAGCAATATGCAACGCCACAAGCTGCAGAAACAGGGATCATGCAAAAGCTAACTGACAAGTCGCTGATCATGGGATTTGGTCATCGAGTGTACACGACCTCTGATCCGCGTTCAGAAGTGATTAAAAAACAAGCGCAAGCATTGAGTGAAGCGTTGGCCGACAAAAACCTCTTTGCAGTATCAGAGCGCATTGAAAAAATCATGTGGGATCAGAAAAAACTGTTCCCCAATTTAGATTTTTATAGCGCGAGTGCTTACCATTTCTGTGGCATACCCACACCGTTGTTTACGCCTATTTTTGTGATTTCACGCGTCACGGGGTGGGCAGCACATGTGCTAGAACAACGCACCAATAATAAACTTATCAGGCCAACCGCTGAATATACAGGGCCTGAACCCAAAGCCTATGTCGCTATCGAGGATCGTTAACATGAATGCAAGAGCTCCTTTTGATGATGTGATCTTAGCGCTGGCAGATTATATCTGCGACGCAACGATTCAAAGCGAAGTCGCTTTAGAAACTGCTAAACATTGTTTGGTCGATAGTATGGGCTGTGCCATGCTGGCGCTAACATTTCCTGCTTGCACAAAGTTGCTAGGGCCTTGGGTATCAGGTTGTGAAATTCAAAATGGCGCTCGTGTACCTGGCACCGCCTATGAACTTGACCCCGTGAAAGCGGCTTTTGATATTGGCACCCTCATTCGCTGGTTGGATTACAACGACACTTGGTTAGCGAAAGAGTGGGGACACCCTTCAGATAATTTGGGTGGTATTTTAAGTGTCATGGATTTCGTTAGCCGTAGAACCTCAGAGTTTAAAGGCAAACAGTATAGCGTGCGCGATATTTTGCATGCGATGATTAAAACGTATGAGATCCAAGGTGTTTTAGCGTTGGAAAATAGCTTTAATGCAGTCGGTTTAGATCATGTTATTTTGGTAAAAGTGGCAACCTGTGGCGTTATCACGCAATTGCTGGGTGGTAGCAAAGAAGATGTGGTGAATGCACTGTCACAAGCGTTTGTTGACGGTCAAAGCTTACGGACTTATCGACATGCTCCCAATACCGGAAGCCGAAAGTCCTGGGCAGCAGGGGATGCAACTAGTCGTGGTGTACGACTTGCCATGTTAACTCTGCAAGGCGAAAAGGGTTATCCCAGTGCAATAACAGCTCCGCGCTGGGGCTTCTCTGACGTGTTATTTGACGGAAAACCCGTACAGTTAACGCAGCCGCTTGGCAGCTATGTCATGGAAAATATTTTATTTAAGATTGCCTATCCAGCTGAGTTTCATGCGCAAACGGCGGTGGAATGTGCATTAGCTTTGCATGCAAAAATCAAAGATATAACACAGATCCGCACTATTACCATTAAAACGCATAATGCCGCGATGCGTATTATCAATAAAACGGGTCCTTTATATAATCCTGCAGATAGAGACCATTGTTTACAATATATGGTGGCGGTTGCTTTATTAAAAGGTGAATTAACCGCTGAACACTATGAAGATAAAACAGCAAATGACCCAGCAATCGATGCATTACGTGATAAAATGATCGTTGAAGAAAACACACAATATAGCCTAGATTATTTAGACCCCACTAAGCGTTCTATTGCTAATCAACTGATTATCACTTTGAACGATGGCAGTGAATATAGCGAGGAATGTGAATATCCACTTGGTCATAAACGCCGAAGAATGGAAGGGATCCCGTTAATGTGGCAAAAATTTGAAAAAAACTGTGAAGCACATTTAACGAAATCTAAAGCGACTGACCTTACGAAAACACTCAAGCAAGATGCTTGGTTAGATTGGCCGGTGCCACAATTTATGTCACTGTGGCAACGGTAACTATTTATTTAACGAAGCAGAGGATTTAGGCGCATCAGGGATGGTGTAATTGCCTTTTTCGTATTTGTCACCAAATTTTGCTACAAAAGCTTTATCTAAGGCAGCTTCGATCTCTTTTCGTTTTTCTTGGTTGCTCGAAGGTATGCTTAATACAGTGCCAGGTTTTGCCGTTTCTACGGCTAGGGCACAGATTTGTTCGATCGTTTGTTCCCTTGCTTCACCTTCCAAACCGCCTTTCATACTATAAGTGACGCCATCTGAACCCGGCTTGGTTTCTGCTTTGACATCGGTTGTTTCTGTTTTAGCCTTATTGCAATACATTTGAATATTGACATGGGATGGTTTTCCATCAGCTGCTTTTACTTCGGTATACCCTTTAATACCGATTGATGCTAATTTATTGTCACTTTTAACTTCGTCTAGTTTTGCAATCAATTCACTCAAACTTTGTTGTGAAACACTCGCAACAGCGGATGTCGTATTGCGATTGTGATTCGGTGTGAAAGAAGGTGCGCCGGTATTGAATGCGGCATCGACTTCTGCATCGTCTTCCAGTTGCCGTGCTTTTTTCTTTGGCGGTGGATTTTGAGCATCCTCAAATCGTTGCGGTGGTCCATTTGGTGGTGCTACAGGGGGAATAGTGCTTTGTTGAGGTGCTGGTTGCGAAGCAATAGGGATTGGATCTTTAGCAGGTATCTTGCTTAAGTCACTTTTTTGCACATCTGAAAGTGGTAAAGCAGAGGTTAATATTGTCTTTCGATCAGCATCGGGTAAATTAGCGTAAAGCTTTTTAAAGCGTTCAAAAGCGTGCGGCCCTATCTTTGTTTTGCTTTCATATTTATTTGCAAATTGACTCATTAATTTGACGGCAAATGCTTTCGCATTCGGATCTAGCATCATTTTTTCGATATGATTAAGCATCGCATCTTTGCTGGCACGATTGTAATCTTTACGTTCATCATGAGATTCTTTTTGAGCTTCTTTATGTTTTGTTCCATTATTAACTTTATTGACATAATTTAAACCTTCAACTGCGCCAACAACATTGACATAAGAACAGTTGCTCACTTTTTGCCCTTTAGCGGGCAAATCAACTGGCTTTTTATCGTTAGTAATGCTTTTTAATGCATTAACATAGTCGTCTTTGCTTTTGGCATTCAAGAGAGCAGATACTTGATTTTCACTTAATTTTTCAACGTCATAAACATGAATGTTACCTGTTTTATCAGCGCCATCGCAGACAACTAATTTGCCATTTTGGTAAATGATGCCCACATTATGACCTGAGTAACCTGAAGGAAGATAGGTTGCTGCATCGGAATTTGAAGCAATTCGTTCTGCAAATTTTTCTGCCCCATGGTTGTTTCTACTATAATGCTCACGGGTGAAATCCATTGCTTCATTCACCATGTTTGGAAATCCCTTATTAGGATTATTTTGGTGAAATTGATTAAACTGTTCTCTAAAAATTTGCATGCCGTGTATGGGGCGTGAATACTCAGCTGAAATTTTTGTTTGCGCAACAGAACCATCTCTTAATTGAATGCTATCGCTAACTTCTTGTTCATTTAGTTTAATAATGTGACCAAATTCTTTTGCAAGATTAACTCTATTTGCATAGTATATGTCTGCGCCATGTTCTGTTAGTAAATTAACCGCATTCGAGTTACCCAAAGATCTAGCTATATTAACTAATGTGACATCTGGGTAGATTAGATTGTGTTCAATTGCAGGCTTACGCGTCAAAAGTGCCTTCAATCCAGCATCGTCTTTGTTTAGTATTGCAACGAAAAATTGATTGGCTAGATTTTTACCCTCTTCACCTTCCTTTTCAATGGCTTTAAAATCGGTAACTTTAGGAGTGGGAGGTATAACAGGAGGTACCGTTGCTAGAACAGGGGCTGATTGTTGCTGTGGTCTTACCGTAACCCCCTTTTGCGCACCTTCATCATAGGCTGCTTTTAATGCACCTTTGAATTCTCCTTTTGACATTTCGACCATGCTATTGTCAAAAGTATTTTTATTTTCGCCTTTCCATACTGAACTACTATAGCCTCCTCCAATTGCGTACTGGTGCTCATTTGAGTATTCATTTTGATATCCAAGCACAGTCCAACCAGCACCTACGTGCTTAGCTATATTTGCTAAATCACGATTGACTTCGGTCGCTGTAACCGCACCATCACCACCTGAACGCATACTAGTTGCTACTGGTAAAATATGGGCTCGATCTTGCCAGCCATTACTGATGATTGCCTTCGCAACAAGTTCCATTACTTTAGCTTGGCCACCACCTTCAATTTTATATAGACCAGATTCGTACCCATTATAAATATCATTTGCTTGTTCATTATTGGCAGAGTAAGTGATTGCGACGTTGCGACCTGGTTTTGGTTCTGCTTCAATTTCTTGTCTGAAGCGTGCAATGATCATGTCTGCCTGTTGTTGGGCAGAAATTGATTTTCGCTGTTCAAAAGGAATCGATTCTTGATTAGGTTGGTGGAAACTAATCCGGATGGGTTCGACTTTTCTTGGTTCTGCTGAAGCGTTGTTTTGGGCACTTGCTGTGGCTGTAGCTGTATTTTCAGGCGTTTCAGGCAAGCTTGATGTTAAGATATCTAAAACTTCATCATTAATATCTTCATCTGCTGTATTAGAATTTGATGGTGCTGTATCTAGATTAACTGAATTATCTTGTTTTAAGGTTGCAAGATGCTTTTCTGTGTTGTCTCTGGCTTCAGTTAGTAATTGATGTTTTGCTTTTTCAAATGCAAGTTCTTGAACATATTGAGGACGTCCATCCTGTGCTACTTTCGCTTCTAAATCAGCAATTTTATATGTTGAAGTTTTTAGCAAATCCTCTAAGCTAGCTAGTCTTTTTTCTTGATGCGCAACATCATTATAATTTGCATCATGCTTATCTGCTTGGCGTTCATGATATTTGGCTTTCATTTCATCCCAGGCTTGTTGCATCGCTGTATTTAACAGTTGATTTCCTGGACTTGTTCCTAATGCAATTAATTGCATCAGAAAGAGTAGTAATTGAGCAAATGCTTCATTTTCATCTTTAGGAAGCTCAGAATCCATGAAAGTTCTTTTGGTTTGCTCCCACATGTTTTTCATATTCTTTTTATATTCTTCTGCGAAACTGCCAGGTTTTGCCGCTTCAGCTTTTTGTTCAGCAGTCGCATGTTTATCTAAACTACTTTGTAATGATTTTTTAAAATCATCTAATTTACCTTTTTGCGTATTACTCAACCCACTGGTATCAAGAACTGATGGAATGGCAGGTTCAGTTGGCTGTGCCACAGCAGAATTATTGGCAGTAGTCGTTGTTGAGCTAGTAGTTGCCAATGGAGCTGCGCGTTTTGGACGTGGTGTTTCTGTGGGTGCGTCAGTAGCAGGTCGTGATGGTGGTGCGCCTGAATCTGTTGGCACTGGCGACGGATTTGGTGTTCCAGTTGCCGCAATTTGAGCTTGAGCTTTTGCTACAGCGTCTGGATATGAAAACGCCAACTGAGCCAGACGAGCTTCTGCAGCTATCACGTCTGCTGATTTGGTTGTTGAGGTTGTTTGTGAAATTGGATTTACTAATGCCGGATCAGGTGTTGTTGCAGTTGCAGGTTGTGCCTGTAGTGTCGAAGTTTGTGTTGGTGGGTTTGATGGTGCGCTAGTAGCAGGCCGTGATGGCGGTGCGCCTGAATCGGTTGGGGCTGGCGACGGGTTTGGTGTTCCAGTTGCCTCAATTTGGGCTTGAGCTTTTGCTACAGCGTCTGGATATGAAAACGCCAACTGAGCCAGACGAGCTTCTGCAGCTATCACGTCTGCTGATTTGGTTGTTGAGGTTGTTTGTGAAATTGGATTTACTAATGCCGGATCAGGCGTTGTTGCAGGTTGTGGTGGTTGTTTTGCTGCAACTGGTGGTGTTGACTCTATCGCACCTGGCGATGATTGTCTTCTTTCGCGTGAAAATATTCTTTGAAATAAGGATTTTTGTTTAGGCTCCGCAACTGTTTTACTTCTAGCTGATTTTTGTGGATTCGGGTCTTTGTTTTCATCGCTAGGTGAAGGTGCTACAAAAGGTTTTGAAACGCCTGCTTCGGTTGGTGCAACGGGCTTCTTGCCTTGGAGTACAGCTAAGAATGCTTCACTTGCCCTAGGTTGAAAAGGTGCATTCGTTCTATCAATCAATGCTTCAAGTTTGGCAACAATTTGTTGAGGATTATCTCTATTACTATCAATAATGGCTATTGCACTTTTGATATCGAGTAATATGCTAGCTGCAGACGATGCGCCATATTTTTTGTTTTCTTGTGCGGCTGCTGTGACTTCGGTTTCAAATTTTCCGAATCGATCTCTTAGTGCATCAATACCTTGATGCTCTGGTGCGATATTTGGTTGAGCAGCATCAGTTTGTGCTTGGACTGGCGGTTGATTAGCAGCTTCAATAACAGGTGCTGGACGAGTAGGTCTTGGATCACCATCTTTATCGAAATTTGGCACAGGCGATGATGTTGCGCCTACCGGAGCATCAGTTGTGGTACCAACCGACGGGTTCATCCGCATCTGTGCAGTGTTACTCTCACTTAAAGCGGGTTGAGTGAGTTCTGCATCCATTTTTGCTTTTAGCGCATCATCAAATGCTTTTTTGGTTTCAGCTTTCGTAAATCCGGGCACCTTGCCAACAATCAGTTTACTATAGTCAGGATTCTTTTCGTAGGCTGCAAGTATTGCTTGGCTAAGATTGAAGGGTTTTCCTTTTTTATCTTGCTCTATTAATTGCTGTACTATCTCTATGATAAGGAGGGATTTAGGAGCTTTTACATCCTTTGAATCTCTACTTTTTTCTGCAGCAAGGAGAATGGGGGACATTCTTGTTTGATTATCGCCAAGGCGCTGGGCTTCATTTCCTGCATTTGCTGTTTTCTTTGCTGTTTCTTTCAATCTGCTAGCGCTGGCTTGAACTGTCGGATTGCCATTTGTATTTTTTTCAAGATCCTCAAACAACATGATATGTCTAGGAGATCGTTGTACTGGTTGAATGAGAATAGCATTAACATTTGTATTTTGTTTTGAAAATTCATCTGTAAATTTACTAGATGCAAAGTTTAATTCATCATTGCCAGCCACGACTGGAAGAGCGGTATAAAGTTGAATATATTTTGCATAAAAAGGTTTCATTGCTTGTAACAAGGTATGTGCTTGGTTAAGATCTGGCTTTTCGTAAGCTTCAATGATTAATTGTGTGAATTTGTTGATTGCTTGTAATGTATGTAATTGCTGCTCAATTTTATTTCGGTCAACCCCTTTGCGACTATCAGAGGGTAATTTATCAAATGTTTTGAGTATATGATCCACCATTTCATCGGTCATTAATGACATATTCTTCTGATATGATTTCTCACTCTCGATAATTTCTTGGTAAATATGTACAGACTTACCTTGTAGATTTAAGCTTTTGGCTTGAGGAGAACGATTGTCGGCTGACTGCTGTGGTGCAGCTTCGTCGGGAATGGGTGCTGCGCTGATTACGACTGAAGGTGAGCCAGTCTCTACAACTGGAGAATTGTCGATAGGAGGAGCAACGCTAGCGCTTAAAACAGGATTTTCATCTATTGCACCCGGAAAAGGTGGTGGTAGATCACTAGGTGGCGCAA
>CAZCXZ010000012.1:0-22329 GCA_964502705.1 Uncultured Candidatus Berkiella sp. | reverse complement strand
CACCGCCGTTCCAAACGGGTTGTGCATCGGTTGCATTAGAAAGCGGTGGTAAATTGGGATCGGATGCTGGTAGTGGTGCACTTTCGTTCGTTGCGCCCGGAAAAGGTGGCGGTAGATCACTAGGTGGCGCAACACCGCCGTTCCAAACGGGTTGTGCATCGGTTGCATTAGAAAGCGGTGGTAAATTTGGCGCCAATGCTGCTAGTGGTGCATTTTCGCTTGTCGGTGATGCGGATGGCGGCATGTTTGCGTCAATTGTAGGTCCCGAGGTTGTCGATGGGTTTGAACTTGATGTTGAACTAGGTGCTGCCGAAACAGTTTGCTCTTTTTCTGCTTCGTGTGATTCCTCTTCATCCCATTCTTCCTCTGGCTCATCATTATCTTCAAGAGCGACTCTTCTTTTAAGCATTGCCTTGGCCACATCAGCTGCTAAATTTTCAGTTGCTGCAGGGCTTGCATCATCTGTATTTGATTTTTCCGCAACAGCCTTTTTAGTCACTATTGGCTTAGTGGCAGAAGGCATTGGTGGAAGCTTCGGCGGTGTAGGGATTCCAGATGGTTGTGGCAGATCATCGGTTACTGCTGATGCAGCAGTATCATTATTTGCCGTTATGTTGCCTTTTGGTTCATCTAGCGAGGCCTCTTTTGTAGAGGGAACAGCTGTGCCTGCTTTTTTTTCATGTAAATCGGCTACGGCTTTTCCACGCTCAGCAATGTTGAGTCTTCCTGGCGTTGCAATAGGTACTTGACGTTTAACGGTTGCTGGTTGGTTGTTAGGGTTTTGGCCTAGTGCGCCGGGTAAATCTTTTTTCAACTCATCCATATCGACTTGAGTCGACGGATTAGTTGGTTGTTCATAATTGGGATCGGTATCCCAATCATCGTCATCATCTATGCCGCCGCCGCCAGTACCCATCGTTGCGCACTACCTATATAGGGCTATTTATATAGGTGCGACTATCCAAACGGATGTTAAGTTCCAGTCCAAAACAATTTTTGAGTGTTAGTACACCCTGTTTATCTTAAACGACGTTCAATGCCTGAAATAACCATTAATTTGGTGGCAAGTTCTTCGATCGACATGTTTGTTGAACTTAAATAGGGGATATGCTCATGATGGAAAATGGCTTCAACCGTTTTTACTTCATTTTCGCATTGCGCAAGATTAGAGTATTGGCTGTTAGGTCTGCGGCTGGAACGAATAGCTTGTAAGCGTTTTGGATCAATTGTTAAACCAAATAATTTTTTGTGGTAGGGTTTTAAGGCTTTGGGTAAATGTGTTGAATGTAAATCTTCATCGGTAATGGGGTAATTGGCAGCACGAATACCAAATTGCATAGCAAGATATAAACTGGTTGGTGTTTTACCACAACGAGAGACACCCACCAAAATGACATCGGCTGTGTCATAGCCATTGGTTCTAGCGCCATCATCGTAATTTAACGCATAGTTAACGGCTTCAATACGCGTATTATAAACGTTACTGTCCCCCACACCATGAATGCGTCCCATTTCATTTGCCGATGCCATATTGAGTTCTTTTTCTAAACCTGGAATGTAAGTTTTAAAGAAATCGACATAATACGCTTGGCTTTTTTCCAGTAGTGTGCGGATTTCAGTGTTGACGATGGTGGCGAAAATAATCGGTCTTTCACCGTCATGTCGAAAAGCTTGGTTAATTCGCTGAGTCGTTTCATTGGCTTTCTCGGCGGAATCCACAAAGGGTAAAGTCACATGAGTGAAAGGTACACCTCGGAACTGAGAAATTAAGCTTAACCCCAAGGTTTCTGCGGTGATGCCAGTTCTGTCAGAGATAAAAAAGACGGTGCGCTGTTTCACAATGAGAGCAACCTTATAATAATTTTTCCTACTTAGAATAATCCAGAATAGTCGGCATGTCTTGTCCCTTTGTGTATAATACTCGCATCTAACCCCCCGTTAGGAGCGACAGCGATTATGTCAGTAAACACGCCTTATATTATTCCCTTCACTGAGCTAGGTATCAAAGATGTTGAACGGGTGGGTGGCAAAAATGCCTCCTTGGGTGAAATGATATGTCACCTAACCAAAGCCGGGGTTAAAGTCCCCAATGGCTTTGCAACGACCGCTGATGCGTATCGCGCGTTTTTATCGCAAGACAATCTTGCTGCCAAAATTTATACCGAACTTGATAAGCTTGATGTTGAAAATGTGAACGAGCTTCGCAAAGTAGGGCAAAAGATCCGTCAATGGATTATCGATACGCCTTTTCACAATGAGCTTGTCGATGCGATTCATGATGCTTATGAGTCACTGTGTAATGGCGACCCACTTTGTGCGGTTGCAGTACGATCATCGGCAACCGCTGAGGATTTACCGGAAGCCTCATTCGCTGGCCAGCAAGAAACCTTTTTAAACATTCGCGGGTTAGATAATATATTAAGTGCCATGAAAGAAGTCTTTGCTTCTTTATTTAATGATCGGGCGATTGCCTACCGCGTTCATCATGGTTTTGCGCATAAAGAAATTGCCTTGTCTGCTGGCGTGCAAAAAATGGTGCGCAGTGATCTTAGCTCAAGTGGCGTCATGTTTACACTCGATACCGAATCGGGCTTTAGCGATGTGGTGTTTATTACTTCATCTTATGGCCTGGGTGAAATGGTTGTACAGGGAGCCGTAAACCCAGATGAATTTTATGTTCATAAGCCCACCTTGTTAGCTAAAAGGCCCGCCATTTTGCGCCGTAACTTAGGCAGTAAACACCTTAAAATGATTTACCAAGAAGACAGTGTGATTGAAGGTAATCATGCTTCTGTCACTAAGGTTGATGTTGAGCCAAATGAACAAGCATCATTTTCTTTAAGTGATTCAGAAATTCAAATCTTGGCTGAACAGGCACTCATCATTGAAAAGCATTATAACCGTCCAATGGATATTGAATGGGCAAAAGACGGCATAGATGGGCAGCTCTACATTGTGCAAGCGCGTCCTGAAACCGTTAAAAGCCGTGCGCATTCAAAAGTGATTGAACGCTATCATTTGTCACAACGTGGCACCGTTTTAACAGAAGGGCGCAGTATCGGACAACGGATAGGTACAGGTGTTGCCAAAATTTTGCATGATGTCAGTGAAATGGACAAACTCCAACCAGGCGATGTGCTGGTTGCTGATATGACCGACCCTGATTGGGAACCCATCATGAAGCGCTCTAGTGCAATTATTACCAATCGGGGCGGGCGCACCTGCCATGCTGCGATCATTGCGCGAGAATTGGGTATTCCAGCTGTCGTTGGTAGCCATAGCGCAACGCGCGATATTAAAGAAGGCAAAATGGTCACCGTAAGCTGTGCTGAAGGTGATGTCGGTTATGTCTATGAAGGCAAGTTACCTTTTGAAGTCAGAAAAATCGAACTCGATAAAATGCCACCATTGCCGTTTAAAGTCATGATGAATATTGCCAATCCCGATCGTGCATTTGATTTTCAATCGTTGCCAAATGCAGGAATTGGTCTGGCGCGCTTAGAGTTTATTATTAGCCAATTGATTGGTATTCACCCCAATGCTTGTTTAGCATTTGAGCAACAGCCTGCGGATGTGAAAGCAAAAATAGCCCATAAAATTGCCGGATATAGAGATCCAAGAACATTTTATGTCACCAAATTAGCTGAAGGCATTGCAACGCTTGCAGGCGCTTTTAGCCCTAATAAAGTGATTGTGCGTTTCTCAGATTTCAAATCAAATGAATATGCGAATCTCATAGGTGGTAAAGCCTATGAGCCATTGGAAGAAAACCCGATGATTGGTTTTCGTGGCGCATCGCGTTACATTTCTCAAGATTTTAAACAATGCTTTGCATTAGAATGCGAAGCAATCCGCCATGTCCGTGACACTATGGGTTTAACCAACGTTGAAGTGATGATCCCATTTGTGCGAACGGTAAAAGAAGGCCAAGCGGTATTGGCGACCATGGCTGAAAATGGCTTAAAGCGGGGCGAAAATGGTTTGCGCGTCATTATGATGTGCGAAGTGCCTTCAAATGCCATTTTAGCAGAAGCCTTTTTAGAACATTTCGATGGCTTCTCGATTGGTTCTAACGATTTAACGCAATTGACACTCGGACTTGATCGCGATTCCGGCATTATTGCGGGGCAATTCGATGAACGTGATGATGCGGTTAAATACTTAATGGATAAAGCCATTCAAGCTTGCAAAAAACAAGGGAAATATATCGGCATCTGCGGGCAAGGGCCATCCGATCACCCTGATTTAGCAAAGTGGTTAGTTGAAAAAGGGATCGACAGTGTTTCATTAAACCCTGATACCGTGCTAGAAACATGGTTGTTCCTAGCAGGTCAGGCATTAGCGTAAAACAACGCTAGAAGCTTTTTGAGCGGGCTCTTTTTTCACCATGCTGAGCGTGTTCTTCTTGAACATGCAGAGCGTGTGTACTTTTCACGCGTGGTGGAACGGGTGGTGCGAGTTCTGCAAGTAGTACCGCCGGGTCGATATCCGGCGTTGCTAAAGTATAACGAAGCGCGGATATCGCAAAAGCGGGTTGCAACGTCGGCTGCGTTGATTCTTGTGAATGTAAATCGTAAGTATTCCAATCATCTAAGGTTTTTTGATCTTGCGCTAATAATTGCTTGAGATCGTCAAGCAAGTAAGTATTAGCATGTTTCTTCCAAGCCCTATTTGCCCAATCCGATAATTGTTGATTAACGTCAAGAACTGTCAGCGTTGGATCATCAATTAGCCGCTGTCTTTTCGCTTTGCAACTTTGATAAGCTTTATTGACAAGTATAGAAGCGATATATTCTAACGTTCCGTTCAATTCATCACTAAACGCTCGTTGTGTTTCAGCCCATGTGTGATAACCCTCAACATATTCTAATTTTTGAGCTAAGGAAGGTTTTGCAAAGAACTTTTCAAAAAAACCCGTACTCGATAGATAATCCAGTTGTCCGCCCACTTCGCCTAAAAAATAGTCGATTGATTCAAGGTTGGAGCCAAGTTCACTGGGGAAATGGCTTGATGTTACAGCAAAGATTTCATCTTCATTGCTTGCGTTCACAATTAATTCAGCAAATTTTTGATATAGAATGTTGATTAAATGATCAAGCTTTGCTTCTACTTGTTCAACATGATTTGGCGAAAGCGTATTTTGATTAAGAGCCTTTTCTAGAAGACAGGCTTGCTCAAAAATCACTTTAGCATTCATGCTAGATGCAGCAACCGCATTTTCACAATTTGCTAACAAAGGTAACGCCGCTATCAGTTGTGAATGTTCGCGTAAGGCAATTAACCCTAGCAGTTCGGTTATTTGTTTAGGCATAACGGTCGTAAAGCGGAAGCCATTAACTAACGTTCCTAAAGGTGCATCCACAATATAATTTCTGTAACGTTCGAGTTCATTTCTGATTGCAGGACTCAGCGCGTGCTCATGGAGATAAGTGCTAAGCACGGTGCCCAGAATTTCTTTTAGTGTTTGTGTACGTGCGTTGCAGGTGAGATCGCGATAAAGTTTTATAGGATCAGTCATAATTGAGTCTGTCAGCTTTCTATAAACAATGGGCGCCTATTTTACCACCCGGCCTAATTATTAGCTAGGCAGTTTAGAAAGTTTCAACTTGATGACCTTCTAAAGTAGGCAGTAGCGAATTCAGTGTAGGCGCAACGCACGTATCGGGAGTGTGTTCCACTTGAGGATGCTCACTTTGCGCACTATGTGTTTCTTCACTGTGTAAAGCATGGTGTGCTTTAAAGTTTGAAATTGCCTCATCAAATTGTTTATCAGTCATTTTAGTAGTTTGTGCGGCTTTTTCTGTTACATCCAAATGATAATTGGCGAACAGCTGCTTAATTAATTTACCACTTTCGGTAGAACCCTTTTGATCTAACCAAGCACTGAATTCGACTTTATAGTCTGGCGATACCAAAGTTTCAATAATCTTTGTCGCATGGCTTTGATCTTGTTCGCTTAACTTTCCTTGTTTAGACTTATAATGTACTTCATTAAAAATATCAATCAATGCAGAAACCGGCAAAATAGGGTCAGTGCTTTGATATTCTTGTAATTGGTATATACCATGAAAGTGATCCCATTCGGTAAAGTATTGGTGTGCTGTGACGACCGAATTTTTCATGCCAGGGTTTAAATTCATGAGTTCAACTAAAATCATACCCTCAATAGCATCGCGGTGACTTTCCCATGAGCAATTACCATGTTTCTGAGATGGCATCGCAATTGAACCGATTTTTTCTATGATGCCGTATTGAATCATTTTATCATGTTCAAAATGCTGCTTGCTTTGATTGAAAACCACTTCTTTAATAAATTGTGGATCTAACTTGTCACTGGTTTCATAAAAAGTAATGCCTGAACGAGTACCAGCATAGCGTTCACCACTATTGCCAACGCCGACAATTTTTTGAGGTAGGGATGCAAATAAAGTCACAAAATGACCATCCCAACCAGAAGGGATCAAAATAGTTTTGCCTTGCTCATAAAGTGAAAAATAATGATCAATAGTCGCTTTTTCACCCACTTTACTTAAAAGCTCATGGGCATTTTCATAAATGGCTTTTAGTCGTTCAAAGACCGCAACTTTAAGAGGGTCATTGCTTTCTTGCTGAACTTTTAGAGCGTATTGCTCTAACGATTTTTTCGCTAGCTCTGTTGTAAACAGTTTAAAGTGTCCATTGGCATTGACAATGATCTTTTTGCCGTGTCCAACTTTAACATGGTAGGCATTGCCTGTTGGGAATACGTTCAAGACATTCTTAGCCATGATAAAGGCATCTTCTGATTTATCGGTTGCATAAATCTTTTGTGCAGTTTGCAAAATTTGGTCGCGAATGATTTTATTGGGCGCAAGTGGTGCATAAATCTTTAATTGCATTGACATTGGGTATTCGTAATAATAAGTTGCTTTCGCACCTGATTGATTTTCTCCGATAAACGAATCAGAGCAGTGAAAGAATTTACCACTATGTGCTGCAAAGTTTTCAAAGGCTGTTAATATTTTTTGCATTTCGCCGATGGCTTTGGCGCTACCTGCAGCAAACTCTGCACTCTTTGCTAGCGTTTTAAAATTCAAAAAGAGCATATTGATCGCACTTTCACCCCTGGCATTTTTTTGATTGGGGTCAACCTTTCCATGGTGAATCAAAGCAGAAGCAGTATCATAGTGACCATGCTCAATTGCCACTTGCACAATGCTGAGGCCTTCATAACTAAGGTCGTGGATGTTAGCACCGTGTTGTAATAACACGATAGCGGCTTCGGTTTTGCCACACAAGGAAGCAATATGTAAAGCCGTACTCGAGTTATGATCTTCAAGATCAACGTAATTACCTTCCTTTAGAAGTTTTTTGATCTCTTGGATATCACCGCGTCTAGCAGCAAGATGCAGAGGCATTTTCTCTGAATTCTCTTGGTGAACAATTTTGACGCCACTTTGATGGCCTTCTCTAAATACTTCAGCACCAAAAGCAGGCGCTTCTTCTTCAATAGTTTGTTCCACTTTTGCCAGGATAATTTTATCGTCTTCAGAGATGTCATCATCTTCCGCTGTTTTTTCATCATATTCTAATAGATCAATAACAATCGGTTGGCCTAGTTTTTCAAAAGGATTAACGGGCACAAGCTCATGCATGGGAATGACCAAGCTAACAACCGGCAATAAGGGCATTTGCCCATCATTTAGCCAGAATTCGGGCAGGTCATTTTTGGTAGACATAGTTTTAGCGATCCCAATACGGAGCAGAAAGGTATTGTCCAATATTGAGAAATATGAGCAACTAAATGTCGATAAGTGGCGCTGCTCAGCAGGATAAAGGGCGAGATTTAGTCGTTTACCACCTCAACCTTTAGCCATAAAGCCCGCTGGTTTTGATCTTTGGGTTGAGTACGAAGCGTTTGCAAAGTGGTATCTTCTTGTTGACGATTACCGCCAAAATACACCCATTTATTCAAAGGAACTGTCAGCGACGTTTGGGTTTTTAAGCCAGAATAGGTAGGCTGCGTTGTGTCTTGATAATTATTATAGGCTTGTTGATCTTGTGACAATAAATCGAGCCTTACTTGATCGCCTATTAATTGGGGTTTAACCAGTAAGCCACTATTAAGATCTTGATAGTCAACCGTTTGACCATAAGCATGCGCAATTTCATTTGCCGTGCCTTGACCCGAAATAATACCGTTATTGCCAACACCCGCAAAGCTACCTTCTGCATGATAGTTATCGCTGCCGGCATATTGGCTTGTGATCAAAGGGATGGTGACGCTGGTCTTAATGTAAGCCACTTGGCCATTATTCACTCGAATATGATCGATGTTGGTGTCAGCTTCACGGGTGGTGGTAATGGTTTGCATTTGGGCGCTTACATCGCCAGGTTGATCGTAACCATTAGAAACACTGATCATTAATTGTTTTGAAGCAACATCCAGTTTCTGCACAATCTCTTTAATAGCGGCAATGTTGCTAGCACTTGATTGAACAATAATTTGGTTATCAAAGGCCTTAGCGGTAGCACCTTTGTCTAAAAAGGGGGTTATTGCTGGCATAATGTCCGCGGGCAATCGGTTGGTTAAGGTGATTACCGCGGTTTGTAATTGGGGTGCAGGCGCACTGGCTGTATCTTCAGCGAGTAATAGGGGGCAGGTGGCGAATAAGCACAGGAATAGCGTTATTTTGAGGAAGTTATGGTTCATTAGATTATCTACCACCACAGTTGTGTTGATAGAAATATAGCTGAAGTTTGTACTTCTTGGCCTTATCTTAAGCAGCGGCAGCTGCGTAGGAATTTAGCCCCGCGTGTAGGCATGTTGTAGCTATGCTACAACAGCCGGAACGTGGGGTAATAGAATATCAAAGATAATTAAGCCCCTGGAGGGGCGGCACATGGTTTAACTCACGTGTTCAGTTTCGCCGCTGCCGCGGCTTTGATAGTGTGTATTGCCTTGTCCCCACGTTCCAGTCGACTTCGTCGACCTACACGCGGGGCTAAATTCCTACGCAGCTTCCGCTGCTAAGAAAATTAAATTTTTATAAATATTTCACTAATTCTTCCGCCATCCCAATATAACTACTCGGGGTCATCGCTTTTAAGTTCTGCTTAACCTCATTTGGCACATTCAGTTTATCGATAAATTCGCCTAAGGCTTTGGCATCCACTTTTTTACCGCGCGTTAAGGCTTTCAGCTTTTCATAAGGCTCAGCAATATTGTAACGGCGCATTACGGTTTGTAAGGCCTCGCCCAATACTTCCCAGTTGTTATCAAGATCGTTCTTCAACGCATCAAAATTCACTTCTAATTTTTTGAAACCCTTTTGTAATGATTTCAAGCCAATCAGCATATGGCCTGCTGCTACGCCAATATTACGTAATACGGTGGAATCCGATAAATCACGCTGCCAGCGGGAAATAGGAAGCTTTTGACTAAAATGTGACAACAGTGCATTAGCAATGCCGAGGTTCCCTTCAGCATTTTCAAAATCAATCGGGTTCACCTTATGCGGCATGGTGGACGAGCCCACTTCGTTGGCAACCAACTTTTGGGTAAAGTAACCCAGCGAAATATAGCCCCATACGTCTCGACTGAAATCGATTAACACGGTATTGGTTCGCATTAAGCAGTGAAAATATTCTGCCATGGCATCGTGCGGCTCGATTTGAGTTGAGAAGGGTAACCAAGTTAGCCCTAATGATTCAACAAACTGTTTACTAAATTTATCCCATGCAACATCAGGGTAAGCCGCAAGGTGCGCATTAAAGTTACCCACTGCGCCATTCATTTTGCCCAATACTTCGATATTGGCTAATTGGGCATTTTGTCTTTTTAACCGATAAGCCACATTCGCGAATTCTTTTCCGAGGGTCGTTGGGGTTGCACTTTGGCCATGGGTGCGGCTTAACATGGGCATCCCAGCATAGGTTTTAGCAAAAGCACTCAATTCAAGCGTTAACTCATTCAGTAGCGGTAATAACACACGCTGGCGAATTTCGGTTAACATGAGTGCATAAGCGAGATTGTTAATATCTTCTGACGTGCAGGCAAAATGCACAAACTCACTCACTGCTTTTAACTCGGGCGAAAAAGACATTTTCTCTTTAATGAAATATTCGAGCGCCTTCACATCATGATTGGTAGTGGCTTCAATCGCTTTGATTCGTTGTGCATCGTCCATGCTAAATTGCGTAATCATTTGATTAAGCATCGCATTGGCTTCAAGACTAAAAGCGGGCACTTCTTTGATGTTGGAGTCGCTTGCCAGCGCTTGCAACCAGCGGATTTCAACAATCAAACGGTAATACATTAAGCCATACTCGCTTGCAATGGGTTGCAAGGTTTCGCACGCTTGATGGTAACGGCCATCTAAGGGAGAAATAGCGAGGATTGAATTCATAGAGCTTCTTCCTTTAAATTCTTTATCTGAGTATGTCTTAATCCGCCTGATGAATCGGTTTGATGAATGATACCGCCGCCTAAGCAGATATTGTCTTGGTACAGCACCACAGATTGTCCAGGTGTGGCTGAACGTTGGGGTTCTGTAAAAGTAACTTGCAGTGTTTCTTCATCAATTTGTTGTACCTGGCAAGCTTGATCGAGTTGCCTGTAACGAATTTTAGCGGATAGGGAACGATGCGTTTGTAGTGGATTAATTAAATGCACATTTTTCGCGATAAGCGTTTTGGTAAAGTGCCAAGGATGATCCATCTCTTGGGTGACATATAAAATATTCGCGGCCACATCTTTAGCCACAACATACCAAGGTTGTTCTTTTGCGCCTTTGCGTCCGCCGATAAAAAGGCCTTGGCGTTGACCCAGGGTGTAATACATTAAACCATCGTGTTTACCAACCACATCGCCTTCAGGCGTTTGCATATTGCCCGGTTGGTTTACCATAAAGTCTTGTAAGAAGGTTTTGAATTTTCGTTCACCGATAAAGCAAATGCCGGTGCTATCTTTTTTGGCATGATTGATGAGGTCTGCGGCTTTGGCTAATTCTCTTACTTGAGATTTCTCAAGGTGGCCCACCGGAAATAAACTTTTACTTAAAGCAAACTGTGTGAGGGTATAGAGAAAATAACTTTGATCTTTATTATTGTCTAAACCCTTTAGCAATTGGTGTTTGTCGGCCACGGTCGCTTTTTGCACATAGTGACCAGTGGCAATGTAGTCGGCACCTAACTTGAGTGCATACTCTAAGAAGGCTTTAAACTTAATTTCTTTATTACATAAAATATCGGGATTGGGTGTGCGACCTGCTTTATATTCCGTTAGGAAGTCACTGAAAACATTTTGCCAATATTCTTGAGAAAAATTGGCTGTATGAAGGGGGATGTCGAGTTTTTTGCAAACTGCTCGCACATCGGCAAGATCTTCTTTGGCAGAACAAAATTCTGCGTTATCGTCCTCTTCCCAATTTTTCATGAATAGACCTTCCACGTTATAGCCTTGCTCTTTTAGCAATAACGCACTGACGGCAGAATCTACGCCGCCGGACAATCCAACGATAACCTTCTTTTTCATGAATATTTAGTGTGTTAGTCAACTTTTTATAATGAATAGGCATTTTACCATATTCTGAATATTTTTGCGGCCAAAACGCGCTTTGGGCTACACTAAACGTCGGTACGGAAAATAATCAGAAGGCGTTGAAAATGGCTTATCAAAAATTAGTGATCCCAAAAGAAGGCAGCAAGATCCATGTCAACAGTGATGCTTCATTAAGTGTCCCTGACAACCCGATTATCCCTTTTGTTGAAGGTGATGGCATCGGTGTCGATATCACCCCCGTCATGCGCAAAGTCGTTGACGCAGCGGTGACCAAAGCTTATCAACGTGAACGAAACATTGCCTGGATGGAAATTTATGCCGGTGAGAAGGCCACGCAAGTTTACGGTCCCGACCAATGGTTGCCTGAGGAAACCTTGACCGCAATGAACGAGTTCGCGGTTTCCATCAAAGGCCCATTAACAACACCCGTAGGTGGTGGTATTCGTTCCTTGAACGTGGCTATTCGTCAAAAGCTCGATCTCTATGTTTGTTTGCGTCCCGTGCGTTATTTTGCTGGCGTTCCTAGCCCAGTAAAACAACCTGAAAAGACCGACATGGTTATTTTCCGCGAAAATTCTGAAGACATTTATGCAGGGATTGAGTGGGCTGCGGATTCTGCTGCTGCTAAAGAAGTGATCAACTTTTTACGCAATACGATGGATGTGCAACAAATCCGCTTTCCCGAACACTGTGGTATTGGCATTAAACCCGTGTCAAAAGAGGGCACACAGCGCTTAGTGCGCCGAGCATTTCAATACGCAATCGATAACGATAAGCCTTCTGTGACCTTGGTTCATAAAGGCAATATCATGAAGTTTACCGAAGGGGCGTTTAAAGATTGGGGTTATGCATTGGCCAAAGAAGAGTTTGGTGCGAAGCCTTTTGAAGGCGGCCCATGGCAAGTGATTAAAAACCCAAAAACCGGCAAAGACATTATCGTTAAAGACGTCATTGCTGATGCCTTCTTGCAACAAATTCTGTTAAGGCCTGAAGATTACAGCGTGATCGCGACCTTGAACTTAAATGGCGATTACATCTCAGACGCTTTAGCGGCACAAGTTGGTGGCATCGGGATTGCACCAGGCGCCAATAACAGTGACAAAGTTGCGGTGTTTGAGGCAACGCATGGTACTGCGCCTAAATATGCAGGTCAGGATAAAGTAAACCCAGGCTCACTTATCTTGTCAGCAGAAATGATGCTCCGCCACATGGGATGGACAGAAGCGGCTGATCTGATTATTAAGGGAATGGAAGGTGCCATCGCCAATAAGCAGGTAACTTACGATTTTGGTCGTCTAATGAAAGACGCTAAAACGGTGAGCTGCTCTGCTTTTGGTGATGAAATTATCCGACACATGAGTTAAGTAATATCAAGTATTCGGCGGCGGATGGTGACATCCGCCGTTATGACGAATAAAGCACATAAACTCCTCAGCAGATTAAGCGTCAGCAGTGTCCATTTGAGGAACATACCGAGGCGCCTCAACTTCGGCCCCTAGGGCACGAATATCTGCTGCATGCAGACCTTTAGGTCCTTCGTTTACATCGTAGGTTACTGCTTGCCCAGCTTTTAGGCATTTATAACCATCCATGACAATGGCGGAAAAATGTGCAAATACATCTTGTCCACCGCCCTCAGGACAGATAAAACCATAACCCTTTGCACTATTGAACCACTTAACTATCCCAGTTGGCATACTAAAAATCCTTTTTAAACCAATTGAACTTCTTGAATACAACGTTTGCTACTAAACTAAAAATTGACACAGTACCCTCCCTTTTAAACAGGGAAAAGAGTACCCCATAACTGTTGTACATAAACGGTTACTCAGTCAAGACTTATTAATGTTTTGAGAGTTGTAGTTAGTTTTATTTATTAGTTAAATCAGTTGTGCCACAATAAAAATGAAACATTTTATTCATCAACAAGGCGAGGTAGCCAATAGTTGGCTAATATCAGAGTATGGGGACAGCATTTGAGCGCAAGGCGGTTACGCCTGCAATCAAGACTGATAAAAAACGTAAGAAAGACTGGCCCTCGAAGTATCAGGTGTTCTTGTTGAATGACGATTATACCCCAATGGATTTCGTGGTAGTCGTATTGCAGCAGTTCTTTGGGATGGGTTATCCGCAAGCAGTAAAAGTGATGTTAGAAGTTCATCACTACGGAAAAGGTATCTGCGGTGTCTTTACAAGAGATATCGCTGAGACAAAGGTAGCACAAGTAAATGAATTTGCAAGGATCAATGAAAATCCATTGCTTTGCAAAATGGAAAAAATCTAACCCAACAAAGACGCTAGGAGGTTGGTGCCATGTTGAGCAAAGAACTAGAGACGACGCTCAACCTTGCATTTAAGGAAGCCAGGGACAAGCGTCATGAATTTATGACGGTTGAGCACCTGCTGTTAGCATTGTTAGACAACTCTGCTGCTTCCAATGTGCTTCGTTCGTGCGGTGCAGATGTCGAAAGATTGCGCCAAGATTTACAAACATTTGTTGATGAAACAACACCTTTAATTCCTTCTACAGAAGCACATCGGGAAACACAACCGACACTGGGCTTTCAGCGGGTTTTACAGCGCGCTGTTTTCCATGTTCAGTCAGCTGGTAAAGAAGAAGTGACTGGTGCAAATGTTTTAGCGGCGATTTTCAGTGAACAAGAAAGCCAAGCGGTGTACTTTTTAAAGCAAGAGAACATTACCCGTCTGGATGTGGTTAACTTCATTTCACATGGTATCTCTAAGGTTGAAGAACCCAGAGAGATGGATGAACCCAATGAAATGGATCAACCGCTTGAACAAGAAAATGGCCATGAGGCGGTTGCTAAGAGCCCCTTAGAAAGTTACGCCGTTAATTTAAATGTGCTTGCTAAGCAAGGCAAGATCGATCCGTTAATTGGTCGTTCGAGTGAGCTAGAGCGCACTGTGCAAATTCTCTGCCGACGTCGCAAAAACAATCCTTTATATGTCGGCGAAGCAGGGGTTGGTAAAACAGCCATTGCAGAAGGCTTAGCCAAAGCGATTGTCGAAGGCAAGGTTCCTAAAGCGTTGCATCACTGTACTGTTTATTCGCTGGACTTAGGTTCGTTATTAGCGGGTACTAAGTATCGGGGTGACTTTGAAAAGCGCTTCAAGTCTTTATTGTTACATTTAAAACGCGATTCAGGTTCAATTCTGTTTATCGATGAAATCCACACCATTATTGGTGCGGGTGCAGCATCAGGTGGTGTGATGGACGCATCTAACCTGATCAAACCGATGTTAGCAACAGGCGACCTTCGTTGTGTAGGATCCACGACTTACCAGGAATATAGAGGGATCTTTGAAAAAGATCGCGCACTGGCAAGACGTTTCCAAAAAATCGATATCAAAGAACCTTCGATTGAAGAAACTATCCGTATCTTAAAAGGGATCAAAACCCATTTTGAACAGCATCACCAAATTCGTTATACCGGTGCTGCACTGCGTGCCGCTGCTGAGTTGGCAGGTAGATACATTCAAGATCGCTTTTTGCCCGATAAAGCCATTGACGTAGTGGATGAAGCTGGTGCTTATCAACGGTTAATGCCAGAACGTCGTCGCAAAAAAGTCATTGGCGTGAAAGAAGTAGAACAAATTGTTGCACGTATGGCGAGAATTCCTTCTAAAACAGTCTCGCTTTCAGATAAGACCTTATTAGGTAACTTAGCTGAAGATTTACGTGGCATTGTATTTGGGCAAGACAAGGCGATTCATGCACTGTCTTCAGCCATTAAAATGGGACGTTCAGGACTCAGTGACCCTGAAAAACCCGTCGGCTGCTTTTTATTCGCAGGGCCAACAGGTGTGGGTAAAACTGAGGTTTCAAAGCAACTTGCTAAAACCTTGGGTGTGGAACTGATCCGTTTTGATATGTCTGAATACATGGAAAGCCATACGGTATCACGTTTGATTGGTGCGCCTCCTGGCTATGTGGGTTACGATCATGGTGGTTTGTTAACAGAAGCTGTTACGAAAAATCCGCATTCTGTGGTATTGCTGGATGAAATCGAAAAAGCACACCCTGATGTTTTCAACTTGTTATTGCAAGTGATGGATCATGGCTCATTAACCGATACCAATGGCCGTAAAGCTGACTTTCGTCATGTGACCTTAATCATGACAACCAATGCCGGTGCATCGATGATGGAACGTAGCTCAATTGGTTTCAAAGAGCAGTCACATCAAACCGACGGTATGGGTGCTATTCAAAAAACGTTTACACCGGAATTTAGAAACCGCCTCGACGCTATTATTCAGTTCGAATCTTTGAGCGAAGAAACGATTACGCGAGTTGTTGATAAGTTCTTAGCCGACCTAGAAAAACGCTTGGGTGATAAAGAAGTGACCTTCGTCGCTGACGTAGCCGCTCGCAATTGGTTAGCTGAAAAAGGATACGATAAGAAAATGGGCGCAAGACCCATGGCAAGGTTGATTCAAGAGCAGTTGAAAAAGCCCCTTGCCGATGAATTGCTGTTTGGAAAACTTTCCATGGGAGGTCATGTTGAAGTGACTGCCGATGCAGAAGGGATCCATTTAACCGTAGAAGAGGCCAGTAAAGAGGTAGATTAATCTCCCTCTTTACTGCCGATTGAATCTAGGCTGATAACGTCAGTGCTGTTTGCTTCTTTAACGGGCTTAGCTTTGCTTTTATCATCCGTTTTACCATCACGGTTACGGAAGATAATACGACCTTTAGAAAGGTCATACGGTGTCAACTGAACGGTGACACGGTCGCCAGTTAAAATTCGGATGTAATTCTTACGCATTCTGCCGGAAATATGCGCTGTTACAAGGTGTTTATTATCGAGTTCTACTCGAAACATGGTATTTGGTAAGGTTTCGGTTACCGTTCCTTCCATTTCGATATGATCTTCTTTTGCCATGGATCTCCCCTAATCGGAATATAGCTATCGCGCCATATTCTAACAAATTACAGCGCTGCACGAAACTCTTAACCGGTTGGGCGGTTGTTTTGCCAATTTGAAATTTTGCCTTCCAACTTAGTATTGACGCTTAAATGCTTAAGAAATTCGGGGCGCGGCATGAGCGATGCCCCCAATCGCATCAGATGGCTTGAGGCAACCTGGCAGTCAATCAGCGTAAAATCCCATGAAATAAGCTTTTCAACTAAATATACCATGGCGACTTTTGAAGCATTGGCCTTCAAGCTAAACATCGATTCCCCAAAAAAGACTCTGCCTAAAGCAACACCATAAATCCCCCCCACAAGTCGATCGTTCTCATAGACTTCTATTGAATGGGCGTAGCCCTGTTGGTGTAATTTAAGGTATGCGGCTTTCATGTCAGCATTTAACCACGTGCCAGATTCATGATGTTTGCCGTGCCTTCGAGGGCCGGCACAACCATTAAGCACATTCGCGAATTGCTGATCCATTTTGATGGTAAAAGGGGCTTTACGTAAGGTTTTTTGTAAGCTTCTGGAAACATGTAGCGAATCTAAAAAAATCACCGCTCGGGGATCAGGACTCCACCACAAAATAGGACCTTTGTCGTACCAGGGGAAAATGCCTGAATGATAGGCATTTAATAACCGTTCTAAACTCAGATCGCCCCCGATGGCTAATAAACCATCGGGTTCCGTTAAGGCTACAGCGGGATTCGGAAAATCGATCGTGTCTTCATTTAGGAAAAAAGGCGCCGTGATGTTTATGAGGTTAGCCCATCCAAATATTTTTCAGCGTCTAATGCGGCCATACAACCTGTGCCGGCAGAAGTCACCGCTTGGCGATAAACATGATCTGCCACGTCGCCTGCAGCAAAAACACCAGGAATACTGGTAGCAGTGGCATTGCCTGCTAAGCCGGTATTCACAATAATGTAGCCGTCTTTCATGGCAAGCTGGTTTTCAAATATTTGTGTATTGGGGGTGTGCCCAATCGCAATAAAAACCCCATCAAGGCTCAATGTTTCGGTGGTTGGCTTTTCGGTATGTTTTACACGTAAGCCGGTTACACCTTTCGCATCACCCAAAACTTCATCAATGGTGTGATCCCACAGTAAAGAGACATTCCCGTTTTCTGCCTTCTCAAAGAGTTTTTGCTGAAGCATTTTTTCGGCACGCAAGCTGTCACGACGGTGAACTAACGTGACATGAGATGCAATGTTGGCAAGGTAGAGCGCTTCTTCGACTGCGGTATTGCCACCACCAATCACAGCCACCTTTTTGCCTCTATAGAAAAAACCATCGCAAGTCGCGCAAGCAGAAACACCTTTGCCCATGAACGCTTGTTCTGAGGGAATGCCAAGATAACGAGCTGAGGCACCGGTCGCAATGATTAAAGCATCGCAGGTGTATTCGTCGCCTGAATCGCCTTTTAATTGAAAGGGGCGAACGTTAAGATCGACGGCAAGGATATGGTCAAAAATCATTTGTGTATCAAATCGCGCTGCATGCTCTTCCATGCGATTCATCAGTGCAGGGCCTTGTAAACCCTCTACATCACCTGGCCAATTATCAACATCCGTTGTGGTGGTGAGTTGCCCTCCTTTTTGCAAACCGGTAATCATGACGGGTTTGAGATTAGCGCGTGCGGCATAGATTGCAGCAGTGTAACCGGCAGGACCTGAGCCAAGGATGATGAGGCGATGATGTTGCTTATTAGACATAACTTACCTTAAATTGAACGCGAAAAGTTCCGGAGCGAAAACTATTTTACGCTGAGTCTCGTGAGAAGTCATGCTACACTAATAGGCAAAATTGGATAAAAAGATGAAATGGAATGAAGCAAGCCACCACACGCACCAATGACGCCAACCTGCCGTTTTTAACGTTACAGGTGAACCGACGCATGCGAGAGGGTGCGTTTATTCTGTTGTGTTCATTTGGAATTTACCTGTTAATTGCGCTTTTTACGTATCACGATGGTGATTCCGCGTGGTCGCATTCTGGAATGTCCAATGACATTCGCAATGCTGCGGGTAAAACAGGTGCCTGGTTCTCAGATATCTTATTTTCTCTTTTTGGATACATGGCTTATGTTTTTCCACTGACGTTAGCTTTATCTGGATTATTTGTTTATCGCGATTTGCCACAGAAGTCTGAATCCAATCCTTTAGTTTGGTCTGTTCGCTCACTTGGGTTGTTGGTAGCGTTGGCGGCCAGTTGCGGTTTAATTGCACTGCATGTTTCCAAGTTGAATAACTTGCCAATGAGCACGGGTGGCTTGTTAGGCGCTGCGGTTAAAGCTGCCACAGTAACTTATTTAAGCCCAGTTGGGGCAACCATTATTCTTATTGCTTTACTCTTATCCGGTAGCACGCTATTTACCGGCATGTCTTGGTTATACCTGCTTGAGGTGATAGGGCACTACACCCTGAAATTACTGGGTAAGATTGGCGCGCATATACCGGGCATGGTGCGTAAAGGCACCGAACAGATGAGTCAGATGAAATTGCCTGCGTTACCTGATTTCTCATCCATTAACCTAGGCAGTGTTAAATCGCCGAAATCTCCTATCGCCTCTAAAGACCCACTGGGTTTTGGTGACGATGAAGAAGAAGAAGCTTTGGATTTTGCGAAGGACAAACCTTCCTTTGGTGACGATGAAGTCTTTGATGAACCACTCCCTGCGTTGCGCCCTAAGCCAAAAGCAAAAGTGGAAATGGCACGTAGTGCTTTACAGAAAAAACCCAGAGTGGTGGTTAAACCTCGAGCAGTTGAAGCTGAAGTGGATGTGCCCATGCCAGAGGCGCCCAAAGCTAAGCCTCGACAAGCTGTGCATAACGCGCATGAATTGCCATCGTTATCCTTGTTAGAAATGCCAGAAAAAGCGGCCAGACAAGGTTTTACAACGCAACAACGTCACGATTTGTCGCGCCTCGTTGAAACCCGATTATTGGAATTTGGTGTGGATGCCAAAGTCGTGGGGGTGTTAGCAGGCCCTGTGATTACCCGATTTGAATTAGATTTAGCAGCCGGGATCAAGGTCAATAAGATTACGAGTCTTGCCAAAGATTTAGCGCGTTCTTTATCGGTTGTGAGCGTGCGAGTGGTGGAAGTCATTCCAGGAAAATCGGTAGTGGGGCTAGAAATTCCAAACCCTAATCGAGAGCTGGTGCGCCTTAAAGAAGTCTTAGAAGACGCTTGTTATCAAGATGCAGAATCGCCCATTACCTTGGCCCTAGGTAAAGATATTGCCGGTCGCCCCGTTGCAGTTGATTTAGCAAAAATGCCGCACCTTCTGGTTGCAGGTACCACCGGTTCTGGTAAGTCGGTGGGGGTGAATGCGATGTTGCTGAGCATTCTCTACAAGTCGTCACCGGAAGATGTGCGCCTGATCATGATCGATCCCAAAATGTTGGAATTAGCGGTCTATGACAACATTCCCCATTTGTTGACGCCCGTTGTAACCGACATGAAAGATGCGGCTAACGCATTACGTTGGTGTGTAGCAGAGATGGAACGTCGCTATCAGCTGATGGCTGCAGTTGGCGTAAGAAACTTATTGGGTTACAACCAAAAAGTCGAAGCTGCCGTGAAAGCGGGGCAACCGTTATTAGATCCGTTCTGGCAACCGATTAATGGTGACAGACCAGAGCCATTAGAGAAGCTGCCGTATATCGTTGTGGTGGTTGATGAATTTGCCGACATGATGATGGTGGTAGGCAAAAAAGTAGAAGAGTTAATCGCGCGGATTGCGCAAAAGGCGCGTGCAGCAGGTATTCATCTTATTTTAGCGACCCAGCGACCTTCAGTGGATGTTATTACGGGGTTAATCAAAGCCAATATTCCTACGCGTATCGCGTTCCAAGTTTCGTCAAGAATTGACTCACGCACCATTATCGACCAATCCGGTGCTGAGCAATTATTAGGACATGGGGATATGCTCTATTTACCGCCAGGCGTGGGTATTCCGCATCGTATTCATGGCGCATTTGTCAGTGATGATGAAGTTCATAAAGTAACAAATGAGTTGAGAAAACTAGGGCAACCTGCTTACATTGAAAGCGTGGTACAATCGGTACCTAGTTCAGCAACTTCCACCTCAGACGGTGATTTTGATGAGTTATACGACCAAGCTGTTATGATTGTGACAGAGGCCCGCAAAGCATCCACCTCGCTGGTACAACGACGATTAAAAATTGGTTATAACCGCGCAGCACGTTTAATCGAGCAAATGGAAAGTGAGGGCGTTGTGAGTCACGTACTGTCAAATGGCACAAGAGAAGTGCTCGCGCCTGCACCCGTTGAAAGAGGTTAATATGTTAAGAATTTATAAAAGCGCCATTGTGACGCTAACGCTTTGTTTTGGTGTAACAGCCCAAGCAATCGCACCTGCAGCCGAACAACTCGTCTTATCATTACAAAAAACCAATACCTTTAAAGCCAACTTTGAACAAAAAATTTCTGGCGCAGAAGGTGAGAAATTGTCTAATTCTCATGGCCAAGTGGTGATTGCGCGTCCAGGTAAATTTTATTGGAAGAGTGTAAAGCCGAATCCTACGCTCGTAATTGCTGACGGTAAATTTGTGTGGACCTACGATGTTGAGTTAGAACAAGTTACTAAGCAAGATTTAAACCAAGCGCTACAAAACTCCCCAGCAACTTTGTTGGCAGGCGATGTTTCAAAATTAGGTGAAACCTTTGATATTGCCTTTGCTAAAAAATGCCAGGCAAATAGTACCTGCTATCAGTTAACACCCAAAGAAAAAGACAGTGGCTACTCGACCATTATCATTCGTTTTATACAAGATAAATTGAATGAAGTGCGCATGAAAGATCCTTTAGGGCAAAATGTGCGCACCGTATTTACCAATGTGGAAGTGAACCAAGCCATTAATCAAAAATTGTTTCAATTTTCACCTCCCAAAGGTGTTGATGTGATCCAAGCAGGAACCTAATAGGCGATGGCTTTACCACTGGCCGCAAGGTTACGGCCAACAACTTTTGCAGAATTTGTTGGTCAGGAACATATCATTGGCAAAAACAGCCCTTTACGATTAGCCCTTGAAAAGGGCAATTTGCATTCAATGTTATTTTGGGGGCCACCCGGTTCCGGCAAAACGACTTTAGCACAAGTGATTGCTAACACCACCGATGCTTATTTCCATAGTATGTCAGCGGTGATGGCGGGAGTGAAAGAAATTCGTGAAGCGGTCAGCCAGGCCGCTTTACGCAGAGATCAACATCAGCAAGAAACACTCCTATTCATAGACGAAATTCACCGCTTTAATAAAACGCAGCAAGATGCTTTATTACCCTATGTAGAAGATGGCACAGTGCGCCTGATTGGTGCTACAACGGAAAACCCCTCATTTCAGGTGAATCATGCGTTACTTTCTCGTTGTCGTGTGTATGTATTAAAACCCTTAACGGAAAATAACTTACAACAAGTGCTAACGAATGCGCTAAATGATGAAAGGGCAGGGTTAACGGAATTACAAGCCGCCTTAACGCCTACTATGCAGCAAAAACTGGTAGTAGCAGCCGATGGTGATGCAAGACGCTTGCTGAACATTCTAGAAATTGTTGCTGAACGTTATGCGGCATTGAAAGACCAATTCTCAGAAGAAACCATTACCGAAGTATTGACGCAAGATTATCGCCATTTTGATAAACAGGGCGATGTATTTTATGAACAGATCTCGGCACTACATAAATCCGTGCGAGGCTCATCACCGGATGGTGCGCTCTATTGGCTTTGTCGTATGTTAGATGGTGGTTGTGATCCGGCTTATATTGCGCGCCGCGTGTTACTCATGGCCAGTGAAGATATTGGTAACGCTGATCCGCGTGGTTTAACGAT
>CAZCXZ010000011.1:26560-44826 GCA_964502705.1 Uncultured Candidatus Berkiella sp. | reverse complement strand
ATTTGATTGGCTATCAAGGTCGTTTTATCATTTTCCGATTTCTCTTGTACCGTATAAGCGATTTCTCCATAAGGATTAAACGCAATCGCTGTTTTAGGCACAGTTAGGTAAGGTGATGGTTTACCTGTCGAAATCTCAACGTTAGCGAACATGCCCGGAATAAGTTGATTTTTAGGGTTATCAATCGTTGCTTCCATTTGCACGTTACGGGTTGCCACATCGACCAAAGGATTAATCGTTGTCACTTTGCCTGTAAAAGTTTTACCTGGGTAGGTGTCCGAAGTCAGCTTAATCGGCATTCCTTTTGACACAGCTACTAACGATTGCTGCGGTAAATAAAAATCGACATAAATGGGATTTAAAGTTTGCAGGGTGACGATCTTGTCACCGGGATTAAGGTATTGCCCAGGATTAACATAACAAATCCCTAATTTACCCGAAAAAGGCGCTCGAATCGTTTTTTTAGCGATAACCGTTTTTTGCTGTGCTACCTGTGCTTGTAAATTTTGTAAATTCGCCACGTCAGCATCGACGGTTGCTTGGCTTACGGCTTGAATAGCAAATTGGGCTTTATCTCGATTTAAAGTAATTTCTGCTAATTTTTCTGTTGCCTGCAAAGCTTCTAATTGGGCAATCTCGGTGTCGGCATTTAATTGCACCAATAAATCGCCTTCTTCAACTTGAATACCCGGCTTGAACTCAATTTTGGTAATGAGGCCTGCTATTTCTGTTGTAACATCAACCCCTTTAATTGCTCGCAAACTGCCCGTTGCCTGCGTTTGGTGACGCCACGTTTCGGATTTAACTTTCATGGTTGCAACCGATACAGGTGGTGCCCCCATCGTAGCAAAATGCTTTTTCATCATCATGCCAACAAATAAATGATAGCCAAATATGCCACCAAACAAGATGCCAAGGCCAATTAACATGATTATCATGCGCTTACGCATTCAACGTTCCTCATTGTTGCCTGTTCCACCAGCCGCCACCTAGTGCCGAATAAAGCGTGGCTGTATCGCTGTAACGTGCTGCTTGTGCCTGTATTCGTTTGATTTGTGACTGAAGAACTTGCTGTTCCGCATCAAGTAAAGCAATATAGTTTACAGCGCCTAATCGAAACTGTTCTTCAGTCATTTTCAGGGTTGCTCGTGCTGACACTTCTGATTGTGTTTGTGCTTTTAAGGCTTCCGCATCGTAGTCTAATGCGCGTAAAGTATCGGCAACATTTTGAAATGCTTGTAAAACCACTTGTCGATATTGTGCTTCTGCTTGATCATAAGCGGCAATTGCGGCACGTCTTTTAGCAATTAACGAACCACCTTGAAATATCGGCTGTAAAATACCACTGGCGATGGTCCAGATATGCGCCTGTGGTGCAAATAAGTCGTTTAATTGATTCGCTTGCCAACCTGCATTACCACTTAATGTAATTTGCGGAAGCAATGCAGCCGTTGCCACGCCGATTTGAGCACTTGCTTGATGGAGCAATGCCTCTGCTGCTCGAACATCCGGGCGCTGCCTTACCAAACAAGATGGCAAACTGACCGGTATGACGTCAGGCAGAACAATATTATCAAGATTAAAGTGTGGCGCGGTATTTTCACTTGGGAATTCTCCCATCAATACCGCTATAGCATGTCTTGTCTGTGCTAACGAGTTCTCAACGGGCGGTAATAGGGCTTTTGTTTGCGCTAATTGGGTTTGTTGGGCTAACACGGCAATCTTTGATTGTGCACCTAATTCGAATTGCTGCTGTGTGATTTTCAGCAATTTTTCCTGGAAGGCGATTAAATCTTGTGTCGCTTTAAGTTGTTCACGTAATGACGCTTCGGTAATAACCGAGGTGACAATATTCGTAGACATCGTTAAATAAGCGGCTTCAAGCTGAAAACGCTGATAATCAACCGCAGCACAAAGCGATTCTAGTTCGCGTCTTGAACCACCAAAAATATCAAAGGTATAAGAAACATTTAATTGTGAATTCAGAATATTAAAGATAGAGGGGTTACCATTGGGTACACCAAGACCTGCTCCTGTATATTGCTGTCTTTGAACGTTACCTTGCGCGTTCAACGCCGGCAACATTAAGGCACCAAACTGTGCACGTAGGTTTTGTTCAGCTTGCACGAGTGCTGCAGTAGCCGCATCCAAGGTTGGGTTATTTTCAAACCCTTTCTGTATCATTTCATTTAAGGCAGGTGAATGAAATAATTCCCACCAGCTGGCGCAGACATCGTGGCCATCGACAAAATATTGCGCCTTGCCACCATGCACGCCTTTGGTAGACAGTGTTTTTCTTGGTAGGGGTGTTTCGGTATAATCCGATACCAATGGCGCGTCTGGCGACTCAAAATTAGGCCCAACAGCGCAGTGCGTTAATAACACACTGCATGCAATGAGTGTTAAGCGTTTAAGTTGTACCATCCGTGGCATGACTAAACCTAAATATGTTGTATAACTGAATATTAAAACAACGATCCCCACTCCCACATTACAGAATAGCAGGTATCAGAGAAGTCATGAGCAAATCGATAGAACAGTTAATACGTGATGTGCCCAAAGCGGAATTGCATTTACATATTGAAGGCACTTTAGAACCTGAAATGATGTTTGAACTTGCGCAGCGCAATAAAATAAAGCTGCCCTTTAAAGATCCTGAAGCGGTTCGCAAAGCCTATGAATTTACCAATCTACAGTCCTTTTTAGATATCTATTATCAAGGTGCCAATGTACTGTGTACCGAACAAGACTTTTATGACTTAACGTGGGCCTATCTTGAGCGTATTCACGCTGATAACGTCTGCCATACCGAGATCTTTTTTGATCCGCAAACGCATACTGATCGCAATATTCCTTTTGCGGTTGCCATCACAGGTATCTATAAAGCACTGCAAGATGGCGAAAAAGAATTTGGCATTACTTTTAAGTTGATCCCCTGCTTCTTACGTCATTTAAGCGAAGAATCGGCATTTAAAACGCTTGAAGAAGCGCTCCCCTTTCGTGAATGGATCAGCGCTTTTGGGCTCGATTCAGGCGAGGCGGGCAACCCACCTGAAAAATTTGCGCGCGTATTCCAACGCGTTAAAGAAGAAGGCTTCTTGACGGTATCTCATGCCGGCGAAGAAGGCCCAGCCGATTATATCTGGCAAGCACTAAAACTTTTTGATGTTAAACGCGTTGATCATGGCGTACGCTGCGTTGAAGATGACAAATTAGTGGAATTTTTGCGTGAAAAGCAGATCCCATTAACCGTTTGTCCGTTATCAAATATTAAGCTCTGTGTTTTTAAGAAGATGCAAGACCATAATCTCAAGCAGCTCTTAGATAAAGGCTTATGTGTCACTATCAATTCAGATGATCCATCTTATTTCGGTGGTTACATGGTTGATAACTATTTAGCAGCGCAAAAAGGATTAAATCTGACTGAAAAAGATATTGTCCAGTTAGCCAAAAATAGTATTGTAGCGAGTTTTGCCTCAGATGAACTCAAAGCAAAATACTTAAAATCAATCGATACCAACGCTGCTTAATACAACCTCACCCCCCTAGTACAATCGTTACCAGTTTTTTAAATTAGTAACGATTGTAGATACATCTAATAAAAGACCTGTCAAAGGTTTTTTTACCACAAGCTGCCTTTCCTTAACGTGCTAATTTAGTTACCAACTTAATAATTCTCTTTTACCACGTGTTTTAGGAAAAAATCATGCTTAATGGCACCGACAATAATGCTGCCCTATTCAATATTCTGAGAACAGATGATTTAGTAGGAATTAAAACAAAAGAAAGGCGCCAATCTTTGCATATTCACGCACTTATTTTATCATTTTGACTAATATAGTAAGTATACTAGAATAGTATTTCGGTTCAGCATTACCTTTACTGAAGCGCCTATTGGAAATAAATTATGATAAGTGATCTTGGCAGTAACGAGCTTGCATTTAACATCCTTAAAACAGCTGATTTAGCTCAGCTCACCTCTTTGACAGCCAAAGACAGACTCAGATTATCATACTCTTTAAACGTCCTATTTTTGCAAAATCCACAACAAATTGATGAATTGGTTAACGAAGGACTTAGCAGAAATGCTCTTTATGCTACGTTAATAGTTTCCATGTTAATGCCGAACTATTTCGAACATAACATAGCCAAATTTAAAATAGATGAATTTAGAACCACCATCAACGACGGAATTTTAAAGGGCAAAAGCGCATTATGGTTGCTTGCTGAAACAGCATCTAACGGTAGCCCTGAAGCTTTCATGGTGGTTTTAAACCAATACAAAGACCAATTAGCGGCAGCCGATTTTACCACTAGCGCGCAAAATGGAATTGATGAAGGGATTAGTGTCCTATGGGCGCTTGCTGATGCAGCGCATAACGGTGAACCCGAGGCTTTAATAGCGGTTTTAAACCAATACAATGACCAATTCACCACAGCTGATTTTACTGCAAGCCCACAAAATGGCCCTCTTAAAAGCATCAGTGTTTTATGGTGGCTTGCCTATGCCGCAGCCGAAGGAAAACCTGAAGGTTTGCTCGCAGTTTTAAACCAATTTAAAGGACAATTCACCGCAGCCGACTTTACGGCGTGTGCGCAAGATCAACAACATAAAGGCATTAGTGTTTTATGGATGCTCGCTCATGCAGCAGCTAAAGGCAAAGCTGAAGCTTTCATGATGGTTTTAAACCAATACAAAGATCTATTCACTGCAGCTGATTTTACTGCAAGCCCGCAAGATGGCCCCCTAAAAGGCATCAGTGTTTTATGGTGGCTCGCTGACGCTGTATCTAATGACAAAACTGAAGCTTTCATTGCGGTTTTAAACCAATACAAAGACCAATTGACGGCAGACGATTTTACCGCTTGCACCGAAGATAAAACCAAAAATGGTATCAGTATCTTGTGGTTGCTTGCTGATGCGGCAGATAATGGTAACCCTGAAGCATTAATGAGGCTTTTAAATCAATTTAAAGACCAATTCACTGCAGCTGATTTTAATGCAAGCCCGCAAGATGGCTCCCTTAAATTCCAAAGCACATTATCAATGCTTGCTAACACTGCTGCTAACGGAACCGCAAAACCGTTGATGGGCGTTTTAGCTCATATTGCTTTTGATGTGCAAAGCTTAACAGACTTAAATAAAGAAACATTACCTAACGAAGCACAAAATCTCGTCATAGCAAGATTAAATCTTGCTGCGTTACTTGAAAACACTAGCACCGATGAAAAACAGCTCTTTTCAGCCGCCGAGGCCGCCAAACTTGCAGGGTATTCAGAAGCCTATTATGAACTTGGCAGCTACTTTGAAATAATGAACAAGGTGGACCTAGCCGCTCGTGCGTTTTTAGAATTGCCAACAGATTCCTATTATTTTGACACCATCTGCAATGAATATTCTACTCGGTTCATTGGCATAGCAACTGAAGCTTCCAATAGTCACGCCAAGCATTTACAACTTGATACTGCCCTTAAATTTGCGCTTAAAATCGAGAACGATGAGAATAGGCATACCACATTACAGCTGATTGCCAGGATCTATGTTAATCATCTACTTGGGAATGGCACAGATGTAGGCAGCACATTTATACCTCAACATCTTTTGGAAGTCATGCACGGTGATTTAGATAGCACTTGGTCTTTCAAAGAGTTTGAGCGCCTAGCAGAATATGAAAAACTCAAACTCCTATTAAAAGAAAAAGAGCAAACGATTGTGAACTTAAGTGAAAAACTAAAAAAAACCAAGAGAGAACGTGAGCTAGAACAACACAATTTTCGGGAAATGCTTAATCCCATAAAAGAACTGCTTAGCCATTTTCAGGATCAAAAACAAGGCCCTGCTGAAAATACACAAAATGAAACTGAAACTAACGAGTCACGGATATCCTATCCCAAGCGACCGAAGAAATAACGGCTACCAATACATCAAATAAAGTGCGTTACTAAGGGTTATAAGCTTTTTTGTGAACTTAAGAAACATATTAGCGAAGCAGAATTTGCTCTTGTTTATCATTCGATAACCGTAACTCACCATTTTCCAATTTGACTTGGGTCATGGTTGCTAATAGCGCTAAAAAACGCATTTCCTGTTCCATCAGATCATCGCTTAAACAAGCTTTACGGGTGGTATAGATGTTTTGCTTAATAACAAGTTTGCCACCAATAAGCACGTAAGTGCCGCCAAAACGGTTGCAGCCTGAAAAGCCAACGAGCTTATCACTTTTTTGAAACATGAGAGTTAATGGCACTTCACCCACGACGGCTTTGTTGCCAATCGATTCGACCTTCCACTCTCTTTCCAAAATAGTGGTTGGCTTTTTTATAGGGGCCTTTTCTTGATGACATAATGGATAGGTATTGTAGGCTACTTCTAATGTTGCCTCAGTTCCCTTATTCCAAAACATCACAAGAGGTTTAGTCCCCTTTGGGGTTTCATATTTAGCACCCGAGCCTGATATCACCGAGACAAGCTCATGCTCTTTGCCATCGATAGTCAATAAGAGTTTATTTTCATCGTAAAAATAAGCGGATACTTTGCTATCACCGCAGTGAAAATAAGCAGGCGGCACCGCGGATGCGCCAAAGCTTAGTAAAGAGCCTAACAATATCCCTAATAATCGTTGATTTGGCTTTAACATGGGGCACAACTCCAACTCAGCTTAACAATTTAATATTCTGGAACTATTAGAGTTTATTGTAAATCGTTTATTTGCGTTTTAAATGGCTGTCCTTTTTAAGGGTGAAATGGCTGTCCTTTTGAGGATTTAAATGAAGAGTTTACTTTAGCTTGCTACGTTGCTTATACGACTCGGTAAATGCCGTAGATACCTGTTCTGCCAGTGTTTGTAACTGCATAACAATTGGCTTAACACTATTGCTCATTTGACCACGATCGGTAATATCCTGTGCTGCCTTGGTCAAAGCAGTTTTGTAACTTGCTAAAGCACTTGCCGCTTCAGACAGTTCTTGATTGTCCACGCCGTCTTTGAATAACGCATATTGCCAAGTGGCGGCGTTAACAGAATCGTAATTTTCAGAACGAATTCCTTGATCTGCCAATAATCGACACAACTTGCGAAATTCTTCAAACTTTGTAATATCATTTTCTGGGGCTTGCTCTAACATCTTGATCCTCTCTCATGGTTACTTCAGCAACAGGTGCCGCAGCAGGCTTTTGAACTTCTGATGCATAGCCAAACAACACAGGCTTTGGTGCATGATCTACTGCTTTTGATGGCACTGCATCTGTTTTTGCCTCTATAGATACTTTTGCCTCAGCTTGTTGGCTTTGTTGATAGCTTAGCAAGGCTTCTCTGGTTCTTTCAGGTACAGTTTGCCCCAATGCAATTTGTTTTGAAACCACTTTATGCCACCCAGCCCCCATATCGGCAGCAAAATTAATATCGATTCGATTTTGCTCTAAAAAATCTCCTGAAAGCATGATCTCAATCAAATCTTCCTGGGTTTTACCATGTACAATCATGCCATCGTTAGAAAGTAGTAACCATGCACCTTCCAAGTTTGAGCCGTAAGGATTGCGCATATCATAGCCATGTTGAAATAAGTCTTGTATATTGGTGTCATAGTCAGGATGGGGTATGGGTTTAATATCCTGATCTGGATTTGAGATATTTTCCGCTAAATGTTTATCAATATGCTCAAATAATTTACTGCGCGTTTCACGAAAACTATGCGATCTTCGCACATCGGTAACGGTAACCTTTTCTTGTTCTGGGGTAACTGTTGTATTGGCGACTCTCACTTGTTCACTAATAACGATAGCTTTAGCATGTTTAGACGCTTCTTTTAATGCCTCAGAATGCGTTGCACCTCGTAAACTTAACTTTCTACCTAATTGCACTGCTGATTCATATGCTTTTTCCATGCCTGTTGATTTACTTTCATCCCGTACATAATTTATCTGAGCTTCTTTGTAGGCACAATTAGCAATACAATTCGTTAAGAACTCGAATGGTGTGATACAGCCTGCTCTTTGCAAAGAAAACTCGGTGTAGAGTTCAGCATATCTTGTATTTCTAATCATTATTTCAAATTTACTAAGTGCTTCACCACGCATTTCTTTATGGTCGATTTTGGTTTTAAATTGATCAAGTAAAATTCGCGTTTGTTTAATTAAGGCTAACTTTTCTGCTGGATCATCTGAGAATGTGTTGAAAATGCGCTTAGCGTTTTCAGGTAAATCTGCTGGATGCCCTAATGCTAAGCCGTCCCAATCACCGGTTACAATCAGTCCTTCATTATTAGCAAACACTTTTGCGGGAGTGAGATCATTGCTATTTGCTTGATTTGTATAGGCTAATGGGAATTCTTTGTCTTTTGCAAAATTATATAGCCTCTCCCAAAGCCCATCAGACATATGCACGCCATTAGGCTTGCGTATAATTCGTTTTTTAGCATCATATTCGGGATCATTTTCTGGTCTATCCCAGTCGCGCGTATCCGTCGCTTGAAATGTTTTTCCCTCACTGAAGCGGATCACAAATTCACCTTTAAAATCTTTATCTCCCTTTCCTTTTTTGTAACAAAATCGTAGTTCAGTATTACCATCAGGCCCCTTACCAAGTTTAGTTAATTGCAGATCGCCGCCTTCTCGCAACTCCCGAATAATGTCTCTCATTCTGACCGGCAAAACAACCGTATTTTGCTGTCCGTTTTCAAGCCTATCTTTATCCTTTTTGTGATGACCAATCGCTGATTTCTTACCATTTTCATCAGTTTGAACTCGAGTGAACTTTGTGTCTTGCGCTAGTGAGCCTTTAAAAAAGCCTTGATTGCTGGTCTTTGAAAGGTTTAAGCCGGTTTTAGGTGAACGCGGCCTATCATAAACCGGAGGAGAGCCTGCACGTAAAATCAAAGACGTACCCGTCGCGTTTTGCATCAGTTGCAGGCTAGCGGCGAATTCAGGCTGCATTCCGCACTCACGTAAGGCTTGTGGACCTGTTTTGAGCCCTCTATTGGCTATAACGAGATGCGTCTCTTCGTGCATAATCCCTCTAAATCAAATAGAAGGTAAAAATATACAGCGCATAATAATTGCTGTTAATTCAGTTAATATATCACGACAAGTTAGTGCAAGTTGAGATTATATTTCGCGTGTAGATTAACTGTTTTAAAGGGGTATACTCCGACCAAACATGATTATCACTTTCGTTAAATTATTCACCAAGGGATTTTTACCACAGACAATGACGTTTCCTTATATTAAATTCAACCCCAAATTAAATTTAATAATCGGAGATAATATGATCAAGGGAAGCGAGCCAATAGCTGCGAATGAATTAGGTATTCCTGCTGAAATCTGGCTTAATATTGCATCGTATTTCTCTGCGATAGATTTAAACCGCTTTATACGCACAACAAAATTATTTCAAGATATTGGAACAGACCATACTGTAACAAGACCTATTGTTACAACGTTGTATCATCGTTTACGAAAACTTGATATTACTTTACCTGAAAAATTGATGACTGCTGACCCCATCAATGAATACCTTGCAGCACGCAGAAAGGTTAGCCAATCTCAACAAGAAGAAATCTTTGAACTAACTAGGCATCACCCTACCATCGCTTTACCTCATATGAATATGGTTAAGTCAAAACTTGGCACTATGACGAAATTAGAGCGACTTGAAGCACTAGACCTGATTTTAGATCAAATAAACATTGAAATAATTACACCTTGCATGGATCATAATGGCACTAAGCTGGATATCGCTAAACTTGGCATTACTCGGCTACCCCAAAGATTATATAAAGATCCCGCAAATCAAAACTATTTTAACAATCTTAGCGAAATTGATTGTAGCAACAATCATATCAAAGTACTCATTTTAGATGATTTACCTGCTTTATCAACGGTTGATTGCCCTCACAACGGCATGTCAGCGTTAGTCCTTGGTAATCTACCTTGTCTTATAGATTTAGATTGCAGTCATAATCATTTACAAGGAAGCTTAGATCTGCGCCATTATAGTCATTTCTTTGCTTTAGGCTGCAATCATAATAAACTTACTGCAGTGTATCTTAGTAAAATTCTAGAACTTGAATATTTTAATTGTTCGCATAATCAATTACGAGAACTGCATATCGATGGAAACGCTATTTCTTATATTGATTGTACTTATAATTTATTACATTCATTACAAATCGACCATATAAATGAACTCTCTAATGATGAACACAGTCCATGTTTAATACATGATAATTACCTTGAGAAAATTCCTGAAAATTTAGCGACAAAATTCGGTGAACCATGGTCGCAGCAACAGCTGGGTCGACAACATAAACCTGTGATAACAGTACCTAAAGATTCTCCTGTTGAATTACCTGATCCAAGACCCGATGTTATCATATTTAGTCTGCCTGCAACTTCTCAAAAGCGACCTGATGATGATGATCCTCAACAAAGTCCTTCAAAAGCACACCGTAGGAATCCATAGCATCTGATATTTCATTGAATATATAGGGATTTTTACTGCAGACATTCAATATCTCATACGATAGATTAATCATCAAAATTAGTTGGTGAGCAAGTTTATCTGAGGAGATACCATGATTAAAGGCAGCAGCAAGGTTGAAGCGAAAGATTTAGGTGCCCCGGACGAAATTTGGGTTAGAATTGCAGGTTTTTTAACTGCTATCGATTTAAACAGATTTGTACGATCTGCAAAATTGTTTAAAGAGATCGGAACAGACCATACTGTGACAAAACCTGTTGTTACTACTTTATATAATCGCTTGCGACAACTCGATATTTCATTACCCGATAAATTTATAACTGAAGATCTTATAAATGAGTATCTCGCTGCACTGCATTTAGTGGGAAAGAAACAAGATAAGGAACTTAATTACCTACGCAAACACCACCCGATCGTGGTTGCAAAGCATATGAATATTCCAGAATTGGCTAAAATGAGCCTCTTAAATCGCCTGGAAGCAATTCATCAAGCACTTAACCAAATCAATATTGAGATCATTACACCATCCATTGATCATCAAACTAAAGTGCTCAATTTAGAAAAAATTCACATTACTCAAATTCCCCAACAATTATTTACCGATCCTAACCATAGTGCATTTTTTAATCAACTGGAAGAATTAAATTGCAATGAAAATTATATTAAGGTTTTAGCATTAAGCGGCTTGCCTTCTTTAAGAATACTTGATTGCGAAAATAATACGCTTGAAACATTAAAACTAGGTGAACTGCCTGCTTTAGCTGATCTGGATTGCATCGATAATCGCTTGCGGGGTGTTTTAGATCTCACACGATTCAAACGTATGTATGCTTTAAGATGTCATAATAATAAGCTTAGCGCCATTAACATCATCGGTTTACACCTTTTAGAACATCTTGATTGCTCTTCGAATCATTTAACAAAATTGGAAATCGATAGTCCAGTGCTGAAAGATTTAAAATGTAATGATAACCGTTTGACATTATTAAGTATTAAACACATAGCAATGTTAGAAAACACAGAAGATAGCTGTGTCCACATTAGTGATAATTATCTTAAAGAAATTCCTCAAAATCTGATTGACAAATTTGGTGCTGAATTTGCTGAAGAAGCTTATCAAGATCAACGGACTAGAGATTCTGATCCATCACCTTCTGAGCAAGATTCAGATTACCGCGCTAATGCATGGCAGGAAATATTAAAAAGAAGAGAGCAATTAAAACTTTATGCAAGTAATAAAATTCAATTTTCTGAACTTGATCCGTTACTGAAAAAAGATGATGCCACGCAGCTCTTAAAATTTGCAAAAGAAGTGCTATTAGCAGAACAGCTCCATCAAGCGGAAGATTCAGATTCAGAAGCAATATTACCTGAAGGAATGGTTGCTAGTGAGCATGAAAGTGAAGATGAGCACACAGCAACTGCAACAAGCCCTAGAAAATAGCGTATTAATTAGATAGCTGGAAAACTTAACATGCTCGATTTTACACAAAGTCAACATAACATCGCACTAGCAACAGAGTACTATCAACGATTACGTCGTCTTGATGAGACACTTCCTGCTGAATTAACACACAACCAGGTAAGATCTTTTACCAACGCTTTAGACAAAGTCGCAAATGGACTATATATAGAACTAGAACATCTTCGTTCCCAACACCATGATTTAGTTACGTCAGTATTGCTATCCGCAGCTGATGATGTTCATAAAAGCAAACTGGATTATGTCGAAAAGTTAAATAGTCTGATTGACGAAATAAACATGCGTATCATCTGCTCTAAGATTGATCCTGAATCATCTACCCTTGATTTAGAGGGTTGCAGCATCACTCGATTTCCACTTCACCTTTTAACTCATCCTGAGTATAGTGGTTATGTTGAATATTTTAATCAATTAAAAGAACTTAATCTTAACAATAATCTGCTTAGCATTTTAGTTTTACGTGATTTACCCGCTTTACAATATCTTGATTGCGATGACAATCGATTGCATACCATCAAATTAGAAAATCTCAACGCTCTTCGTGATATCAGCTTAATAGACAATGAGATTCAAGGTAGTTATGATTTCACCCCATTTCCTAACTTATATGCGATTTACCTGCATAATAATAAAATAGAAAGTATCAATGTGGCCGAGCTTAAAAAACTCGAGATTCTTGACTGTTCATGCAATCAATTACTTTTGCTCCAAATAAATAGTCCGAAAATTAGGGATTTAAATTGCAGCCATAATTGTTTGCTCAACTTAGAAATCGCTGATGTTACCCAATTAGAATTACCAAAACTTGGTACTCCTGAAGAGATAAGTGGTCTTCATTTATACGCGAATGCATTATTAGAAATACCACAAAATTTAATTGATAAATTTGGTCATGAGTGGTCCAACAATGAAATGATTGATCAGCTCGGCTTGGGTTTTGTTCCTGAAACCATCGAACCCATGGTTGATGTAAAATCACCCGCAAATAAAAATCCTGAGCATGAGGACTTCAATTCAGATAAAAAGGATTCAAATGCCATATCAGCTCAAGTTAAATCAGAGCCTACTATCGAAGAGAAACCTGCCGCAATGCTTATTAAGTATGAAGACTCTGTCACACGCATGCGTACACGTTCGCAGACCAAAAACGAATCTGCAGGCTCAAAGAATGACAAGAAACATTCTGCAAGTATGCATGATCCAGTTAAAAGAAAAGCAAGAAAATAGCGTTTCAAAGTGCAGTGTCTTTGTACTATAAGACACTGCACAATTATCACCCCTTTTTTATTTTTTTGTGCTCAAGGTTATGCTTTGACCTTTGTCATTAGATAAAATCAAATCTTTACCATCAAAGATTTTTGCATGCGTAACAGATTGTAAAATTTTCATAAAATCACTTTCCTGTTTCATCATACTCTCATCTACACACGCCATTTCCGTTGATGCCATCGGGCCTTTAAAGGTGATGTCTTCCCCTTTTAACTCATAATGGCCACTAAAATGATTACACCCTGAAAAGCCCTTTATTTCAGCTTTATTTGTTAAGGTAAGCTCTAAGCGCGAGCCCTTTATCAGACCTATATCATTTATCTTTATAACTTCCCATTCTTTGTTTTGGGTTAACAGCGGATGAATTGGTGCATCTACTTGATGACACAATGGTAACGATTCATCGTTCACTTGAATGGTAGCCTCACGTCCCTTGTTCCAAAAAAGCACATAAGGTTCAGCCCCTTTTGGCGTCTCGTATCTAGCACCCGAACCAGACATAGCAACCGATAGCAGATAAGTTTTATTCCCGATGGTCAAATCAAGCTGAGTCTCATCATGAAAATCAGCCATAACATGCACTTTACCGCACTTAAAATGAGCAGTAGGCAGCACTTCTGACGCATCCAACGAGCCCACCAGCATACAACCCAAAGCAAGACCCGCTAAAACGGTACCTTTTGACATGGCAACATCCTTATTTAGTTTAATAGCTTGTGACTTTCGCTCACTAACATTGCTATACTCTCACCTTTTTCACAGCATTGGGAGACAGGCGCCATGTGGGCAGTTTTAGGTGGTTCAGGATTTGAGAAATTTGATAGCTTTAAACTTATCGAAGAAATGGATATCACAACGCCATTTGGTAAGCCCAGTGCACCAATTGCCAAAGCATCTATAAATGATGTCACAGTATTGTTTCTCTCACGTCATGGAAAAAAACACGAATTCACACCATCCAACATCAACTACCGTGCCAATATTTTTGCATTAAAGCAGTGTGGCGCAACGAAAATTTTATCTGTATCAGCGGTTGGCAGTTTACAAAAGGAACTCAAACCGGGAGATTGCGTAATCCCCACACAATACATTGATCGCACGAAAACCTTACGTGGTCATACCTTTTGTGTCGACGGGGCTGTTGGACACGTGTCACTTGCGCATCCGGTTGATTTAGAATTAGTCAAACAAGCCAAAGAAATCCTATCCGCAGAAAATTTTACTCTGCATTTCGATAAAACCTATATTTGTATGGAAGGCCCTGCTTTTTCAACCAAAGCGGAATCGAAAATGTATCGTACTTGGGGTGCCGATATTATTGGCATGACCAATTTTCCTGAATATGCTTTAGCGCGTGAAGCAGGCATGTGTTATCTACCGTTATCCTTTGTAACGGATTATGACAGCTGGAACGACACGATAGAGCACGTCACCTTAGAACAAGTATTAGAAATTATGCGTAACAATAATCATAAAGCATTTTCATTAATGGAAAAATTGATCCCACAAACGAACAACCTGTATCCACAAGGATGCCCTTTACAAGGGTTACGAACCGGATTAATGACTCCTATTGATAGCTTAACCCCTGAAGTACAAACATGGATGAAAGTTATATGCAAATAAATTTAAATTCATTAGCATTACGTTATCATGATGGTGAGGTTTGGGTACTTGATCAACAAGCACTGCCATTAGAAGAAAACTGGCTGGCATGTCATTCGATTAATGATATGTGCGAAATGATTAAAGCTTTAAAAGTCAGAGGCGCTCCATTAATTGGCATTGCTGCTGTATTATCATTAATGCAATACGTTAAACAGGGGGCAACTGTCGCGGAAGTGAAAATAGCGGCTGCTCAATTAGTAGCAACACGCCCTACAGCGGTTAATCTTAAAAACTACATGGATACAATTATCAAACAACTGGGCGATGATCCAAGCATTGTATTTACTATTGGACATGAATTATTTTTAGAAGATGTTCAACTGTGCGAAAATATGGCCAACCACGGTTTAGCACTCATCCCACCCAATGCCACGCTCATGACCTACTGTAACACCGGTAGTTTAGCAACAGCGGGTGTTGGCACCGCATTAGGCGTGATAAAACATGCTTTTATACACCAAAAAGTGCAACATGTGTTTGCCTGTGAAACTCGCCCTTTATTACAAGGTGGCCGATTAACCGCATGGGAACTTGCTAAAGCTAATATTCCACATACCTTAATTTGCGACAATATGGCCGCTATGGTCATGCAGCAAGGCAAAATCGATGCCATACTGGTTGGCGCTGATCGCATCGCAAAGAATGGCGATGTTGCAAATAAGATTGGCACCTATAGCTTGGCTGTGCTTGCTAAACATCACCAAATTCCTTTTTATGTAGTGGCACCCAATACCACACTCGACCCTTTCTGCTTGCACGGAAAAGACATTGAAATTGAATTAAGAAGTAGCGATGAAGTGAAAGGCGCTTTAGGAAAAATAACTTGGGCACCTAAACAATCGAATGTTTATAATCCATCGTTTGATGTCACCCCGGCTGAATTAGTAACTGCGTACATTTTAGACGCCGGCGTGTTTTCGCACGGTAATTTATCAGAAAGTGGGCTGTTAACATGTTGAGTGACTTATTAAGAGCCTGCAATTTCATTGCACAGCGCAATTTATGCCCAGCAACCGGTGGCAATTTCTCAATTCGTGAAAACAACCATATGCGCATGAGTGCTTCAGGTAAAGATAAAAGCAATTTGTCAGAGAAAGATTTTGTGCTGTGTGACTTTACGGGGAAATGGCTAAGTGGTGATGGTAAACCCAGTGCTGAAGCCGCATTACATGGCATGATTTATCAATTGTCTGAAGCACAATGTGTACTCCACACCCATTCTATGTCAGTCACGGTATTATCAATGCTCCCAGACGCTGCAGATAGCATATCATTCCAAGGCTATGAAATGGTTAAAACGATTTCTGGCTTTCAATCGCACGATGAAACGTTGAAGTTGGCAATTTTTGATAACAACCAAGATATCCCCGCACTTGCGGAACTGGTCAAACAGAATTGGCAGTCAGTTCATTTAGCATCGGGGCTCATTGTGCGTGGTCATGGCCTCTACAGCTGGGGCAATAGTATAAGTGATGCTAAACGCCATATGGAAGGATTAGAATTTTTAGTTGAATGCGAATTCAATCGTAAGCGATTACTCAAATGATTAAAGCGATAATTACTGATATTGAAGGAACAACCACCGACATCCATTTTGTTCATAATGTGTTGTTCCCCTACTCTCGAGAACGAATGCTTGATTTTATTAACATAAATCAAAACAACCCTAATATTACCCCTGCATTAGATGAAATCCGCAAGCATCTCATTCCCGGAGCTGACTTAACGATGATTAACAAACAACTCATCGACTGGATTGATTTGGATGTTAAAAACAGTGCACTTAAAACCATTCAAGGTTACATTTGGAAAGAAGGCTTTGAACAAGGTGACTTTACAGGACACATCTACCCTGATGCTTATGAGAATTTAATTAAATGGCATGAAGCCAATATTGCTTTATACATCTATTCTTCAGGATCAGTTCAAGCACAGCAATTGCTATTTGGTTATAGCGATTTTGGCGATCTGCGCTATTTATTTAAAGACTATTTCGACACTGCAGTCGGTGGCAAAAAGGAAGCAGCATCCTATGCGAATATCCTGAGTAAAATTGGTTACGCCGCAGATGAAGTGATGTTTTTGTCGGATGTTGTTGCAGAATTAGATGCTGCGAGTGCAAACCAGATCCATACCACTTTACTTAACCGTGATAACGCTGACATCGACGCTCACTCACATCCTGAATGTAATAGTTTTGATGTTATACAACTTGTTTAAAGGCAATTAGCGTAATGTCAATAAGTGGTACCACCTCTGCAATTCCTGATGCGCAAGCCGATCTGCATGCGCATATTCAATTAATTGCCGAAGCCATTCGAACAATGGTTTTTGATAATTTGCACTATCATTTATCACCGGCAGTAGTTAATTTAATGAAGGATTTTCTAAATACTGTCTCTTTAAACTATATCATTGATACCAAACGCAAAGATCATTCTATAAAATCAGAGCATATTCAAAGCCTTGTTAGGTATGGGGAAGTGGCGGAAAAAGACATTAATAAGCAGCGCCTTACAACCGACGATCCTATTGCAAATAGCTATGCACATGAACCTTTAAGCACGCTTGTATTAACGCTCAAATACTTTCATCAATATCTAAAATCCAAAATGGCAGAAAGGAGAAATCCAACATTTCAAAACTGCTTCACTTCTGAGTTCCATTTGTTTGCAAACCTTGTTGCAGCTTCTTTAGTTGCAAACAAAGTCGTTTATGATGAAATAAAGGTATACACCTGCGACATAGATACGACATTAAATATTCTCTATTCAAATGTTCTACGTTTGCTTGAACATTTATTTATGAGGCCTGATTTAAAACAAGATAAGAGTTGGTCGTGCAATGTCGCTAATGCGTTAAAACTTCTTAAATTAGTAAGAAAATATGAATCATTAAACCCTGATGAGATTACCTTTTTTGCAGAAATTGATCGACTCATGCCTGCTGCAGGTAAAGATAAATTTCGAGATTTATATCAACAATTGCAAATATTGGCGCTCTTCAAATCCAGCGAGCAACTCTGCAAAGACAGAGATCTTTTTTATAGCGATTCAGAAAGTGACTCAAGTAGCGACTCTGATGATGACAATCGAACTCCTATTTCAGCAGATAGGGATATCTCTCAATTCGAAGAGGAAATTACACAAACGGATTTTGCTTTATATGAAAATCAATTTCTTAAATCGATAGACTTCAATACACATTATACTTTCACTTTACACCAAGCCTGCAATCTTCTTTCAAATGTGAAAAAATATGTATCTGCGGGCGGCCGTTTTTATGCAGGTTTTTACTTAATATTAGATGCGTTTGGCAACGCTCAACAAAATGCCTCACAAGAAATTGAATTTGCAATCACCAGACCA
>CAZCXZ010000011.1:10565-26550 GCA_964502705.1 Uncultured Candidatus Berkiella sp. | reverse complement strand
TGAGCAATTTAAAGTGATGAATCTTAATCGTTCAAATGCAACGCAAAGCTTCGACGAAAACACTGCAAGAACTACTTTGCAGCGGGCTTCTTATTAAGCCGTTCCTGCTTTTTCACTTTTCTGGCAATACGCTCAAGCTTAATTTTAGGCAGCCTATCAATATACAAGCCGCCATTTAAATGATCCACCTCATGCTGAATACATTTTGCAAGATAACCTTCTGCGGTTAGCTCAAACGGCTTACCGTATCGATCCTGTGCTTTTACCGTGATTTTCATATCACGCTTAACTTTTTCATGAATATATTCAGGATATACCGACATGCATCCTTCATATTCGATTTGCTCACCTTCACGAGAAACAATTTCCGGATTCACTAAACAAAGTGGTTCATTATTTTCTTTGGATAAATCGATAACGGTAATACACCAAGCAATTTCCAAATCAAGCTGAGTTGCTGCAAGCGCCGCGCAACTATCGGTTGCATAGCGCGTTTCAAACATATCGTCGATGACTTTTTGAATGGTATCGTCGAATGTTTCAACACGAACTGCGATCCGTTTTAAGCGTTTATCAGGATATTGCAATATTTTAAGTACCGTCATGACTTCTTCCAATCTAGATTATTTTTTATTTTGACCTACTAATAAATGGATAGGCCATCGCATAGTGATTATCTTGTCGCGCTCGCCCCACGCCATGGATAATTCATCTTGAACGAGATCAACGGGATCTTGCTTGTTCTGCATTTGATATTCTTTCACTGCAGACCAAGTTCGAAGGTATCCCAGAAGATCAGGCAAATTAAACTGCTTTTCAGTGTAAAATTCAGGGACAGCTTTCATTTTTTTAAACGCAAATGCAATGGTTTTATAGCCATCATCGATATAACGTCGTTGCTTGGGCCAATACGCGTCGCCCAATATGTCATGATAAAGCTTATGTATAACGGCATCAACGGCGGGTGTTAAGCTTCCTAGCGAATAGCACCAGGCTGCTATAATACCATGCGGTTTAGCAACTCGACGCGCCTCAGCATAAAAACATTCTAATTCAAACCAATGAAGTGCTTGAGCAACCGTAATGAGATCGACGGATGATTCATCTAAATCGGTTTGCTCTGCTGGCCAACAGTGATAAAAGAGATTGTCTTTTTGCAGCGCAGCATTTAAAGGTTCATGGTTTACATCACTGGCGATGACTTTGGCAAAATACTGCGCCAAAGGTAAAGCGGCCTGACCATTACCGGTGCCGCAATCCCACGCTAAAGAATGCTGCTGACAAAGCCCTGCTAAATATTTGAACAATATATCTGGGTAATCTGGGCGATATTGCAGATAAGCAGAAGTATTTTGGGCAAAGTGTTGAATGTATTCCATTACCGTATTATGGCAGGCCAAACACGTGCCCGCCATAATATCGAAACTGTCATTATCTTAATAGTAAGTAACCGTCGTTACGGGCATTAAAGGCGCGTAAATTGGCTGAATATCGTAAACAGGGGTGCGCACGACCGTGTATTTGGTGTCAAAATAGCCAACACGTTCTGCAAAGGTATCTTCGTTCCAGCCTAGCAAGGTTTGTGAAAAACCGATAATTTCGTAACCCTGAAGCAAAGGTGGATAAATTTCAACGACATCATTAGCGCCGCCTGCAATCATCGCTAATTCATTTTGTTCTAATTGACGCATCATGTTAAAGCTTCCTTATTAAGTTAACTAGGTTTTCACAATCATTTCATTGCTGTGATGCGCGCCATCATACCTATTTCATCGAGAAAAACATCGCTGTTTTATCCTGACACAGATGCCGTTCGTCGCCATGCTATACGTTAGTTATTCGACACATTTCGTAAATATTGTGCTAAAACTCTGCTGTCATGAGCAAAAAATAAATATTTATTTAAAAGACCTAAAGTCGCTATGTTTTTAAAATAGGTTATGTTAAAAATGGCCATCTTTTCCCAGCAGCTGTTTCCCCCTATGAAAATGCAAACTTTAACCAAAATCTTCATTTTGTTTGGTTTACTATGTTTTTATTTCAAAAACGTCAATGCAGATGAACATCACGTATTTGCAACTGAACAATCTAAGCAAATTTCTAACGATTACTACCAAAAAACGATTCTTAGAAACAATCGGGTTTCAAGCAGTGCATTAGAACGCGTTGAACGAAAAGTGCAAGCGAAGCAGGCGTTTGATGGTCAAGATTGGTACGGCAGCCGTTATGGCTTTGAACGTGTTGTTGCTGACAACGAAAAAGACTTTCAAGCTTGGGTTTTACTGGCAAAATCTTATATTGCACTACAAGACTATGATACTTATCAAAATTATGACGATGCCATACGCGCTTCGCTGATTAAAGCATACCAAAACGCCGAAACGAGTACTGATAAAGCAACGGTAGAATGGCTTGCCTCCCAGACTAAATTACAATATGGTGATTTACGCGAAAGCGCACTAAAACAAGCCAAACTAGAAGACATTGAAAAGCATCTATTGTCACTCTTTAAACAATACCCTAAAGAATTTGCAGCCTATCAAGTTGAGATCCCTGAACGTACTGATATTGCGAGTGCATGTGTTTCATTAACTTACCCGTTAGTTAAAACCCGCAATTTTCATTATGAAGACTATATTTCCTTAACGCCGAAAGTGAACGATCTCAGCGTGATAGCAAGAGGCAAGCAGTTATGCATAGAAGGCTTAAGCTTTGGTCAAGATTACAAACTCACCCTTAAAACTGGCTTTCCTAGCAATGAAGAGCTCAAACTAACTGAAGCACAAACAATCAATATTCATATTTCACACCGAAAACCCGCAATTCGCTTTCGTGAAAAAGGCTATATATTGGCTAGCGGTGCACCCCAGGTGGTCCCCTTTGTTGCTGTGAACGTCTCAGACGTCAAAGTTAAAATTATTCATGTTCCTGAACGTAACATTCAAGCCGTGGAAATGAATTGGTTTTCAAATCAAATCAGTCGTTGGGACTCCGATAATTTACAGAACGAACAAGGACAAGTGGTCTGGGAAGGCAAATACCACTTCCCTGTGGAAACAGATAAAACCGCCATTTCAGGATTACCAATTGAAGATATGATGGGGAAAAAGCTCCTACCTGGCGTTTATGTCGTTGAAGCACGTGTTACTGAAGATGGTTATGGTGAAAATGAGTTTGCTTCCCAAGCATTAGTCATCAGTGATATTGGGCTTAGCACCTATTATGGTCCCGACGGACTGCATATTTTTGCAAGAAAGCTCAGCACTGCGAAAGTGCTACCAGGTGTGGTCGTGAGTTTGATTTCACGAAATAACCGCGAGCTCGCCAAAAGCACGACATTACAAAATGGTAGTGTCACTTTCCCTGCTGCTTTGTTGAACGGCAAAGGTGGCAATCGTCCTGCTTTCTTAACCGCTACGCATGAAGGAAAGCAGTTTACAATCTTAAATTTAAAGAACGAAGCTTTTGACTTAAGCGACCGTGGGACGCAAGGTCGCCAAGCTTCAGGCGCTATCGACGCCTATGTGTTCACCGAACGCGGCATCTATCGACCGGGTGAAACAGTACACAACATCTGCTTATTACGTGATCAGAAAGGACAAGCAACCAAACCCTTGCCTCTTACCATTAAATTAATACGCCCGGATGGTGTCGTAGCTCACGAAGCACTCCTGCAAGACGCCGGAAATGGCAGCTATGCATTGGATTACACGATCAACGGAGCTGCGCAAACAGGACATTGGACTGCTGCTATTTACCTCGATCCTAAAGGTACCGAGCTTACACATGCTGCTTTTGAAGTAAATGATTTTGTGCCACCACGTATTGAAGTCAAAGCTACCGCGGCTCTTCCTTCAATGAAACCCCAAGAAAGCAACCCACTTGAAGTATTTGCACAGTATTATTTTGGGCCACCGGGTGCCAACTTAAAGGTTTCTGCTGAATCGACATTGAAAACAATGACTACACCTTTTGTAAAATGGAAAGATTACCAATTTGGTTTAGTAGAGGAACAATGGACCACACAACGGTTCAAATTGCCTGATAGTGAAACCGATGCGCAAGGTAAAACAAGCATCTCCACTAAAGTGGACATTGAGCCGCAAACTACGCATCCATTGCAGTTAGAAACGAACGTCACAGTTTTTGAAGTCGGCGGACGAGGCCAATCCAGCAAAAATAGTACGTTGTTCTGGCATCAACCTTATTTAATTGGATTATCGCCGCGCTTTAAAGACAACCTTTGCGGCAGTAATACCAATGCTGAATTTAATGTGATAGCAGTAAACCAACAAGGTGAACTACTCCCCACTCAAAGTTTACGATATGCACTTTACGAGGAGCAACATGATTATGTCTGGTTCCGCTCTGGCACAAATTGGCAATATGAAGTGATCACTCGCGATAATATTATCGACAATGGTACGTTAACCCTAGAGGGTAAAACGCCAACGCTATTTAAGGTGCCTGTTAAATATGGTTCATACCGCTTAGAAGTGCTAGACGAAAAATCCGGAGTCGCTTCAAGCATACGTTTTGCAGCAGGCTGGTTTTATTCGGCAGAAACACCTGATAGACCCGACATGTTAGAAATGGAACTTGCAAGTAACGCTTCACCCGATAAGGCTAAAGTTCATATTAAAAGCCCTTTTAGTGGAGAACTTTTCATTGCATTAGCTGGCAATAGCTTTAAACCTATCTATTCTGGGAAAATCGGCGAACAAGGTATTACGCTAGATTTACCTATTCAAAAAAACTTAACCGAGTCAGCTGGTAATTATTTGATTGCGACAGTATTTCGTCCAGGAGATGAAAAAACGGCCCAAATGCCTAAGCGCGCGATTGGGATCACCTGGGTCGAAAATAAGCAAACCCTCAAAAAGCATAAAATTGCGCTCGAATTGACCCACCCTGATGTGGTCAATGTCGGTAAGCAAGTTGAAGTTACCGTAAAAGCCACAACGCCAACAAGTAACTTGCGCGTGGTGGCCGCGTTGGTCGATGAAGGTACATTGTCTTTAACCAATTTTATGACGCCCGATCCTTTTGGCTATTTCTTTTCACAAAAACAACTGGCCTTTCAGTTGCGAGATAGCTATGGCTTGCTGATTAACCCCTATGGTGCTCGTCCAGGCTCATTCGAAGTCGGTGGTGGTGAATCAGTGCTCTCAAGGGCTTTGACTCAACTTCCTACGCGGACCTATAAAGTTGTGTCACTGTTTTCGGGTATTGTTGATGGCAAAGGCAGCAACACCATAAAAATCCCCTTCACCTTGCCAGAATACAGCGGAAAACTCCGTGTGATGGCAGTCGCATGGGATGAACAAGGGCTTGGCCAAGCGCAAAGCTTTATCACGGTTAAAGATCCAATGGATGTTTATGTTTCTTTACCACGGTTTATGGCGCCTTCCGATGCGGTTACGGTGCCGGTTGTGTTGAAAAATTTAGACGCGCCCGGTGGCGAATACCGTGTTACCTTAACAGCTGATAATGGCTCCAAAGTCTCTAATAAGGTTAATCTCAAAAAGGGCGAAGAACAACGCATCTCGGTGCCAATGGCCTTTTCAGATAATGGTATAAAAAAGATAACCATCACACTAGAAGGTCCACAAAGCTTTCATTATGAACGTCATTGGGAATTATCGGTTCGCCCCAAAATTCAACCCGTCTCATTGCAACATTTTGGTAAAATCGATGCGAATGCATCACTCACGTTAGATACCCAATTGCTTGCCAATTTTGTCGAAAACAACAGTCAAATGACAATCTCAATTGGTGCACTCCCCGAACTAGGACGTACGCAGTTAATTAAGGACCTTTTACAATATCCTTATTACTGCCTTGAACAAACCACCAGTCGCCTTTTTGCAACCGCATTTAGCGATAAGCCGTCTGTTGATATTATTCAAAAGGGCTATAACCAATTAGCCACATTACAAAAATTTGATGGCTCGTTTTCACTTTGGGCACAAAATGGCTCAACCGAACCTTGGTTAACGTTGTATGCAGCAGATATGCTGCAGTTAATGAAAACCAAAGGCTATGATGTTCCTAGCGCATTAACCCAAAACCTGAATGCCTGGATCAAAGAAGCTTCAACGCGGACTATTAACAAGCCAGCTGATATCGCGATTGTTTCATATGCGCACTATTTACTGGCTAAGCAAAGCCAAGGTTCCTTGCGCAGCTTACGGTTTTTTGCCGAAAGCCAAGCGAAAGCACTCACCGAACGCCACTCCCTTGCGTTTGTTGCAGCGGCATTTGCGCATTATGGCGATGCCGCAAATGCAACCATCTGGTTTGATAAAGCCATTCAAGCTAAATTTGAACCCAAGCAAGATTACTATTATGGTTTTGGCTCGGAACTGCGCGATTCAGCAGTATTAGTGGCATTACTGGCGGAAACAACGCAAGATAAAGCTAAGCTCTATCCGCAAGTACAAGCATTAGTCGATAAAGCGCGATTCACGCCATACCTTAGCACGCAAGAAAAAGCCTGGTTAATTCGAGCTGATATTGCGTTAAAAGATGCAAGAAAGCCTTATCATCTCTTGTTCAACCAAAAAGCAATTGAAGAAACACAACCTACGGTATTAACGTTGGATCGTGCGGCGTTGAAAAAGGACCCTATTCTACAAAATAAGGGAACTGAACCGGTTTATTATGCTATTTCACAAGTAGGTGAACCTATCGATGTGAAAAAGTTACCGCAAGCCGGTTTTGCGATCCAAAGAAAAGTTTACAAGCTAAATGGCGAACTTGCGGATCTGAATAATATTCAGTCAGGTGAACTTTATCTGGTTGAATTAAAAGGCCAACGCTTAGAATCAAAACTTCATCATGTGTTGTTAGTCGATTTATTACCTGCAGGTTTCGAAATTGAGAAATCGATAAGCGATTTAAATGAACAATTTACATGGTTGGGGTCTTTAAGTAACACCAGCCGTACTGAAAGTCGTGACGATCGCTTCATGGCGGCTTTAGAACTTGCTAGCAACGCCGATTTCAGTGTCGCTTATATGGTTCGCGCTGTGACAGCTGGTACATTTGCTTATCCTCCGACTTTTATAGAAGCCATGTACCAACCTGGCTTCTTTGGGTACGGTGAAGATCAAAAACTGGTTGTGCATGCTAAGTAGATTGAAGCGTTTTGCTAAATTCCTCCTATGCCTTTTGGGGTTAGCTGGAATTGTGTTCGTCAGTTTTGTCTTAGCGGATAAGTTTTATCCGCTAAGAATGACACGCTTTAATGACCTTTCGACCATTATCTATTCAGGACAACAACCGATCCATGTGTTTCATACGCGTGATGAAAAGTGGCGTATTTTAACGTTGGTCAATGAGGTTGATCCGCTTTATTTAAAAACACTCATTGCAAAAGAAGACAAACATTTTCGTTCGCACCCTGGCATTAATCCCGTTGCGCTTTTGCGTGCCGCCTACCAGTGGCTGCGTTATGGTCATGTTGTGTCGGGTGGCTCAACCATTACCATGCAAACTGCCAGGTTATTAGAGCCTAGATCACGTAACGTATCATCTAAGCTTATTGAAAGTTTCAGAGCATTACAGTTGGAATGGCATTATTCTAAAGATGACATTTTAAGCATGTATATGACACTTGCGCCATTTGGAGGCAACATTGAAGGCGTTAAAGCAGCTTCAATGAGTTATTTCCAAAAACCACCCACATACTTAGAACCCAGCGAAGTCGCATTACTAGTAGCGCTTGTTCAGTCGCCAACTCGACTACATCCATTTCATTACCCAGAACGTGCGATGAAGGCAAGAGCCAACCTCTTACACTTCATGAATAAACAACAACTGCTTAGTGAAGATAAGACGGCTTACTATCTGCTTGCGCCCTTGCCAACCAATAAAGCTAAATTTCCTCGAGAAATTCCTCATTTAGCATGGCGATTAAAAAATCAGCACCCCAAGCAGCGTGCCATTCACACGACTATTGATCTTGATTTACAAAAGCGGGTCGAATTTTTATTAAACAGCCATGCGCCCTACATGCCAGAACGCTCAAATACCGCGATTTTAATTGTCGATCACCAACTCAACAAACCAGTTGCTTATATCGCATCACGAGATTTTTATGCGCATGATGATAACGGGTTTGTTGATTACATTACGGCGTTTCGATCACCTGGCTCAACCTTAAAACCCTTTATTTTTGGCATGGGGTTTGATTTAGGCTTATTGAAGCCTGATACCTATTTACTTGATGAAAGACGTCGATTTGGTGCGTATTATCCACGCAACTTTGATAAAGATATTCATGGTGTAGTTAGCGCACAAGAAGCCTTAGCCATGTCGCTGAACATTCCGGTTGTCTCACTATTAAATCAAATTGGCGTGGTACGCTTTTTAGGGCTTTTAAAAGAAGCAGACATTACACCATTGTTACCTCATTCGTTTGAAAGCCCCAGTTTGGCGATTGCGTTGGGTGGCTTAGGCATGTCGCTAGAACAGCTGGTTACACTTTATGGTGGATTAGCGCGAGAAGGTCGTGTTGCTCCCCTATCTTATCTAGAAACATCTAGCACGACATTTGAACATTCACTTTTCTCCCCTCAGGCGGCTAAACAAGTGACCACGATATTGGCAACCGATCTTGATGGTAATCATCGAATTGCTTTAAAGACTGGTACTTCTTATGGTTATCGTGATGCGTGGGTGATTGGTTTTGATAAGCGCTATGTGATTGGCATTTGGACAGGTCATCCTGATGGCACACCGATGAGTGCATTTTCTGCAAGAGATTTAGTGGTTCCCCTGTTGCAAAAGGTTGTCACAGTACTTCCGAGCGATCAGAGTGCTACATCGCCTCACGTCACAAGCCCCTCGCTATTACTTAAAAAATTGTCTGTCACGAATGAACAACTTTGCGTACAAAAACTTAACCCACAGCTTATATTTCCGATTGATGATACAACGGTAGAATTAGAGAAAACACAAAATCAATATAAACCCATGCCATTAACGGTAACGGGAGGCAAACGCCCTTACACCTGGTTAATTGACGGGGTGCCTTTGAAAGCAACCTGGCAGCAAAAACAATTTTGGCAACCCGATAAACCTGGGTTTTATACTATCACCGTTGTTGACGCAAATGGCCACACTGACAGAGCTGACATAGAAATCAAATAATCTCAGGACAGCCATTTGCTAAAGGACAGCCATTTTTACAGGGAATCTAAGAATTTAGTTTATTGACTACAGAATCCTGCTCATTATACTAGCTAGCTTTAGGGAGACTCTTTTATGCTAACAGCTTTCCTTAACTTCGTTTGCTGCCGCCAACAACAGCGTCCTTTACAACAGCCACCTGTATTACCGACACGGACAACTGTTGCCTATCGCAGCGGTGGTGGCTTGCTATTTGCTACTGATATCGTAGGCGGGCCTGGTGGATATCTTCTATTAACCGACGAAGAATCAAGTGAGCTTATCAAGAGTATTAGCTTGGATATGTATATCGGTAAAATTTCCTGCGAGCTGACGCCCGATCAAATTACAAACTCCGCAGTCTATCAAGCAGCCTTACAAACACGGGCGAATAAGCAAGATAGAATTCAGCTATCTCCAAGGTCATAGATAAAAAAATTGATATTTGTACTAATATCAATATAATAAAGGAAGTGTCGATTGCATTAAGGTAAATCATGAAAAAAGTAGCGGTTAATAAATCCTCCATTAAATTAGTTGGCTTAACAACTCGCACAAAAAATGCAGATGAATTTAATCCCGCCACCGCTAAAATTGGCCCGCTGATTGGTGATTATTTTAGCCATGGCGTCGCTCAGCTAATATCTAATCGCACTAATCCTGGCATTACTATTGCCGCCTATACAGATTATGAATCGGATCACACCGGTGAATACACTTATTTTATAGGTGAAGAAGTGTCATCATTTGAAAACATTCCTGATGGCTTACATTTCATGACGATTCCAGAAAGTGAATACCAGCGCTTTACAACACCTGCCGGACAAATGCCAGCTATCGTCATCCAAGCTTGGGAAAAAATTTGGCAAATGACACCAGAAACCTTAAGCGCAAAGCGCGCTTACATTGCTGATTTTGAAATTTACGATGATCGCGCAATCGATCCCAATAATGCCGTTGTTGATATTTATATAGGTGTTAAATAGTAATTTAAACCTATAGCATCGTTAATTTGTGCAGTGTCACTCTTTAGTCGCAATTTTTGAACTTTCTAGCTTTGTATAAAGTCCCAATAATAGTACTAACAGTATCGTTAGCTCATTATTGGGGCTTAAACCATGCCAACTGTATATCTATATATACCCTTTTCTGAAAGCGAAGATCCTACAGAACTCATTGGAATGGCAAAGCGATGGGAAACATTATATCGATCAAAGCAGGAATTACGTGAAATATTGGCAGAAGATTCGCCGACTCCTTACATAGGCAACGAAATCAAAGTTGTGTTCCAAGGCAGCAAAGGTCTTGCCGACATGAAAGAACATGACAAAGTATACATATTATCGCATGGTATGGAAGGCACTCCCGATGTTTGCAATCAAGCAAGAGGAGGGGGGTCAACGCTTGACCAAAAAACTATCGCGCAACGTCTCATCGCAGATGGATTGCCTGAAAAAACTAATCTAAAGATAAATCTCTATTATTGCGATGAATCCAATGAAGCAGATAATAGAACGGCCGAATTTGATTTAGCATTACATGATCCTTCAAACCAAAAGGATTATTCAAATGTAACGCTTAGTTACTACCCAGGGGTTATCCTTAGTGGATTATCTGTTCCAATTGGCAAAGAAGGCCAAGATGACAAGGCTTATAAACGTGCTTTACGCAAGCTACAACTTGGCGAGATGAAACCAGATCAGTTAAATGAGCAGTTCAAGGTTTTATTGGATCAATTAAGTGCCAAAGAACTCCAAGAATATTTAAAGTCGCTCAGCGCTGAAACATTATTAAAGATATTGAGCAAACTTGATATTAAATTAATTCAAGCTATCCAAACAAAAGCAAATATTGGTGATCAAAATACGTTTTTCTTAAACCTACGAAAAGATAAAACATTCGAACCCGTTATTATGGAAGAAGTTGGCAGAGCAAAGCATTCGAAGAGAGAATATAAGCATCCAAAACAAGAAAATGTTCATTTAGAAACGAAAGTCAAAGTCACTAAAGAAAATAAAAGACCTGAGAAAATCTTACTTTCTGGAAAAAGTAAAAACATTCATGACAAAACCCCGAAACAAATCGGCATTGTTACTAAAGATGCGATAAATGATTCTAAAGAAAACCAAGAGCAGAACCATAAAACAATCAAACCCAAATTTAATGATACCTGATTTGCATACCATGCCAGGACAACCATCCACCCTGCCTGCTTGACGCTGGGTCATTTGCTTCTGTAAGCATTGTGCTATTTACCTTTCGCCTTACTGATGTCGTGATACCATGTAACTACACAATATGCAGTGATTAAATGAACTTCCATGCAGGATGTTTTGTCATAAAAAAAGCATACAACTACATTTGGTCAAAATAAATGGACGCGATTAGAAATGCCTACCTTGATCAACTACAAAACAAGCTTTCAAAAATAGCGCAAACAACTGCACCCTGGATTAGCAATTCAGACCAAGGAAATGCCAATTTTCTACTCCAGAAACTGGTAATCGCCTTGCCGGACAATATCGTAGCAAAGATCGATGAAATAGAATATTCGGCCGTAAAGATAATGATTCTGGATAAACTACTTATTTTCACCCTAGCAGAAGACTTAAAATCAAGGGATTTTAATGCTCGCTTTTCAATTTTTATTGAAATATTGGTTAGCGATATTTACAGCATGTATCCTCAACTTTTGGGAAGTGACACCAATGCCCATTAACAAAAGTGAAATCAAAGAGATTTTAAAAAACCCTGATATTGGCAAGAAATTAGTCGCTATCAGTGAATCCAATCATATTAAATTACCAAAGCTCTACAAAATAGCAATTGAGTTAATGACCTTGGCTCATACAGATCCAGACTATGTTTGCAGCAAAAATGAAATGGCACTACTTGAATTATTTACCAATACTGTAATCGGTGACAAAGACAACATTGCAATTATGGAGCTTTGTGCCGCTCAAGTAGCAAACCAACAAGTAGACCACACTACTTTTAATCCATTTGCTGGTATCGTAGCATTAATGAATGTTGGTAATGAAAAGCAAACCGTTGACAGCGCGTTAGAAAAAATACATCAAATTAATGATAATGTGCCTGATATCACGTTTAGTAATCATGAAATATTCTGTCTGGCACAATTGTTTCAACCTATAGAATTATTTGAACCAAAAGTTAAAATAAAACCTATTGACGTGTTTGAGTTAGGTATTTACAAGCAAGCAATCCACACTCTTAATCAGGTGCTAGAAACTGCAAATAATCAAGTTCAACTTGCAATCGACCAAGTCGCATCTGAAGCTGCCAAAAACTTTTATACTAAAGAGCATTATTCTCAAGATGAAATCGAAACCATCCACCAATATGCCAAAATCATTCAAAACCAGCCTGACCAATCAGGCGCTCGTGGCATAATTATTATACTAGACAGCGCACTTAAGAATAAGGCCATTGAACAGCGTTTTTTAAATACTGTAAAGGCACACGGCATGTCATTGGAGGATGGAAACTTCTTACTATTACTAAATAAAGATCCTAAAGAAGAAGAGGATATTAAAACCCTAAAGAAATATTGCGAGCAAAATACTGGCAATATGGAACTGAACACCAAGCTAGGTAATCTTGTTAGTGCTTTGAAGAGCCTAGAATCATCAGACAATATGAAATCACTCGCTATCGCTTTATTACCTCATATAACTGCGTTACGTCGCTTTACTTATAAATCACGACATATCAATGATAACCTTAAACAGAAAGTTGATAAATTACTTGACGAAAATAATAACCTAAAAGACGAGGTTCCAGAATCCGATCGCTTAACCTTGCGAGAGGCAGCGATGCTAAATGAAGTCGCTGATACTAATGAAATTCTTAAAAAGTGGTTTAACACAACAGATGAAAAACCTCATTTTGCATCATTGTGCGAAAAAGCGGAACAATTTCGCAACCAAATAGAAAATGTCCGTGTTGATCGGCACAAAATCAAATCTCGACATACGTTGTTTGCATTTCACAATCTTAAGCAAGAAAAGCAAGTAATGGAAGAGGAATCACGTTTTGAGCGCTTGTTCAGCAGAGGAATGAGATTGATTACACCCTATGGACACACTGCCACAGTGCGATTAGAAGATGACAAACTCACTATGGCGCATCTAACACGTGAATTTGATGGCGATGACGAAATGACTTATGGGGATTTTTTATACAACGATCTTTATCGCTTTGATGTTTCTAAATTAGTTAAAGAAAGTGATATTCATAATATGAAAAAACTATTCGGTGACAATTGGCAACGTGAGTTGAACAAATTATATAGTGAAACTGAAAGAAAGGTTCATGACGCCATCGTTACAGATAAATTAACAGCGGGAGTCGGAAACAAAGCGTATCTTAAAATTGGCGCAAAAAAGATATTCCTTCCGAAAGTTAATCATTTTGGAAAAAGCCAATCGATTGATGACAAAGTCAAAGCTGCTTGGTCTAAACGAGACAAAAATGATGATATTCCAATGCTCTGTTCACAGTACACAGCCTATACGACCATGATAGCTATTGAAGGTCTTAATCATGCTTTACGTGAATTAGCCGCCGAACAAGGATTAAGAAGAACGCCTGCTGTCAAATCCCCAATTTCAGGTAAAGAAAATATGAAAACAATGCACCCAGGTCAATTTTTTAAAGTTCTTAACAAACAAGGTTGCCTGATCAAAATATCTGATAAACAAGTTAAAAAGTATATTGATAAGTGATCGTAACCAATTAGATGAAGCAAATTAACAGAAGCTTCCCATTCTGCAGCGTGACAGTTTGTCCCACCCGTTTTTCTACTTTCATTTACGAAAGTTATGACTAGCAACCAGCTAACCATCAGTAATACCCTGTCAGGACAGCCATTTTATCATCTTGATATTTGTAACGATATATTGTAATTTACGCATATTGCAGTACAGGATGTTTTCTATGACAATTCCAAGGTCAAACTTAATAGACATAAACGCAACGCCTTATTACCATTGCATGGCACGTTGTGTTCGCCGTTCCTATTTATGTGGACATGATGAAGAGACTGGGCGGGATTACTCTCATAGAAAATCATGGATAGTCGCACGACTTAAATATTTAGCTTCTGTTTTTGCGATCCATGTTTGCGCATATGCCGTTATGAGCAATCATTATCATCTCGTGTTATTCATCAATGATCCTGAATCAAATACTTGGCACAACGATGAAGTCGTTAGACGCTGGGAACATATTTTCCCAACAGATGCAAAATCATTAAAATATCTATCCCAAAAGGAAGTTGAATATAAAATTGCCTTATGGCGACAACGTCTAACTGATATTAGCTGGTTTATGCGTTGTTTAAATGAGTCTATCGCACGTGTTTCAAATAAGGAGGAAGACAAAAAGGGACGCTTTTGGGAAGGCCGCTTTAAATCACAAGCACTATTAGATGAAGGTGCTGTGTTAAGTGCAATGGTCTATGTTGATCTAAACCCTATAAGAGCAAAAATTTCAACAACACCCGAATCTTCTGATTTCACGTCCATACAGGACCGACTTCGATTGTTTTCTAAAGAATTAAAAAGAAATGCTGCACCTCCAATTACGGATACGAGATGCAATGACTTCAAGCAACCGATACATCTCATGCCCTTTTGCACCAAAAGTCAAACAAGACAAAAGTTTGATTTCCCTGTCATCGATTTTAAACTAACTGATTACTTGCAGTTGGTTGACTCCACTGGCCGAGTCATTCGAGATGACAAACCTGGCGCAATACCAGAAGAACTTGCCCCTATTTTGGATCGGCTATCACTCAATCCAAGAACATGGCTAAAAATGGTTAAAAATTTACAAACCTATTTCTCTTATGCTATTGGACATCCTGCTGTATTAAGGGAATTTGGCAAACATTATCATTGCCAAGCCCCAAAAGGGCTTCATGCTGCATCAAGTTCCTATTGCAATGCAGCTTAACCTATCTACTCTATTATTTAGATTTTAAAATCGCCATCCCATTAACACTCCACTCATCTGTTAAAAGTAAAAAATGACTTTTAGCCTTATATTTTTGTAACCTTACATTTGCTTGAAAAACAAAATGGCTGTCCTTTCGACCACTCTTTAGACCCTTCGACCAAAACCCGAATGGCTGTCCTTTAGATCCAGTCCTTTAGATCCAGCCCTTTTTCTTGAAGAACTTGTAAGGAATAAACGTCGAAGCAACCATCAAGGCCAAAGCTAATGGATAACCGTAGGCTGAGTTTAGTTCTGGCATGAATTTAAAGTTCATACCATAAATACTCGCAATTAAGGTGGGTGGTAGGAATACCATGGCTAATACGGTAAACATTTTAACGATTTGGGTTTGCTCGATATTAATAAGCCCAAGCGTAGATTGTAAGTGAAATGACAATTTTTGAGATAAATATTCACCATGTTTTAATAATGAATGGACGTCCTTTTTAACAATGTCAATATTCTTGATCACATAATTTTCTTGATGCTCATCGTCATTTTGCTCATAGAACCCAACTAGCAGGTTAATGCTTGATAGGCTTTGATACCCCTTAGACAATAAGTTTTCAAGACTGTTAATTTCGCGAAGAATTTTATTCAATGATTCACTATGATTTTTGTTCATCTTATTATTAATGGATTTTACCAACATGGTTACGATTTGATCGCTTCTTTCGCCCACTAGCTCAAACACATCAGCAACTTTGCCAACAAAAGATTCCAATAAAATAACTATTACATACAAATAATCTTTAACTTCAAATTTTCGTTGGTCAATCTGATCGATAAG